>JAZRJZ010000012.1:0-6891 GCA_045646085.1 Candidatus Nanosyncoccus sp.
GTCTACTAGAGTTGCTTGTTTCCATTGAGCATATAGTGTAATAGTGTCTCCAGCGTTAGTTAGGTTAGTGACTGATTCTCTGTCTTTATACCAGTCACCAGTACCATCTATGGCTGTATTCCAGCCCCAGAAGGTCCACATCTTGTCTGCTGTAGCCGGTATAGTAGTACCAGCTGCATTTTGATAGGATTGACCATAAGCTGGAGCAGTGAATGAATTAGCTGAAAGGTTAGTAGGAGTACTAACAATAATGTCTTGGTTACTCATTGTACCAGTACCACCATTGGCATTGAAGTTTACGGTAAATGCCATGCAGCTTTCGTCTAATGTAAGTTGGTATAGTATAGTACCACTATTTGCTAATTTGTATAATCCAGGATTTAGAGTATTTGCTGCTGATACACCATAATAGACTGGAATGTTATCATTAATGTCTGTTTGGCTGGCAGTTTGTGATGGAGTCTTAATGAAGGTAGGAGCAGAAGGCAGCGGAAGTGGTGTAAAGACTCCGGATTCTGTATTAGCTGTAAGTGAATAACCATATTGGTTAGTAGTATTATTTAGTTGTGCTGTACCATTAACTGGAGTGAAGTATTGTCCTGATGTATTATTAGCACTATTACCGTCTTTATATAGGTTTCTATCGGTAACAGATGAAGAGATAGTAAGGTTATAACCTGCTCTACAGTCTGTGATAACATTGACTGAATCTTGATTAATACTTATACTTTTTTCTCCTTCTGTATTAGGAGTGACATTAGTAGTGACTGTGCCGGAAGTGGAGAGAGAGGCGGTATAGGCGGAGACATCAGTAGCAAGCAAAGTAGAACATACCATAGAAAACAAAAAGGACGCAAAAAACAATGCGACAATAGAAACACCTGTTTTGTTTCCCAAAAACTCTGACATTTTTGTATGTATTAACCTTTATTTTTAATGTATTATTTATTTGTTTTCTACCAAAAACTCTACACTCCAAAATAATTGTAGCCCATTTAAGGGAAAAACACAAGTATTTTGCCCTAGTTTTCCACAAGTTTTTTAATACATTCCACCCATGTCTGGTGTAGCCGGTTTCTCTTCCGGTATCTCACAGATTAACGCACCCATCGTAATCGCCGTAGCCGCAATCGAAGTAGCATTCTTTACTGCTTCTTTTGTCACTTTAGCCGGGTCAATCACACCTGATTTTTTCAAGTCAATCAAACCTTTTTCTGGTGTCATCACATTCACGCCAAACCCAGACTTTGCACCCTCTACTTCTGCTAGCAAAGCCTGCGCATTTAGTCCTGCATTTTCTGTAATATGTACAAACGGAGTCTTCAAAGCATTTTTTACAATCTTTGCGCCATTATCACTATCAGATAGTTTACTGGCCAAATTCACTAGTGTCACACCACCACCGGCTACAATTCCCTCAGCTAGCGCCGCCTTCGTAGCCGCTACCGCATCATCCACGCGGAATTTCTTCTCATCAATCTCGGTTTCAGTCGCGCCACCCACCTTAATTACTGCCACTTTACCAGACAAAGCCGCTGCTCGTTTTTCAAATTCTTCTCTCTCGTAATCAGATTTCGCCATTCCCGCCTGGGCACTGATTAACTTAATTCGTTCTTTTACTGCTTTTGCATCACCGGCACCCTTAATAATCGTCGTTTCATCCTTTGTCGCCAACACCTTCGCCGCCGACCCGAGCACTTCCAGACCAACTTCTTCAAGCTTCAAACCCTTGTCCGACGAAACCACTGTCGCATCAGTCAAAATCGCAATATCCTCCATAATCTCTTTTCGCCTATCACCAAACGATGGGGCCTTGAGGACCAACGAATTAAACACACCCTTCAATTTATTTAGCACCAAAAGACTCAAGGCCTCACCCTCTACTTCTTCGGCAATAATCACCAAATCCTTCTTGCCCGCTTGTGCGCATTTCTCGAGTAATGGCAAAATATCACTCGCCGCCGAAATCTTACGCTCAGTTATCAAAACTAATGGCTTTTCAAACACCGCCTCTTGACGATTAACATCAGTTACGAAAAATGGCGAAGAATAACCTTTATCATAACTAAACCCTTCTACAATCTCCTCTTCCATTTCTAGACCTTGACCCGCTTCTACTGTCACTACGCCATCCTTACCGATCTTCGAAATCACTTCCGCAATCAATTCACCAATTTTCTCATCACCCGCCGAAATCGTCGCAACTTCCGCCACTTTCTTTGAATCACCTTCAATTTTTTCCGCTAATTTATCAATCTCTTTTACGATCTCTGCGCCAGCTTTTTCGATTCCGCGCCTAAGCTCCATCGGATTAACACCAGCCGCAATCAACTTATTTGCTTCAGACAATATATTATATGTCAAAACTGTTACCGTCGTAGTACCATCACCAGCTACCTTATTCAACTTTTGCGCAGCAGTCTTAATCAACTTGGCCCCCACCGCCTCACCTAGACCTTCATCTTTGTTTGGTAGTTCCACTGCCTCGGCCACCGTTACGCCATCGTGCGTAATCACAGGTGCGCCATACTCCTTCTCGATAATTACATTTTTTCCTTTTGGACCAAAAGTCACTTTCACCGCATCATATAATTGCTTCGCACCAGATAGTACCTTCTCTCTAGCCTCTTCTTCATAAAAAATTTTCTTTGCCATTTCTTACTCCTTTATTAAGTTTTCCACAAGTTTTCCACAAGCAACTCTCTATAAAGTCGCCAAAATATCTTCTTCTTTTAGAATAATATAATCTTTATCATCTATCTTGATTTCTGTAGTCGAATACTCCTTATAAACGATCTTCTCACCTTTTTTCACACCCTTTACTTCTGGCCCCACCGACTCCACTACGGCATAAGCTGGTTTTTCTTTCGCCTCACCTAACAAAATTCCAGATTTCGTTTTTTCAAGTGGCTTTTCTACTACAGCCACTACTCTATCCTTTAATGGTTTTAATGTCATATCATTAACTCCTTTTCTACCCTCATTATAGCACAATAATTAGCACTGTAAACCCCCGAGTGCTAATTATTTGGTATCGACCTAAGTCGCGTCTTCATAGTCTCCGTCAAATACATAATATCCTCCAAAACCCTTTCAATTTCCTCTTGGCAATAATCTCTCATTCCCCACTCCTCAATCACTCCAATCACTTCCATCATATAAATCCGAAACATCTTATCAGATTTTTTTGGCAATGCACATCTTTTTGTAATTACCTTCTTTAGTCGCTCCAACATCTGTTCAAAAATCGCTGTACGATTTCTTTTTACCAAAGCCTTAATAATCTTTTTATTACTCATAATAAAAACCAACATTTTATAAAAAATACTTTTCAACTTCACTCTACCACCAAGCATCGCACACCTCATTACCGAGTTATAGTTTTTTAGCAAATACTTCTCATAATCAGTCGTGATATTATAGAGCACCCTGTGATGACGATACAAAGTCGAACGCGAAAGCTTGGTTTTTCTCGCCACCAAGTTCACATCCGGCAGATTCCCTTGTTCAAAAATCGTCTCAAAGATTTCCTCCTCACTCTCTCTAAATCTCTTGTCAGACATTTGTTTTTCAGTTAGTCCACTACGCATCGTTAGATTTACAAACTAATAATCATCAAACTCTGATACTTTTCAATCTTTAGATTCTTTCCTCTTAGCCACTCATTTACCGCCCGACTTACTCCCGGCAAAGCAGGGTTATCATAATCGTGCACCGCAATCACACCACCCTTAGTCATCCTCGTATCTACTAATCTCAAACTATCTCTAATCGACTCATAAAAATCTCCGTCCAAAAACGCCAAAGCTATCTTTTCTGGCAAATCTTCGGCATCTAAATCTTTAAACCACGCCTTTTTTATCGCCGGCACTTTTAACCCCGCCCGCAAAAATCTTGCCTTCACCTCTCTTTTTGTTACCGATAATTCCCCCTTCTGAAAACTCTTACCAATTTCCGACGCATCCAAAGTCGATTTTTCTGGCAATCCCTCAAAAGAATCATAAATCCATAACTTTTTTTCGGTACCATTTATGACTTCTGCAAGGAGAAGCGACGTATCCCCCTTATAACATCCCAATTCTACAACATCGCCATCTAATCTTAGACAACCTCTAACTAACTCAATTATTTTGTTTGTTTCTTTCTCATTAACCTGATCGTTATTCCAAGTCATTTTACTTCAATATTTTTCTTAAATATTCACCCGTTGGAGTCTTAGCGCTTTTTGCTAATTCTTCCGGTGTTCCCTCGGCACAAACCATACCACCTTTCAAACCACCTTCAGGCCCCATATCAATAATCCAATCCGCCGACTTTATGACATGTAAGTTATGCTCAATAATAATCATCGAATTACCGCCATCTACTAATCTATTCAAAATCGAAAGCAATCTATTCACATCGTCAGAATGTAGCCCCGTAGTTGGCTCATCTAAGATATATAATGTTTTACCAGTTGATCGTCGCGATAATTCTGTAGCCAGCTTAATTCTCTGCGCTTCTCCACCCGAAAAAGTCGTCGCCGGCTGCCCTAATTTAATATAACCTAAGCCAACCTCCTGAATCGTACGTAGTTTCGAAGCAATCGATGGAATATTTCCAAAGAATTCTACCGCCTCATCAATTGTCATGTTTAAAACTTCAGAAATATCCTTACCTTTATACTTCACTTCCAAAGCCTCATGATTATAGCGTTTACCATGACACGCCGGACAAGTTACATAAACATCTGGCAAAAAATGCATTTCGATTTTATTCACGCCATCACCTTGACAATTTTCGCAACGACCACCTTTCACGTTAAAGCTAAATCTACCCGCTTTATAGCCTCTTATTTCTGATTCTGGCTGCGCCGCAAACAATTCTCGTATCGCCGTAAATACCCCAGTATAAGTTGCCGGGTTCGAACGTGGCGTTCGCCCAATCGGACTCTGATCAATCACAATTACCTTATTGATATTTTCAATTCCATCAATCCTTTCATGCGTACCAGAAACCGTCTGTGCACGATGTAGTCGCGCCAATAACTCATTTGCTAAAATATTTTTCACTAAAGTAGATTTACCGCTACCAGACACACCTGATACTACAGTCATCACGCCTAATGGAAAATGTACATCAATATCTTTCAAATTATTTTCCCGCGCACCCACCACGACAAGTTCTTGGCCTCTCTTGGCTTTACGACGCTTTTTCGGCACCGGAATCGTCATCTCACCAGACAAATATTTACCAGTAATCGAATCAGGATTTGCCATCACTTCTTCTGGTGTACCAGCCGCCACCAATCGTCCACCCGCAAGACCCGCCCCAGGTCCAATATCAATAATATAATCCGACTGTAGCATCGTATCCTCATCGTGTTCCACTACTAGCACCGTATTCTTCAAATCTCGTAAATGTTTCAAAGTCGCAATCAACTTATTATTATCACGCTGATGCAAGCCAATCGACGGCTCATCCAAAACATAAAGTACACCTTGTAACCCCGAACCAATCTGCGTCGCAAGTCGTATCCTTTGTGCTTCTCCACCACTCAAAGTATTCGCTGCCCGTCCAAGCTCCAAATAACCCAGTCCCACATCCTGCATGAATTTCACCCTTTCACGAATTTCCTTCAAAATAGGTCCTGCAATCATATTCTCTGATTCCGAAAAACCTAAGTCTTGCGACAAAACCTCAAGAGTTGCATCCACATCCAAATTACACATATCAACGATATTTAGGTCATGAATAGTTACTGCAAGTACCGCTGGCTTCAATCTCGCCCCATGACATTCTTGACACTCTCTTACTCGCATAAATCTCTCAATATCATGCTTCGTAAACTCTGATACTTTCGGATCATTATATCGACGCTCCAACATCGGTATCACGCCCTCGTAAGTCGTCTCGTAAACCGTTCCATCTGCAAACCTACCCGACCCACTAATTTTCATCTGATATTTTTCTTCACCAGTTCCATACAAAATCAGATGTTTTGCTTCATCCGATAGCTCCCCAATTGGTGTATATATATTAAAGCCATGCTTTATACCAACTTGCATTAGTCTCTTCAACCACCAAGAATCTTGCCCCACTCGATTAAACGGCCTAATCCCCCCCTCCGCAATTGTCAAATTATTATTAAATACCAGTCCAGGATCAATTTCCATTCTCGAGCCAAGCCCCGTACAAACCGGACAGGCTCCCTCTGGTGCATTAAAACTGAATAACCTAGGCGTAAGTTCTGGAATTAATTCATCAGGATGATCCGGACAAGCATATCGCTGTGAAAAAGTAAAAACATCTGTCTTATCCGCTTCAATCCTTGCCTCACCTACTGCCACTGAATTATCTTTAATTTTAAGCAACTGAATAATACCCTTTCCCATTTCAAGTGCCTGCTCAACCGAACCAGCAATTCTAGTTCTCAGTTCCGGATTTAGCACAAATCTATCTACCACTATCTCGATGTCATGTCGCTCATTCTTGTTTAACTCTGGAAATTCATCCAAAGCATATATAATTCCATCCACTCTCACTCTCGCAAAGCCTTTCGCGGAATATTGCTCTGGTATATGAGCAAATTCACCTTTTTTCGCCGACACAATTGGCGCAAGCAAAATCAATTTCGAACCAAGTGGTAATTTCATCACGGCATTAACGATATCTTCCGCTGATCTGCGACTAACTTCTTTGTGGCAAATCGGACAATGTGGCACCCCCACTCTCGCAAACAACAATCGCAAATAATCATACACCTCCGTCACCGTAGCTACCGTAGAGCGCGGATTTCTCGAAGTTGATTTTTGATCAATCGAAATCGCCGGCGAAAGTCCAGTAATCGAATCCACATCCGGCTTATCCATAATCCCCAGGAACATTCAAGTCGGGAGGCCAAGCCGGTCT
>JAZRJZ010000013.1:0-13864 GCA_045646085.1 Candidatus Nanosyncoccus sp.
CAAAGTAGCAGAATATACTACATCAACCGACGCAACACTAGGCTCCAAGCTTCAATCCACCTACAGGGCTTTTATGTCTACTTTCCAAGATGCTGATACATATAATGGTAAAGTAAAATACACCCTAGTTCATCCATATACGGCCCCTACTCCAGTCCCGATCTCTAAAAACCTCTATTATGCAATTACCGGTACTTCAGATAATTACACCTTAACCATTAGCGACTCTGACATTACTTCTGGCGCTGTAGCTGGTGGCCCTGTGGCTATTGATGGATATGAGTTTGATGATTATGACTGGGCTACAACAACGCCTTGGTTTTCTCACCACGATCAGATTAAGAATGTCGTAGTTAGTGGCACTGTTGCTCCAACTTCTACTAGCGCCTGGTTTGCTCTACTTGAAAACTGCGGTTCATGGGACCTAAGCGGACTAAAAACCGATAATGTGACGGATATGTCTTGGATGTTCTTTTATTCCGGTAATTACTCATCTTCTTTCGCTCCAAATCTCTCCTCTTGGAATACTTCTAGCGTGACAAATATGTCTAATATGTTCCAAAGTGCTGGCTACAATTCATCTTCCTTCTCCCTAAATCTTTCCTCTTGGAACACCTCTAATGTAATAGATATGTCTACTATGTTCTCCGGTACCGGCTACAACGCTACTACCTGGTCCGTTGGCAATCTTTCTGATTGGGACACTTCTAGCGTGACGGATATGAATGGTATGTTCGACAGTGCCGGTAGTAACGCTACTACCTGGTCTGTTGGCAATCTTTCTAATTGGAATACTTCTAGCGTGACAAATATGTTCGGTATGTTCTACTCTGCCGGCTATAGTGCATCTTCGTTTACCCTAGACCTTTCTTCCTGGAATACCTCTAGCGTGACAAATATGTCTTACATGTTCTCCTCTGCCGGCCACAACGCTACTACCTGGTCTGTTGGTGACCTCTCGGATTGGAATACTTCCAGCGTGACAACTATGGAATGGATGTTCGGCCAGGCTGGCTGCAGCGCCACCACCTGGTCTGTTGGCAACCTCTCCTCTTGGGATACATCTAGTGTGACGAACATGCTAAGTATGTTCTACACTGCCGGCTACAACGCAACTTCTTTTACCTTAAATCTCTCTTCCTGGGATACATCTAGTGTGACGAATATGCAAAGTATGTTCTACACTGCCGGCTACAACGCAACTTCTTTTACCTTAAATCTCTCTTCCTGGGATACTTCTAGTGTGACAAATATGTCCAATATGTTCCGCGATGACGGCTACAACGCAACCTCCTTCACTCTAGACCTCTCTTCCTGGAACACTTCTAGTGTGACAAATATGTCTAGTATGTTCCAAAGTGCCGGCTACAACGCCACTACTTGGTCCGTTGGCAATCTTTCTAATTGGAACACTTCTAGTGTGACAAATATGTCTAGTATGTTCCGTTATGCCGGCTATAGTGCGTATTCCTTCACCCTAGACCTTTCCTCCTGGAATACTTCCAATGTAACAAGTATGAATAATATGTTCCAATACGCTGGCAACAGCGCCACCACCTGGTCTGTCACTATCCCAAAGACCAATAATGGCACCACTACTGGTTCAATTACTAATACAACCTCTCGTCTTTATGGTAGCTCTACTTCTACTTATGCTACTCCGCGTTCAGGCAAATCTTTCACGCTTGCGAATTAATCAATTGATGGCGCCAATTATATACTAAGACTCATAATACTAGTCGAAGGCATTATATATATCGCCATACGGGCCCACCAGATGTATCTTCCACGCCAAATCCTTTCTGGGCTAATAAATCGCGTATCTCATCAGATTTTTCAAAATCATGCGACGCGCGTGCTTTCTGCCGCTCATCAATCAATCCACGGACCTTATCATCAATATCCGGCGAATCATTAATCAAATTCAATCCAAACAATTCATCTACTTTCCGCCAGTCCTCGAGCGACAAAGAAGAATTATCGATTACGGCAAACGCCTCTGCTGAATTTAAGTTATTATTCACGGCCGCTAAGACTTTTTCAAATGTATCATTATCACTAACTACTTCACGCTGGTAGCATTCGGCAATTTTATTACGCCAATGCAGCCTTCGTGCTTTTGCCCCCGCCAAAGATTCAAAAGTAAAATTCCTTGTCCCCTGATAATGTCCAGATAGCAACCACATTTTATAGTCCATTGGCGAAAAACCACGCTCTGCTAAATCAGCCAAAGTATAGATATTACCCAAAGATTTTGAAACTTTCTCACCATCAATCGTAATAAAATTACAGTGCAGCCAAAAACGCGATAACTCTGTGCCGTACGCCGCGTAAGTCTCGGCAATCTCATTTGTATGGTGTACTGGAATGTGGTCCACACCTCCCGTATGAATATCGATTGGCTCGCCCAGTTCTTTATGGATAATCGTGGAACATTCAAGATGCCACCCTGGATAACCTGGACGGCCTAAATAATCCCAGCGCATCACATGGTTTTCGTCAGGTTGAATAAATTTCCATACTGCAAAGTCTGAGACGTTCTTTTTTTCGTCCGAAAATCCCACTCTCGCTCCCGCTTGTAGACCCGACAAATCTAACTTTGCAAATTCCGCATACGCGGGAAATTTCGACGTATCGAAATACACACCATCTTGCGTTTCGTAAGTAAAGCCACGCTCAGTCATTGCGTCTACCGCCCGCATATCTTCTTCGATATAATCCGTCGCTCTAGCAATCACGTCCGGATCAGTCAAATTCAAGGCTTGGTAATTCTTCAGAAAATCTTCCGCATAAAACTTCGCAATTTCAAAAACACTTTTCCCCTCGCGTCTGGCACCTTTTTCTAGTTTGTCTTCACCCGAATCCGCGTCAGAAGTGAGATGCCCTACGTCCGTCAAATTTAGAACCCGTTTTATTTTCATCCCGTTAGCCTTGAGCACCCGGACTAATAAATCCCAATAAATATACGCGGCATAATTCCCTATATGCTGATATCCATACACAGTCGGTCCACAGGTATAAATCTTCACTACGTCGCCAACTGGTTTAAAATCTTCAATCTTGCGGCTTGCTGTGTTGTATAATTTTAGCATTCTACCTCCTTTAAAATCTCTTCTAGTAGTTTATTCAACACAGGATATTTTTCACGCGAAACGCCATGTCGCCCAGCTGTCCTAATTGCCTTAATGTTATGATTGTCTCTCTTAATTTTCGGAATGTTATATGGCGCAATTAGTTTATCTAACTCACCATATACTAATGTAATAGGAATATCCAGCTCCGCTAAAGTCTGATAATTCTTGCGATTTAATACTATTCTTTTCATAGAATTAATAAATGATTTTTCTTCTAAGATTTGGCGGTTTTTCAAACTTACCGCATCCTGAAAAGCCTTAATCCCAGCAGCAAATGCTGGGTTGTCTAAATCCGACAGAGTATAGATTGGAGGCGAAACCAAAATCAGATTCCTCACCATTTTTTTGTGCTTACTCGCATATCTTGTAACGATAAAAGTTCCAAGTGAATGCCCGACCAAAACCAAAGGAGTCTTAACCTTCAACTTCTTTATTGCATTATGAAGCGCCGTAAGTTGATCTTTGTAATCATAATTCAAATTATCGTCTTTCAAAGATTTACCTGAACCAAGCAAATCAAAGGTTACAAATCTCACATTTTTTAAAGCATCAACTTTTTCGAGATATTCTAGCGCGCCATTATAAGTAGAAGATTCAGACGCTATTCCGTGAATCATTACCACGGTCAACGTCGGTTTTTTAACGGCACAGTAATCGTGGTTTTTGAATAGAATTAATTTATTTCTCATCAAGTAACTCCGGCACTAAATGCACCAATTCTTTTATTACCTCTTCGTATGTAGTATCATAAGTTCTAAAACCAGCCGCATAAGGATGGCCACCACCGCCAAAATACCCGGCTACCTTATCGGCGACTTGCGCATCCGACGCACAACGAATTTTACCAGTCACCTTACCGTCAGGGTAGGTTTTGACTGCTACAGCTACTTTCACGCCTTCCACTAGTCGCATTTCTTCCAGAATCAACACGTTCGGATTATACTCGTCAGAATATTCACGAATATCGTCCCACGGGATATGTACTGTAGCCAGCTGTCCATCTAGAGAATAATCGATTCGCTTAATCAAATCTGCTTTGTAATCCAAAATTCGCGGTGACTTCTTCATAAATTCACGTCGACGCTCCTCTAAATCAGAAATATTAGCCCCTAGCCTAGTGAGTTCTGCTGCAATTTCAAAAGTTTCGTCTGTCATTGCGACGCTAGTCAACCCCAAAGTATCCGACAAGATTCCCTGGAAAATAGCTTCTGCCGCTTCCTTATTAATCTCAATCTTTAATTCTTTTGCAATTCGAAAAATCACTTCCGCACAAGCCGGTCGTACTTCGATGATGCTTTCGTGTGGGAATTGCAAATCATCTGGTGTTTCATGATGGTCAATCACTAAAACCGGCGCCGAGTATAGGCGGTTGCGGATAGCAGTATCGTCTAACATCTTCGAAAGCAAAACCTCAGCCGCCGTATCAACGATGATATATCCGTCGGCTTTAAAATCGAATTCGTTCGTCACCCTAGACCAATCAGTAAAATAGTGTAAATACTTTGGCACATCAACCGGACAATAAAGAGAAACTTCCCTATCGGATAGCAAATAATCTAAAGCAATCGCACTCCCAATCGAATCTCCATCTGGATTTTCCGCCTGAATGATGCAAATCTTCTCTTTTCCGTCCAAAAAATCGCTAAAAATCTTATACATATATCCATTATAACATGTTAAAATAGAGATATGACTATTTTTTGTGCTGACAAGAGATTCGAAAAATTTGAAGACGTCACCCCAGAAATTTTGATCAAAGAAAACGTCAAACTTTTGCTTTGCGATCTCGACAACACTCTTCGTCTTCATTCCGAGAAAGAGCCCGCAGACGAATTAATCAAATGGATTAAAGACTGTAAAAAAGCCGATGTCAAAGTAATGATTGTCTCAAACAATGGTCGTAAAAAAATGATGAAAAAGTTTTGCGACCCGATTGGTATCAAATGCGTTTGGTGGGCTAAAAAACCAATTAGCCGCAAACTCACCAAAGCCAGAGAGAGTCAAAAAATCGCACCAGAGTATACTGTCATGCTTGGTGACAAATGGTCGACAGATGTATTGGCAGCACGCTTCGCTGGCGTTCGCGCCTGGAAGGTCGAGCATAGAAAGAAGGTAATATGAGTTCGAATAGATCAATAAAATCTGCTCGAATCACATTTCCTACTGTATTAACTATCATTCGTATGCTCCTCTCCATTGTCTTTTTGATTTTTGTAACAATGCCCTATACCTGGGCGAGAATCGTAGCACTTGCACTATTTATTATCGCTGCTATTACGGACAAAATAGACGGCACGCTCGCTCGCAAAAGTCAAAAAGTTACCGATCTAGGAGCATTCCTAGACCCATTGGCCGACAAAATGCTAGTAGATTTAGCTCTTCTTGCTTTGACTTATCTTAACGTTATACCGCTCTGGGTATTTGCGATTATCATAATCAGAGATCTCGCCGTAGATGGTTTACGCATGGTAGCAGCTAAAAAGGGTGAGACCATCGCGGCTTCAAACTTCGGCAAAGCCAAAACCGCCACCCAAATGACTGCATTAATTATTTTCCTCTTAAATCTTATTATAAATCAAGAAATCTTCACCATTTTAGGTTTTGTAGCGCTTTATTTGGCACTCGTTTTGACAATATATTCTGGCTTTGATTACTTTAGAAAAGGCTGGAAACTATTAATAAAATAGTACAAGTAAAAGCAATCGAATCAATTCTATCCAAGAAACCACCATGTCCCTCCGAACCACCAACTATTAATTCTAATTTTTCAAAGAAACGATTATTAATCAAAATCTCATTAGAATCTTTTACATCAAATTTGCGTTTTAAGAAGCTTTCAAATAAATCACCAACCAATGCCAGTGGCCCACAAAGCAAATACAACCAATCAGTAGCGAAGTCGCCCACAAAACCAATCAAAACCGCCACCATACCGATAGACATGGTGAGACCAAGTATGGTTCCCTCCCATGTTTTATTCTTGGAAATATGTGGAAACGGACGAGATTTGCCAAAAATCTTGCCACCAAAAGCTTTACCACAAAGATAAGCAAAAACGTCATATCCCGGAACACCCAAGACGACATACCAAAAATGTCCTACATCAATACCGGCGACAAAGATAGTTCCCCAAATCAAAAAGATGATTTCGAGAAATGCTAAGAAATTATTTAACCCACCCCTCTTTCGTTTGAAGAAACTCAGCAGCTCGATAGCCGCAATAAAAGCAAATAATCCAAACAAGATTTTAAAGGGCTTTCCATCAAAAGTACAAAGTGCGATTGCCGCCACTATAAACATCACAATTCCGACCATCACCCGTACCCTGAAGTTCTTATCCATATCTACCATTATAACACCAAAAGGATTAAAAAATGGTAAAATATAACTATGCCTATAGATTTTATTTATAAGAAGATTAAAAATACTCTGAAGAAGATTGATATGCGTCTCGAGCGCGCCAAATATAGCTATATCGATAAGCTCCCCAAGAACATCGAATACTTTGAAGGAGGACTATATGACGCCATCTACGAGGCTTCATGTAAGTGGCCACATAATATCGCCTTAGAATATTTTGATTCACAAATCACTTATAAAGAGCTAATCAAGAGAATAAACAAAGTTGCTGCAGCCCTCAAGGCTATCGGCGCTGACAAGGGTGACCGCATCACGATCTGTATGCCAAATACCCCAGAAGCAATTTACATGCTTTATGCTATCAACGAAATTGGCGCAGTTGCTAACATGGTGCATCCACTTTCTTCGGAAAAAGAAATCGAAGATTATCTAAATCAAGCAAACTCCAAAATTATGCTTTGCGTCGATATTTCTTATCCCAAAGTTGAAGCCATCATCAAGAACACTAATGTCGAACAAGTAGTAGTTGTTTCCCCTACTCGCTCAATGGATATTGTCGTTCGTGCAGTTTACAAACTCACTAAAGGTCGCAAAAACCACATCAAAAAGAGTCAGCACGTCATCACGTGGGATCGTTTTCTGAGCAAAGCGAACAAATACATCGGCAATCCCCACGCCAGAGTCAACGCCAAAGACGAAGCTATCATTATGTATTCTGGCGGCACCACCGGTAAGCCAAAAGGAATTATTCTAACCAATCTCAACTTTAACGCCCAGGCGCTCGGCGCTAAATACTTGGTGCCAGAACTATTCAAGACCGAATACTCTTTCATGGCATTCCTACCAAACTTTCATGCTTTTGGCTTTGGCTGTTGTATTCATATGCCACTGTATTTTGGTGCTAGGGCATTTTTGATTCCGCAATTTAACCCCAAAAAATTCAAAAGCTACATCACGAAATACAAAGTCAATATTTTGGTCGGTGTGCCTACGGTCTTTGATTATCTTACTAAATTAAAATTCAGAAAAGACGATTTAAAAGATGTCAAATTCGTAGTATCGGGCGGCGACATGATTAGCATGTCGAACAAAGAAAGAATCAATGAATTTTTAGCCGCTCACGGTTCCAAAGCAATTATCGAAAATGGCTATGGTCTTACTGAGGCATCCGGCGGCTTTATCTTTTCGCCACGCAGTGTAGCCGAAGATCCAGACGCCATTGGCTATGCCTTGCCAGACAACGAAGTCATTATAATGGACCTAAAGACTAAAAAACCCGCCAAAACTGGCGAGGACGGCGAAATCCTAGTCCGAGGTCTGTGTGTAATGAAGGGATACTTAAACAAGCCAAAAGAAACTACCGAAGCCTTTATCGTCGTAAATGGCAAAAAATACCTTCGTACTGGCGATATTGGTTATCTAGACGAACGTGGTGTTGTGCATTTTCGCGCTCGTCTCAAGCGTATGATTATTAGCAACGGTTATAATATATATCCTGCCAACATCGAAGATGTCACCCTGAAATGCAAGTTAATCAACAGTTGCGCTGTAGTCGGCCGTGAAGACAAACTACGCGGCGAAAAAGTTGTCGTCTTTGCCGTACTAAACCCAGACGCATCTGAACGCTCTGCGAGAAAAGAGCTCAATAATATCTATAGAAAATACCTTGCTAAATACGAAATTCCTCGCGAAATCCGCTTCATTCCCGAACTTCCCAAGACAAAACTTGCCAAAGTAGATTTCAAAGCATTAGAGCAATTATAATTGCGTCCTATTCTCAAGGGCTGCACTTAGCGTAATTTGATCCGCATAAGATAGGTCAACCCCAAGCGGTAAACCGCGCGCCAATCTCGTGAGTTTTAATTCTGGGTTTTGTTCATGGAGTAATTTTTCTAGTAATAATGCGGTAGATTCACCCTCGACCGACGGATTAGTCGCGATAATAACTTCCTTAACGTCATCGTCGTTTACGCGTTTTATTAATTCACCGACATGTAGTTGTTCTGGCGTAATGCCGTCAATTGGCGAAATTGCACCGCCCAGCACGTGATAAGTCCCTTTATAATTTTTAGTTTGCTCAATCGCATAAATATCTAGAGGCTCTTCCACTACCAAAACTACTTGTTTATCTCTCGACGGGTCACTATAAAAAGGTGAAACCTCATCTTCCGCATCAATCAGTGCGAAAGTAACCGGACAAGACTTTACGCCCGCATGAAGATTAGATAATGCGTCTGCGATATTATCTGCCACCTTTTCATTAGTTCGAAAAAGATAATAAGCGTAACGTTCCGCAGTACGTGGCCCGACTCCAGGCAACCTACCTAAAGCCTCAATTACATTCGACAAAGCGCTTGGCAGCATTTTACATTCCGCCGATGCCGAGGTTGCCGAGACCGCCCATCAAAGGCTTCATTTTGTCAGTTGCAATTTCTTGTGCTTTCGCAAAACCATCCCTCATACAGTTTTCAATCCAACGCTCAAGTTCGCGCATATCATTAAAATCAATCTTTTCAGGATCGAGCTTTACTTTTTTAACTTTCAATTCGCCATTTATCTGTACTACAACAGCACCGTCACCAGCTTCAACTTCTACAATTTCGTTTTTCAATTCCTTTTGCGCCTTGCGCAATTGATTTAATAGTTTCATTTGGTCCATTGTCTGTCCCATTTTACTCTCCTTCCTCTATTTCTTGTATTTTGGGCATATATAGATATATTATATCAGAATTTTCCCTGAGCGGTGAGGTAATAATTCTATTCAAGGCATAGTTTGTGGGTAAAGTTTCTAGCTGACCAAGTGAAGCGATATTCCCTTCAACGCCATCAAGATTATCGACAACTTTTATTTCAGTTTTATTCTCCAAAATCTTGTAAAAATCATAGTGATCCTTTACTAGTAGAGTTTCATTTGTGAGGTTTTGCTTAATAATATTTAGATTATAATTAAATTCGTTTACAACTAGTGGATTGTATCGATAACCATTAATATATTGTAAAAGCCCAGGTATAATGATAAAGGCAAATAGAATTGTGAGCGGAAGCAAAGCCGAAATACGCGCATATGGATTTTCCGGGAACAGACCATACCATTTTTCAAGCAAGTATTTAATACCATGCGCAATCAAAATAGAAAATGGCAAGATAAAGAATATTACGGCATCTGGATTGAACCCCGTAATGACCAAGCAAAAGATTAACAAAATAGTAGCAATAGAATTCCTCGATGCAAAGAAGCCCTTTGTAGTAGAAAACAAGCCAATCAAAGCCAACGCAAAGAGCGGCAAGCTAAGCAGTGGTGACAAAAATACACTTTCTAGACTATTATGCCAAGAAAATACAGGTGACAAACCAGCGGCGATATTGCCAAAGAAATCTCCAAGCTGGAAATTCTCAGCAAAAAGTAATTCCATAATCGTGGCAGGATGGTGATAAATATTGATGCCAAGTATCGTAAAACCACCTATCAAAACTAAACAAACCAAAGCCAAAGGAAGTTTCGGCAGGTTTTTTACGACAAAACGAAGATGCGGTTGGAACAATACAAACATTACGCAGAATATCGCGAAATAAGCCATGTATGGCGTGAAAATCGAAAGCAACATAGCAACCGCAAATAAGAAACAATACGATGGCTTTGGGCGCTTCTCGCCCTGGATTTTAGAACCAAGCCAGAGCAAAAGTGTTGGCCAAAAAACTAACATGATCAGTGGCGTACCCGAGCCTGCCAAGAATAAGAATGGCGTGGAGAGTACCACTAGACAAAGTGCTAATAATGAAACATTATTCTTGAACCAACGGTTCAAGAGTAGAATTAGCAGTAGCCCCAGAATAATACCCATTATTATGCTTGGTAGTTTAATAGTATATGCTGATAAGCCAAACAAGACAATTGAAAACTTTTGCAATACACGGTAAGGCAAATCCACCAAATCGCCGTTTAAGATTCCGGTTTTGCCAAGATAATAAGAGCTAGTAGCGGATTCGATTTCCGCCTCAGAAAGACCAGTGCCTGCAATTAGTGGCAGAGTTAAGAGTAATACTACATATGCAACGCCAAGTAAACAATAACCGATTACGAACCGATATCGGTACAAAAAAAGTTTAGAAATAATAATTTTCTTCACATAAGTATTATAGCATCTAATCCCGGGTTTTGTCGAGTGACATAAATCGTGATTTTTCGCCGTCAAAGTAAAGTTCTACTGTACCAATTGCGCCATGACGATGCTTGCGCAAGATTAACTCTGTAATATTTGTATCTTCT
Source organism: Candidatus Nanosyncoccus sp. (assembly GCA_045646085.1). GTDB lineage: Bacteria > Patescibacteriota > Saccharimonadia > Saccharimonadales > Saccharimonadaceae > Nanosyncoccus. The sequence continues at coordinate 10,762 of JAZRJZ010000013.1, forward strand.
TCGTCTTTCTTTTTGTAATAATCAACGCGGTGAAGGAACATTACGAGGTCAGCATCTTGCTCAATAGAACCAGAATCGCGAATATCAGATAGTACTGGACGTGGATCTTCCCTGCCGGTCACAGTACGCGACAATTGTGCAAGAGCTACTACGGGAATATCTAGTTCGCGCGCCAAAATCTTAAGTCCACGCGAAATTTCCGTCAGTTCCTGGACACGGTTACCAGAATATCTATCAGAACCAGCAATTAGCTGCAAGTAATCTAGAATTATAATACCTATATCATGATCATGCGCGGCTCGTCTAGCCTTGTTGCGAAGTTCGGCCACCGTCATCGAGCTAGTATCATCGATATATAGTGGTAATGAGTCGATTTCGTCTGCCGCATCGGTGATGCGTGAAAACTCTTCATCGCTAAGATTGCCGGTGCGGATATTCCAGTTGTTAACATTGGCAACATCAGAAATCATGCGCTCTACGATTTCATTCTTCGACATCTCCATCGAGAAGAACAATACACCACGCTTGTTAATACTGGCAATATTATATGCAATATTCTGCGCAAAAGTGGTTTTACCCATCGCTGGACGCGCGCCGACTACCACTAAATCTCCTTTTTGAAATCCAGCCGTTTTCTTGTCTAGGTCCGCAAAGCCAGTCTTAAGCCCGCGTAGAGCTCCCTTGTTTTTTCTGAGTTCCGCGATACGCTCCAAGGCTCCAGCTAGTAGTTCGTTCATCGGCACATAGTCGCTATGCACAATCTTGTTCGAAACATCAAACAATTCCTGCTCAGCTGCACCAATCAGACTATTTACGTCCGCATTATCTTCAAAAGCTTTTTCAGCGATATTGGTACCGGCTCTAATTAGTTTTCGCCGTAATGAAGTTTGTTCGACGATCTCTGCATATGCTTTAGCGTGCGCTGCTGCAGGTACAAAATTTGATAATTCCGTGAGGTATGCTCCGCCACCAACATCTTTTAGCCTTTTTTCAGCTTTTAATTTAGTAGTCAGCGTAAGTAGATCTATCGGTTTATGAGAATCGTATAAATCAGACATTGCTCGGAAAATTATCTCATGACGTTTTTCATAAAAATCGTCTGCTTTTATAATCGTCAAAATCTCAGGTAATGCGTCGTCAGACAGCATTATTGCGCCGAGCAAAGACTTTTCCGCTACAATATCCTGCGGTGGCACCTTGCCATTAGTCGAACGGGTTTTCTCCTCCATCTTTTTTTACCTCTCCTCCCATTATATCAGAAATTTTATCCACAAATGTATCTTTTACGTAGTTCGTTGGTTTTTTACCCAGCTCAGCTATTGTCACTTTTCCGCCAAAAGTATCCTCCAAGATTTTTTTATTGTTTTTGCTCTCCAAGATATTTTTTGCAATTTTATTATTCGGGAATAACTCTAGTTGTCCACCGCGTAGTTCGTGCTCGCACTTCTTTAAATACGAAAAAACTACATCATTTAATTGTTCTATTGTCTCAAGATATTTTTGCCACTTAAAAGTAGACTTCTTAGGGGTCGCAGTATCAGAAGTCGTAACTACTGGTCGATTAATTATTTGTATATCCGGCATCAAAGCTATCAGCAACTTCGCTTCAGTGAACGGAGATTTTATTTCCGGTAGCTTAGCAAGAAGTGGCAACAGCTCTGGCTTTGGCTCTTTGATAATATAATTCAGTAATTCCTCGGCCAAAGTTTCTGGTTTGATACCAGAACCCAAAATTGATTTTAGACTAGTGGTGATTTCAATAATATCGCCCGCGGTATATTTTGACAATAAATCATAAATCAATTCATCACTTGGAAGCCCCAAAGCGTCAACGACCATTTCTTTGGTAATTTGTTTATCAGACAAAGTTGAGATTTGGTCAAGTAGTGATAGTGAATCGCGGAAAGAGCCACCGCCTCTATCAACGATAATTTTTAGTGCCGCCTCATCGATTTTGATTTTTTCTTGTTTTGCTACATCTTTCAAAAACTCTAGCATAGTATTAGCATCGGCCAGCGTAAAAGTAAAAGTTTGCGCACGAGAAGTAATTGTAACGGGAACTTTGTATGCGTCAGTGGTCGCCATAATAAAGATCACATGCTGAGGAGGCTCTTCGAGAGTCTTTAGGAGCGCATTAAAAGCTTCGTTAGTTAGCATGTGGACTTCATCGATAATATAAATCTTGTACTTCCCTTCTGTGGGCGCAATTGCGGCCTTCTCGCGCAGTTCACGGATATTATCGATACCGCGGTTTGACGCCCCATCGATTTCAATGATATCTACATAATCATCCTCAATCTCATAAGGAAATCCGTTTACTGCATGCGCAAAAATTCTAGCTACAGACGTCTTACCGGTCCCTCTAGGACCAATAAACAAATATGCGTGGCTAATCTTTCCGGTTTCAAGGGATTTTGTAAGCGGTTTTATCACTTGATCTTGTCCAACCACGTCAGATAGACCTAGCGGTCTGTACCTTCTGTATAAACTCTTCATCTTGATATCTATTATACATCAAAAATTAAACTGGAGTTCATTTCCAGTTTAATTCATAGCATATTCTAGATAAGTCTAAAGAGCAGCTTCTACCGCAGCCCAAGAAGCGTCGTCATTATTAGCCGGGATTGTGACCGAAACCTGAGTCCCCTCACGCAAATGGAAATAAGTCACCGAAGCGTAGAGGATTTGGTATTCTTTACCAGAAACTTCTACAAAATATTTGTCATCATGGTGAGTAAGCGTACCAATCACATTCTTGCGCTCAACCGGACCAATCTGCTTGTAAAGGAATCTGCCATCTTCTGTGATGGTGAGCTTCATAATGTCACCCTCGACCAACTTAGACTTAGAAGCGTAATTGGCTGGCACAGGATAATTCTTGCCGTCAGGCCCAATCATAATTTGGCCGTCGAAGATTCCTTCAATAACCTTTCCTTCTGGTCCAGAAACAATCGTCTCGCGTGGAGCTTCGATAGTTTCGCCATCGCCCAAAATCGAAATTAATAATTCCTTTGCTGCAGACAAATTAGTTTCTGCCTCACTCAGCAGACTCCGCAGTCTTTTTATTTGTTTATCTGGTATATCAGACATCACCTCGCATCCT
>JAZRJZ010000014.1:0-55280 GCA_045646085.1 Candidatus Nanosyncoccus sp.
GACTGAGAATCCTTCAGCATCATTACATACTACTTTAAATGTAGTTTGTCCTATATCTGATTTATTAGTGCCTGCTGGAATTGAAGCAGAATGAGGGGTATCTGTGGTTGATCCACTATTCATTGTACAAGCTTCAAGCACTGATACTGTGGCATTAACTGAAGTGGAGGCAGAGATCTCTGCCGCAGAGGCTAGTGGATGAGAGAGATTGATGATGGAAGAGATTAAGAGGGTGATAAGGGAGAGGCAAAAAATAGAAGAAATAGCAATGCTAAACGTAGCTCCCATATTTATTTTCATTAAAAACCTCGCTTCATATAGGTTTATTTTAGCATAAAAAGAATAAAATTAGTATAATTTCTTATATAATTTTGCCCAATCCTCTAACTTCAAATCTCCTGGCCTAGCATCTACATCCAATCCATATTCCTCAAATATCCTCATCAGCTCACTCTTTGATTTCAATCCCGCTAAATTATGTATCAATTTCTTCCTCGACGCTACAAATCCTCTCCGAATCAACTCAAACACCTCATCTCCTACCAAAGGCTCTTTTGGCTCTAATACAATTACTTGGCTATCCACTTTTGGCGGTGGTGTAAACTCCTCTTTCCCGACCACTGGTCCCGCCAGCACCTTTGCACGGTTCTTTACAAATAGAGACAAACCCGTCTCTTTTTCTGCCAAAATCCGCTCTGCTACCTCTTTTTGCACTAACAGTACCACTCTAGATGGACGATTTTCTGCTAGTAGCACCTTCTCAATAATCGGGCTCGTAATATAATACGGGATATTACCCGCTATCACATAAGGCTGCGCCATCTTACCAAAATCAAACTCCAAAATATCTCCATTTATTACCTCGAGGTTCTTCCCGGGAAAAGATTTCGGTAAATTCTCTGCCAACCGTTCATCATACTCCACAGCCACTACCTTATCAAAACGCCTTAAAAGCGAAGACGTCAAAGTCCCGAGTCCCGGCCCAATTTCTAAGCACACCCCTGTTTTTTCGGAGTTTTCATACGCGCCCAAATCAGCCGCTAACTCTGCGATTTCTTCCAAAATTTCCCGATTTTTTAACCAGTGCTGACCCAAAGACTTTTTAGTACCAACCATGCGAATACCAGAAATTAAGCGCACCAGACCAACCACCATATCGCTGGACATAACCAGCCATCCATCGAATCTGCGTTACTGGGTTAGTTTCCCAGTCTGCTCCAGCCGAAGCCATCTTACTGCCAGGCAACGCCTGTGGAATACCATACGCCCCCGAAGAAGCATTTCTCGCGTCAAACCTACAACCACTCTCTTTATAAATTATTTCTAGAGCTGCCGGCACGTCTGCTTCTGCCACACCCGCTTGACGCACCCATTCTGCACAAGTCTCCGTCCCCGGACGCACCGAAGGTTTCGCTCCAATCGCCACAATCCTCGTCACCGGCTCGCGTACCACTTCTTCCGAAATCACCTCCCTAGAAACCTCTTTCCCGTCCACATATAATACATTGTAGCTAATTCGCTTCGTCCCAACTTCACCTAATTGCTTCACCTCTGTAGTACCCTGCGCCATCGTCACATCTTTTTCGGTCTTCTCATCAAATGGTATCTCGACCTCCTCCGTCACGGTTCTGCCACCATTTCGAGTTATTTCGTATACATTCGCAACTCCATTCTCCAAGAAATTATGATTCGTCACCATCGCAACTTCGTCACCATCATAAATTGTCATTCCAGCGTCATTCACAATCGTCCTATAATCATAACTCGCCGTCATCAAATACTTTTCTACCACCCCATCACGCACAATCACCGGCCTTGCTCGATAAATGTTAATAAAGAAATTATCTGCATTAATCTCCGATTCCAAGCCCGGCTCAACTTTATCACCTTTATTTATCACGATCTCAGCACGACTAAGCGCCTCACCAACCGTCGTAGCATCAGTCTTTACGGTTAGCTTCTCACCATCATCATAAAAAGTCACAAACTTAGTATCAGAAACAACTGCTGTCTCGCCCTCAGCAAAAGTAGCAGCAGAATTTACCTTAAGAAAGCATCCAAAAAACAATGCTAGCGAAACAACTGCCACGAAAACAAGAGCCATATCGAATCTTTTCGAAAGTCTCATGCTTATATTATATCACATCATTAACAAAAATAACAGCCGTTAGTACTCCTAAAACGGTAATCCTACTCTTGGCCAAACATTACAAGAAATACCTTTAGCTGTACTCGACTCTAAAGCTTGCTCAAGTTTCTTGTGCGCAGAAAATGTTGCCCCTGGACTATCACCGCCACCAAACTGTACTTCACCTATAATCAATTCTGCGCCATATCGCTTTGATATATCCAGAAGTTCATTTTCATAATCGTCATAAGACCAATTTTCTCTTCCAGAAACATCTCCATATTTCGCTTCGGTACCCGCCACAGCCGGCTCATCTACTTCACTCCGGTATGGATGAAAATCTATTCGATCAACCAATTTTGACTCTATATTTCCATCCGGATAAATGCTTTGAAGGACACGTTCAGTATAATTTGGCGCCAAGAATGTTGTTCCGGCAGGACATAGTTTTACATCTGGATATTTCGATTTTAATCTAATCGCTATCTGTCGATAAAAAACCCCATATTCTTCAGGAGGAATTTCTTTACTTACAGCCAAATCAGTCAAATCATCAAGACCGCCAGGATTACTAGTCATAGTTTCGTTAGTTTCGTTTCCAATAGATATGGTAAGACCTTTTTCGCCAGCACTCTCAATTAATGATTCTATCATTTCACAATATCTTTCTGGGTCAGGCAAGCTCATATCGGTATCACCGTCTTCGTTTCTTGTGGCAAAACTAGCCACAAGATTAATATCTTCTATACCTGCTTCGCGCATTTGACGAATATCCTCGACAAATTCTGGATCAATTCTAATCGAACCGTCTTTTTGCTCTGTGTTCATTAATGCAAATGGTGAATATTCAGGAGCAGGACAAATCCGACCACGTTTCAATCGTCCGTCAAAAACATCTAAAAATTTAGTAAACTCAGTTCTATGTTCTACGGCTTCCGTTTCTAGACGCGACCGAATATAATCAATATCATATCTAGCGCGTTGCTCAGGCCGAAGATTATCAAAAATCTCTTCAGCCGTTAAATTATTTCTCGCATCAATTACTTTTATTTCACCAACGCCACGATATTCAGTATCACGAAGCACAGTATTAATCATAGAAGTTTCCTCCCAAGCATTTTGAACTTCACGATATGCAGACCTTATATCAAAACCACTCGTTTCAGGAGAAAGGTCAGATATTGCAGAGAGTTTTACCCGCCAATCAGCTGGGAACTCTGCTTGTTCTTCTTGCGTCATCTCATTTGACCTATCTAACAAGGTTTGAGCATAAGAACGATATTCCGCGGAAAGCGTTCTGTCTAAATCAACTTCTTCAGACATTTTACTCCAAGAATCACCTTCTAAGCCATTTTGATCGTGTGCAACAGATTGGCCAAAAGTCTCATTCATACTAAAAATATATCACACAACAAATAAAATAAAAACCCGCACAACAATACGGATTTTTATAAGCTAATTCCTAGGTGGGTTTCAACAACAATCTAGTCAAAACAACTTCTCCACCCTTTAACACTCTCCCGGTTCAGGCCTCTTTCAACGTTGGATCAGGTCCGAACCTACCTTCATTTTAGCATAGGCTCTATTGTTGTCAATCTTGTTTTTTCAAATTCTTTATGGTGTAATATATTTCATATTTTTCAAAAACAACAGGGATAATTCTAAAAAACCGAACAAAAGTAAGTTGACAGACGACAGAATAATGTCCTAATATAGTTATGCTTTTTCGCATTATTGTGTGCTATACTTATATATATGAATTGGAGGAAATGGTGCGACGAGTTCGTTTTGGCTGGCAAAGGTATTTTACTAGCTACTCGTGAAAAACGTTTTTGGTACGGCTTTATCCCTACCTTTATCTTTTTTGGTATGCTGATGAATCTACTTTCTAGCGGCACTTCAAAATTCGAACTAATGGGTGCCCTCGGCTTTCCTGCTAATCTCCAAATACTAGGTGACAGTTTCCTCGCCATTTTCGGCATAGGACAGCCCTTCTTAGATTGGCTCCCGATTTTTCTAATCGCCATCTTACAGGGCATCCTCATCGGCCTAATCGTCTTACTCTGGAAAAAGAAAAAAGATCAAAATTCCGCCAATCTCGAAAAAGCGGGTATCATCACCGGATTAATTGCACTCGGCGCCGGCTGTCCGACCTGCGGCACCACTCTTCTAACTCCTCTCATCGCCGCAATCTTCTCTACCGGCGGCATGGCAATTGCTAGCACAATATCTATGGTTGTCACGTGGCTTGCCATCTTAATCGCGATTTTTGCTCTAAAACGCCTTGGCGAAGAGACCTATGTTATAATAGTTAACGAAAGATATCTCGCTAAAAAATCTACAGCAGAGAAAAGGAGCAAAAAGTGAGCAAATTCTTAAGAATATTTGGCATCATTGCCGTTATCGCGATTATTATCGCTGCTATTGTTGTTACTACTACTACTAAACCAAGTAATGCCGAAAAAGTCTGGGACGTCGACACGACTATAGGCAAACTCGACGCCAAAAATTATTTCATCGTCTATTCTGATCTGGTTTGTCCATACTGTATTGCTTTCGAAAACGCCATCGTCGAAAACGAAGAAGCCTTCCAAAAATACATCGAAGAAAACGACATCCTTTTCGAAGTGCGCCTGTCTGACTTTCTTTATGAATATGGTGAGTCCAACCCTATTAATTCCCGCTATTCCGCCGAAGGCGCTTACTGCGCCAAAAAGGAAGGCAAATTCTGGGACTACTACAACAAGGCTATCACTACAATTTGGAATGATTATTTCAAAGAATCAGGCAAATCCGCCGTCAATAGCATGAGCAAACTTGGCAAGGATTATTGGATTAATATTGGTAAACAAGTTGGCCTCGGCGAATCATTTAAAAACTGTGTCAATAATGATGAGACTCTTGATGAAATCAAAACTAACGCCGCCAAAACCGTCAAGCTCGCGCATGGCATGCCATACTTCAAATTCAACAATTACACCAGCTCCGGCTTCGATCTAGGCTGGGGTTGGGAATACGTCCAAATGTATTTCCAAGCCGGCCTAGAGAGTTAGGTACGTAATTAAGTTGCATTTTTAGGGCAATATCCCGGAAAAATCAAAAAAGTCAACGACCTTGTGTCTTTACTTTTTTGATTTTGGAGACCGCCCTAAAAATACAACTTAATTACATATCTTAGTGTCTTTTATGCTATCTGGCAAATAGTTTTTGTCCAAATGAAACCCCGCCTCCCATTTTTGACCTTTACCATAGCCCAAATCTTTCATTAGTTTAGTCGGCGCATTCCTGAGCCATACCGGCACCGGCTCGCCTCGAGTTTTTCGCGCCAAATCAAGAGCTTTATACCAAGCATCAGTCGTCGCTCTAGACTTTTTAGACTTAGCTAGTGCTACTGCAGTATGCGCCAATATCAACCCTGACTCCGGCATCCCTACTCTTTCTACAGCCTGAAAACATGCCGTCGCAAGGCTTAGCGCACCATTTCCAGCCAAACCGATATCTTCTGAAGCAAAAATCACCATTCTTCGCGCAATAAACTTCGGATCTTCACCCGCCTCCACCATCCGTGCTAAATAATACAAAGTTGCGTCAACGTCCGAACCCCTCATCGATTTAATAAATGCCGAAATCGTATCGTAATGCTTGTCGCCTTTCTTGTCGTAACCCGGCATTTTCTTACCTGCCGCTTCCAAAACTACATCCTCATCTACTTTTTCAGAAAGCGACAAAGCCAACTCCAAATCACCCAACGCACTCCTCGCATCTCCACCCGAAAGCTCTGTAATCAAATCTAATGCCTTTTTACTAACCCTTTTTTCGGCTTTCTCAACTTTTATAGCGCGCCTTAAAACTTTCAAGATTGCCTCTTTAGAAAGCGGAGCAATCACCACCACGCGCGAGCGTGATAAAAGCGGCGAAATCACTTCAAATGATGGATTTTCGGTCGTCGCACCAATTAGCGTAATCAACCCAGACTCCACATGTGGCAAAAAAGCATCTTGCTGCGCTTTATTAAAACGGTGAATTTCATCTACAAACAAAAGCGTCCGAGTTTTTAAATTCCAGTTCATCTTTGCACGCTTTACTACTTCTTCCACATCTTTTTTACCGGCCGTCACGGCCGACATTTCTACAAAATCTGCCTTAAATTCTTTTGCCAATATTCGGGCAAGCGTTGTTTTACCAGTCCCGGGTGGCCCCCAAAAAATCAAATTAACCGGCTCTCCTTTTCTCACAATTTCCGTCAAAATCTTACCATCACCAATTACTTCATCTTGCCCCACTACTTCAGATAATTTAGTCGGCCTCATTCTTTCTGCCAAAGGAACTCTATTCATAATATATATTATACAAGAATTTTTATCCCATCTCAAACATAAGTATTTTTCTCAAAAACTATTTACAAAGCAATTTGTCATATGATAAAATAAAACTAATTAATAAAAGGAGTGTACACTATGTCAGATTCTGACGTATATCAACTACTAAATAGTGGTAGTAGCTATGGTTACAGTAGCGGCCCATCAACCGATGCATTGGCCGGAGCCAGCATTTGGGCAATCATTGCTCTTATTCTCGCTATCGTTGGCGGCATTTTAGTTTATTTCTTGTTCGTCAAAGCCAAAAGCGAACCAAAAGGCAAATTCGGTAAATGGCTCAAAGATTTCTTGAGCTTCAAAATTATGTGGATTGAGCCAATTCTAAAAGTTGTTTACTACATAGCAACTATTTTCGTCATCCTCATTTCGTTCTCATTCTTGGCATTGGGCGGAGCAGGCGTTCTTTCCTTCTTCTTCTGCCTCATCCTTGGACCAATTGCGGTACGCTTGGCTTATGAAATGACCATGATGTTCATCATGATCTGGCGCAATACCAGAGACATTGCAGAAGCAAAGAAAAAATAATCTTTACATATTTAAAAATCCCCTCTAACTAGAGGGGATTTTTGACTAATTCAGCCACTCGTCTTGCCACCCCTTCATTACCATCAATCAAGGTAGCCCGAGGAAAATAGTTTTGAATTTTTTCTTTGATCAAAGAGTAATGAGTACAACCTAACACTACCAAGTCTGGCTGCCGAACACTCTCCAACAGACTAGCCAAAACTTTATCAATCTCCTTCTCCTCTTCTATAGCATCAGCCAATCCTGAGCAAGCCAATAATTCAACTTCCTGTCCTTCTTTTTGGTTCTCTTTTAATAAGCTCATCATACGCTCAGAATGCACCGTTCCTGGCGTCGCCATCACTAAAATATTCTTCGCATCAGATTTAGTAGCCAATTTTATAGCCGGCTCCGTACCTACAAATTTTAATTCCGGATACAACTCGCGAAGCATTTCAATACATTTTGTAGTCGCCGTATTGCAGGCAATTACAACTATTTCAGCACCCCATTCTTTCAACTCGTCAACATTATTTCTTACTATTCTCATCAATTCATCATCAGTTTTTTCACCATAAGGACAGTTTTTTGAATCCGCAATATAATAGTATTCATTCTCTGGCAACAATTCTTTAATCGCCTCAAGCACAGTCGTGCCACCCCTACCAGAATCAAACACTCCGATTTTCATTTTATTTCCTAATCAGCCCAAAAGTCTTCTGGGTTAGAAACGGCTTCAATATTCAAGTCCGAAGTTTTACCTGTCTCAAAGTTTTTTACATTCAAAGTAGTAGCGCCAATTTCGGATTCACCAATCACGATTCCATTTTTTGCAACTTTCGTAGCGTAAGTCATTTTATCTCCCAATTTCTTATCAGTCAAAACCACCGTTACGCCATAATCTTTTTCTCGCAATTTTTTCGCAACATTTAACGCTTCGTCAAATTCGTGTTCCGAAACCGGTATTATTGCATAATCCAACAGATGGTTCCCGTCAAATTCAATCAACTTTTCCTCAGTCAAAACATAAAACAATCGCGTAAGACCAATCGAACCACCAACTCCCGGAAAAGTCTTAGCACTAAAATTGCTTGCCAAGTTTTCGTAACGGCCACCACCGCAGACAGAACCAATATTTTTATATTCTGGTAAAACAAATTCAAACACCGTACCCGTATAATAGTCTAATCCGCGTACAATCTTCATGTCCGCTTCTATTTCTTCATCTAGTCCCATACTCTCTAATAAATACAAAACCTGGTCTAATTCCGTTACGCCAGCAAGAAATTTTTCGTTATCGATTTCTAAATTATTTAATTCTTTAACCACAGTCGCTCTATCACCATGTAATTCAATAAAACCTAGAAGCTTTTTTACTTGTGCTTTGTCCAGGCCAGCCTCCTCGAAAGCAACTTTTGTTTGTTCCGGTGTAACTTTTTCAGCATGATCGATAATACCATAGATTTCTTGCGATTGCTCAGCAAGCTCCATCGCCTCAAGTAGTCCCGACAATATTTTACGGTTACTAACCCGCGCTAGAACATCAGTCTTTAATTCAAAAGTACGAAATGTATCAAATAAAGTCTCAATCACATCTGCATCATACGCAATCGGTAAAGATTCGCGTCCAATCACATCAATATCGCATTGATAGAATTCACGGAAACGCCCTTTTTGCGCTCTTTCACCACGAAAGTTTATTCCATCCTGAGCCACCTTAAAAGGAAAAGATAAATCATTCTCATGCTGCACCACATAGCGCGCCAACGGCACCGTATGGTCAAAACGAAGTGCCTGGCTCGCGTTTTCCTCTACTTCGGTCGTCTTCACAACTTTATAAATTTGCTTCTCCGTCTCGCCGCCAGCCTTCGCTAAAAGTATTTCCGTCCTTTCAATTGAAGGAGTCTCAATATTAACATAACCATGCTTATTATATATATTGTTTATCTTTTCTCTTAAACTATTAAAAATAGCTTGCTTCTCCGGCAACAATTCTTGCGTCCCAGAGATTGGTGAAGTATTAACTTTTGTCATATTTACATTATAGCACAAATCTGGTACAATTAAGCATAGGGCGCTGTAGCTCAGTTGGTAGAGCAGAGGCCTGAAGAGCCTTGTGTCACTGGTTCAAGTCCAGTCGGCGCCACCAATTTAGATGCTTAGCATCTTTAGGCGGGCGGTTAGCTCAGTTGGCTAGAGCGCGTCTTTGACGTAGACGAGGTCACAGGTTCGACTCCTGTATCGCCCACCACACTTACAGTGCGCAAAAAGCAAGAGTCGTTCTTTGAATCGACTCTCGCAAACGCCCACCATTAACAATCTGGGTCGGTAGCTCAGCAGGTTAGAGCACGGGCCTTTTAAGCCCGGTGTCGAGGGTTCGAGCCCCTCCCGACTCACCAAGGACATGAATAAAAATCCAAAGCTTGCTTTGGATTTTTTGAATGTCCGCAGGTGAGCCAGAATTATTTATGGTATAATAGTCTCATGAGTAAATTAGAAGATATCGTAAGTTTATGTAAGCGTCGTGGTTTTATTTTTCCTGGCTCCGATGTTTACGGCGGCATGGCTGGTACTTGGGATTATGGCCCCCTCGGCGTCATGCTAAAAAGAAACATTATGAACGCATGGTGGAAATTTTTTGTTGAAAACCGCGAAGATATTTATGGTGTCGACGCAGCCATCATTATGAACCAAAAAACTTGGATAGCTTCCGGTCACACTGCCACTTTTGCCGACCCATTAGTCGAATGCAAAGAATGTAAATCTCGTTTTCGTGCCGACAAAATCGCTGACGGCATCACTGAGTCCGTCACTACAGAAGAATTCCTCGAGACTCACACCAAATGTCCAGTCTGCGGCAAAGAAAACTGGGGACCAATCCGTAAATTCAATATGATGTTCTCTACCCATGTTGGCGCAGTCCTACCAGAAGACACCAAAGAAAACCAAGAACTTGCCGAAAAATCCACTACCTACCTCCGTCCCGAAACAGCTCAAGGCATCTTCACAAACTACAAAAATGTAGTTGACACAATTTACCCAGACATTCCTTTTGGAATCGCCCAGCAAGGCAAAGCATTTCGAAACGAAATTAGTCCCCGCGATTTCATCCTGCGCGATCGTGAATGCTTGCAAATGGAAATTGAATACTTCGTCCACCCAGATACATGGGAGGAAAACTTCGAACTTATGCGCCAAGCTCAACACACATTCCTAGAAAACAACATGGGACTAGATCCAAACAAAATTCACGAGCTAGAAGTGCCCGCCGAAGATCGCGCTCATTATTCCAAACGTACCATCGATTTTATGTTTGATTATCTAAACGGCGAGGAAGAGCTCATGGGACTCGCCTATCGCACCGATTTCGACCTTAAGAATATCGAACGTGAATCTGGCAAATCTATGGAATATCGCGACAAAAATACTGGCGAGGCATTCATACCTCATGTTATCGAGCCGTCAATCGGAGTCGAACGTCTATTCCTGGCTATTCTATCTAACACTTACACCGAAGAACCAGTCGAAGGCAAATCCGAGACTCGTATTGTGCTAAAACTTCCAGAAAGCTTAGCACCCTACAAATTCTGTGTTTCCCCACTCTTAAAGAACAAACCAGAACTAGTTACCAAGGCAAGAGAGGTTTACACCAAACTACGCCAAAAATACACTTACGTCACTTGGGATGATTCCGGCAACATCGGCAAACGCTATCGCAAACAAGATGAAATCGGTACGCCGAAATGCGTTGTCATTGATTTTGATACCTTAAACGACGACACCGTCACCGTTCGCGATCGCGATACCACCGAACAAACCCGCGTCAACATTGCCGATTTATAACTCTTATGGTAAAATAATACCAATATAATAAAGGAGTATTAAATGGCTAACAAAAAGAAGAATAATAAGAACGTCATTATCGGTGGGTGCATTGCAGCCGTTGTTATCGCAGCCATTATTTTAGCTGTAGTATTCGCAGCCGGGAACGGCACTATTAATGATTCCTATTTCGTTTCGGATGGTACAAAATACGACATCAATAATGAATATGGCGATACCGAATCAGATGGTTCCGTGCCAATCAAAGATCACATAGTTTATTATTACTCCGGCGACAAAATCACTGGCGCCAAAGCCTTTTATGAATACGTTGACGAAACTGCCGCCAAAAATGCCTACGAGACCATCAAAGCCAACGCCGGCAACAGCTACAAAAGTGTCTCTTTAAGTGGTATATATGTCATCCTAGAGGCTAACGAATCCGAATATGAAGGGCTTACAGCTTCTGACGTCAAACAACAAGTCGAATTATCAGAACAAGCTCAAAACGAAGCATCAACAGAAGAGACAAACATTGAAGAAACAATAGTAGAAGAAGATACAGAAGAAGCCATCGTAGAAGAAAACCAATAAAAACCACTCAACAAAAATACCCGCCTATCCTGGCGGGTATTTTTTATATCTTTATTTAAATCTTTTGATTGCAGCCGCAATTACTTCCTTTGCAGAATCCAAACCTTCAAAAGCTTTTACCTCAGTCGTTCCTGGTTTCTTCAAATCTTTATAATGATTGAAATGATGCTCAATCTGCTTCAACGTCTGTTTCGGCAAATCTTCCAATGTTTTATAAACGTCGCCATTATTGCGGTCGTCTTCTGGGACACAAATAATCTTGTCATCCACTTCGCCGTCATCTACAAACTTCATCACGCCAAGAATTTTTGCCTTCATCCAAATACCAGTCGTCAATGGCTGATCAGTAATCATCAGCACATCTAGCTCATCACCATCTTCATCTAAAGTTTGCGGAATAAAACCATAGTTGCATGGTTTAGCGAACGCCATCGGCTCAACTCTGTCTAGCATAAAACATGCATGTTCTCTGTCCCATTCAATTTTATGATTAGAGCCAGTCGGAATCTCAATTACCACATTTAATTCACCATTTTCATAATCCCCCGGTTCCAAGATTTTATTAAAATCTGCCATTTTATCTCCTTGTTATTTGCCTAATTATATCACAAATCAGACCTTAGCGACTACTCTAGATAGCCCCAACACCTTACCCAATAAATCCGAATCGACCTTTACTCTTCCCACTGTCTTTAAACTCGTAGTTACCATCAACCTCAACATTTTAATCTCATTCACGCCATACTCGCCATGTTCGCTCTGCAAAAATGCCGATTCGCCAACATCCCATGTATATCGCGATTCCGACAACAACTTTTGACCTTTATTGTCACGATACAAGTTCATTTCCTCCCCCATCGACCTACATAAGTTTAGCCAGAACCAACTTTCAATTAATTCAAGATCATAACCTCCATCAAGTGCTTCTAGGCTTTGCTTAAGAATACTATAATAATCTTCGCTATCTGCACCATCCGCAGCCTTATTTATCCATTTCAAAAACCGCCCAGCAAGCTCAACGCGATTGTAATCTTTGAGTATATTCTTATAAAACTTTACCATTTTTGAACCCGTAATAATTGCAAGCTCCGATTTTCCCTGATGAATATTTAATTCTACCAACGAAAACATTTCAATCCCACCAGCTAGTTTTGATTTTTCCTTTCTAGCCGCCCTCGCAATTGCCGCAATTTTTCCTTGTGGCGTAATAATATTCAAAATTCGATCAGCTTCGCCATAATTAGTACGTCGAAGCACATATCCGAATGTACGATAATCATTTTTAGGCATACTTCTCGGCATAATCCCTTATATCCTCCGGCAACATATTGTCTTTATTTAATACGCCCACCACACCATATTCCGAAAAATCTTTATCTTCAAAATTTAATGACGAAAAAATCACTGTCGGAATCCTCGCAGTATCCATATAAGAAACCATTTCGTTTAAAAAAGTAAAGCCATCTGGACCAGCCAACATGATATCCAAAAAAATTAAACTAGGTAATTCTCCGTCAATTATTGCAGACATCGCATCAATCGCATTGTCAAAAATCACATAATCTTTTTTCGTGGCTCGTCCCACACATCCTGCCATAGTTTTATCATCTTCAATTACAAAAATCATGCAAACAAACTCGCCTGTTTAGACATCGGAAGCTCCACATAAAAACTCGTACCATCACGGTGGCGCACCGCACCAACCTCTGCATTCATATAGCGTGAAAACTTAGAGGCTATATAAAGGCCTAATCCCGAAGAACCCGGGCGCATCGCAATCGAGGTTGGTTTATTAATCCAACCTCTTTTCATCTCGCGCCAAACATCAATTGGTAATGTCGGACCAAAATCTCGTACCACCACCTGTACTTTTTCCCCACGGTCTCTCACTATTAGTTCAGCCCTCGTATCCTCACCGGAATAATGAATTGCATTCAAAAGAAAATTATAAATCACACTAAAAAGTAGTTCACGGTTTGCGGTCACGAGCCTCGTTCGATTAGAATAATGAATAAACAAATCTCTTCTGTTGTGTAAAAACAAATAATTTAACTCTTTCGAAACATCATCACAAACTGCACGCACAGCCACAGGTTCCATATCAAACAATCCGTCCTCAAGGCGTCGGATTTTTACAAGATCATTGACTTGTTTTATTGCGCGATCAGATACATTTACCATCTCTGTGCGAATACTTTCATTCGCTACATCCATATCGTCGAGCGACAAAGCTAGTTGTCTCAAAACTGCAAGCGGAGCCTTCAACTCATGCGCCGCCACCAAAATCCCGTCTACCTCGCTCTCCATATTTTTATTATATCACTAATAAATGTAGGACAAACCTTAAGCGTTAAATTCAACAGTGCCTAATAGTTTATCGAAATCAGCCTGGAACAAAACCGAATCGGTCTGCAATATCGCAGTCTTATCTCTTATCTTAAATATCACAATAAACCCTGATAATTCTGTATCTGGAATTCTTCCGCTATAACGATTCGCAGTTACATCCGCCTTCTTGCCAATTACCACAGACTCCATTGTAAGCCCTGAATCTTTTCTATCCATTTTTTTCTGATAATCCGCTGTCACATCATCAAAACTTTTCTCCAGAATCGTCACTCTCAAAGCGTTAATCGTCTCTTTCCCTACAGCATCTACTTGAATTGGATTAAAGTAGGCATTAAAATCACCGCCTTTTGTCGCAGCGGCAGCGACATATACGCTCCAAGTTTTTGGATATTCAAAAGCCAACTGACCATAATCGGCCGGACCAGAAAATGTTTTAAACGGATATTTCTCCAGTTCGGTAAATTCATCGTGGTCCTCTTCCCATTGTTCATCTTTCGCGGCCGCTACTGCAACATCAATTTGCCCCTGAACATCAGTCTGTACATCCTTAAACTGTATAAACATCCAAATAAATAACCCAATAAAAGTCACTGCAATCAAAGAAACAATAATAATAACAATTGTTTTAATTAGTCCTGCCACATCCTTCTTTTCTTCAGGCGGAGCTGCTACCTGTTGCACCATTGGCATTCCATTCGGGCCAGCATAAAACTGCCCTGGTTGCGCCGACTGGGCTGGTTGAACTGGAGGTATTCCTTGACTATCCATAAGCCTATTATATCACATATTGATTATTTACTAAAATCTTCCGCCAAGACCTCGATTTCATTCTTTAATTCTGACAAATCCTTTTCAATTTCCTTAGCAAGTTCAACTGCGTCCTTATATTTCGTGGTGGCCTCGTCCAATTTAAAATCATCCGAATAAAACCACTCTACTTCGGTATCAAGCTTCTCGATTTTTTGGTTTAAACTCATTTTTTCAGCCATCTTTGCTCCTTTCTTTTACTTCCTTAATTTGCGCTTCAATTATATTTTTATGTGTTGTAATTTTTACAACACTTCCAGGAGATATCTTACCAGACAAAATCGCATAACCCTGGCTCAATACCTTCTCTGGATTCAACGCTTCTAATAGTTTTACTTTTTGCTTAATCGAACTTTCCAATTGTTTTAGCTTTTCGTCAATAATACTGAAGTATTTTTTTATTGTTTCATGGTTTTGCTTTTTTGCTTGCTCGATCTTCTGCAAAATCACTTGTTCGGTTCGACTTATCGTCCTAATTAGCTTTGCCTTCTCCTCAGCCTTATCTTTAGTTAATAATTCTGCCGCATTAGACGGAGTCGAAGCTCTCACATCCGCTGCAAGGTCCGCTAGCGACTCATCTATCTCATGCCCAATCCCTGTAATAACAGGTATACGCGACGCCGCAATAGCTCTCACCAACTTTTCATCATTAAAGGCAGATAAATCGTCCGCCGAACCACCACCTCTAAGAATCGCAATTACTTCTACATCACCTCTTTCATTAAAATAATTCAAGGCACGAATAATCTGATCCGGCGCATCTAATCCCTGAACTTGCGTATGCGCTACCTGAACATTGATACCACCCCATCTCGCATTAATAATCTTAATAAAATCCGCATAGCCTGCTGCCGCCGTGCTAGAAATTACGCCAAGTTTCGTCAAATCCGCGGGCAACGGGCGCTTTTTAGCAACATCAAACAACCCTTCCTTTGTTAGTTTCTTCTTCAACATCTCATATGCTTTTTTCAAACTACCTTCGCCCACCGGCTTAATCACTTCCACTGTAAAAGAAAACTTGCCCCATTTCGTAATCTTCGGCGCACCACGCACCACTACTTTCATCCCATCCTCAATCGGCATCCTAAGGCTCCACAAAGGCATAAAACAAGACACGCTGGATTCTTCGTCTTTCAAATCGAAGAATACCCACTTCCCTTGGTTCACCTTAAAACTTGCCACTTCGCCAGTAATGGTTGCGCTCCCATAAGCATAATCCAACGTCTGGTTTACGACGCTAATAAATTCAGTCGGAGTAAAACTATTTTCCATCTCTTCCTCTTATCGCTTTGTAATATGGATATGAACCAGAAACAATCGTGAACACCAGCGTAATTACTCTGGTCATCACTGTCACGATTGTCGCTGTCGGAAAATCTACGCCCAAAGCAATCATCACGCCCGCCATACCAAGTTCATATAGTCCATAAGGAACAATTCCATCAAACACCGAACCAATTGCTTCACCAATCATAATATACGGCAAAAGTTCTGGCCGCCCAAGTGCCAAAGCCACAATATAATAAGTACCAATTTCGAGCAAACTATAACAAAGCCCCCACAAAGCTGGTTTTTTAAGTTTTGCCTTGTTTTCTTTTGCCATCGTCACGTTTTCATGGACATCAACAAAATAGTCATTAATTTTTTCTTGCTGAATCAACTTCCTCTTGTGTCCAAAAGTCACAATTCTCATAAACCAACTCGAAACTTTTACTACAATCCTTGAAAAGAAATCAATTCGTCTTTTGCTACCAGCCACAAACACGACGATCCATAACACCAAAAACACACCAACGTTCATCACGAGCGCCACTGGTATCACCCACTTCGCTTCATTCGGAATTAGATTCAGAGACAACAAAACAATAATCGCAATTAAAGCTTGTAAATAATTAATAACTGTAGTAATTGCATACCTAAAGACGTACAAAAAGCTCGCTTGCCCAACCGAAACATTAAATGGCAAAAGTCGATAAGTCAAAAACGCCAACCCGCCAAGCCCTCCTATCGGGATGGCATGGTTCACAAAGTTTAACTCTGTCGATATGCGAATCTTTTCTCTACGCGAAATCTTCTTCACATTATGCTGGTTTTTGAGATACGAAAAAAAGATCTGTCCACATGCATAATACATAAACAGTTGCTCTGGAATCAAAAGTAACAAAACAAATCCATTAGTTTCTTGTAGATGATCAAGAGTCTCAAGAATATCCGACCAATTTAAATAAATGACATAACCTACCAAAATCGCAGTCAAAATAATCAAAATCGTTCGAAAAGAAAACCACTTGCGTTTTTTAGTAGCCATAAAAACATTATATCATAAAAAAATAGCCCCCTTGAGGGGCTATCAATTAGCGTACTTCTACTCTAACTCTCGGGAGAGATTTACCCGAAAAATGAGTCTTTTTAGTTTTAACAAACGTTACTACGCCATCCTTTGCAGCATGGATAGTAAAGTTTCTAGACATATAAGTACCTGGGCCAGCAATTTTTGTAGCACCAGTTTGACGAACTAGAACTTCACCATTTTTAACTTTTTGGCCACCAAAACGCTTTACGCCGAGGCGCTGGCCAGCATTATTATGGACATTCTTGGCGGTACCGCCAGCTTTTACATGTGACATTTACTTTTTCCTTAAAATTAATATATCTCTCGCCACAATTTGCTTCTCACGATGATAAAAAAGCCCCTTGCGCGATTTATTATTTACATTATACCCCAATTTCTCTATTTCGTCAACAATATCCATTCTCTCATAGTCACCATTCTCGCGCAACCACGCTGGCACCGCTATCACTACTGGCGTATCTGGCCTAATCTGCTTGGCCAAATTCTTCAAAAAACCTGATACAATCACCATACACTCCTGTTTCTGCTCTTTCAGCTCCATCTCTGTCGGAATCTTTGAAAAAGGCTTGCCGAGATACCCCTCACACGCCACCGCATCAATCGGCTGCTCCCATTGAAAAGAAGTTGCATCTGCCTGCAAGAGATGAAATAGCTCATTTCTCGGGCCGCGTCCGGCCGGCCCGTCGCCACGGGCGACCGGCGCTTGTCCTCGGCTTGCCAGCCTCCGGATGCCCTCAAAATGACTATTTTCATCTCTTATCAACCATTCAAGGTTCTTTTTGCTATATTGAACCATCCGCTCATTGATGTCAGTGCCGTATGCCTGATATCCCATCAAAAGCGCTTCTTGAAGCACCACGCCTGTTCCGCAAAACGGATCCAAAACTACAGAACCAGGCTCCAAGGGCCCACATAAGTTTATCAAAATCTGAGCCAATTTCGGTGGCAACATACCCACTTTTGCATCACGCGACGGCCTTGCTTGATCACGCTTAGCATACGCATCAATATCTTGCACTCCAATTACCTTATACCATTCATCACCAATCTTTATTAACTCTACTTTTCGTTCATTTTTACCACTAAGCCCATTATGCAAAGAAGTTGCCGTCGATAAGACCGCCTCCTTACTTTCTACTACTCGCACGCTCCGTCCATGTCGTACTAAAATCTTTTTTAGTTTCAACGCTTCGTCTAATGCGGTTTTACGCGATGCCTTTTCAGAATAATCGCTTACCCCAATCGTAACCTTCCCCTCTGGTAAACCTTGCAAAAACTCCAACGGCTTCTGCTCTAATAAGACTGCGAGCTTGAGGCATCCCCCCAATTGATCGATATCAAGTGGCATCGAAATGTCTTTTGAGGGGATTCCGCAGTTGCTACGAGAACTTAGCGACGAACCCCATGAAGACGGGCGTGAGGAACGAGCCAAAGAGGATACTTCGTACCACTCAACACCGGTCAATGCCTCAAGCTCCGCAATCGAAATCTCTGGCTGCCTACCCAAAACCGCTAAGTATTTCATTTTACTACCAAAAACTTATTTTTGCCTTTTTTAATAATCGATGTTTGCTCTAGCTTAACATCATCTTTGACTTTCACGCCATTTATCGTAATCGCACCCGCGCCCAAAAATTCACGCGCTTTCTTCTTGGACTCTGCCAAACCATTATCTACCAAAGCATCTACTAACATCACACCTTTTTTTACCACCGGCAAGTATTCTGCAAATTCATTAATTTCATCCGCAGTAAATTCAGCAAAATCAGTCTCTCGACTAAACAGCATCGCGGTTAAATTTTCTATCGCTTCGGCAGCATTCAATCCATGCACTACCTCAGTCACGCCACGCGCGAGCGCTTTTTGCGCAATTCGCTTTTCTGGCGCCTCATAATGCTGCTTCAAAATATCCTCAATTGTTTCCTTGTCATAAGGCGTATAAATTTTCAATAAACTCTCTACGCCATTATCCGCTTGATTCAACCAGAATTGATAAAAATCAAAAATGGAAGTGTAATTCCCGCCACCATTATCAGAACTCGCTAGCCAAATCGCATTTCCTTCACTTTTACCAAACTTACGCCCCGTTATCGGATCAATCACGAGCGGCGTAGACCACACATCGGCCTGCGCATTCTCAAGTCGCTTAATCAAATGAATACCAGAAGTACAGTTACCATATTGATCAGCACCGCAAAGTTGCAAATCTACACCATATTCACGATACAGATGTAAAAAATCATAACCCTGAATCAAAGTATAAGAAAATTCCGCATAAGAAATACCACTTCCTCCTTCACCAATCCGATTTTGCACAAATTGCCGATCCAAAAGCTGCGTCATCGAAAACGCTTTTCCAACTTCACGCAAAAAATCCAAATACTTCATGTCACGGAACCAGTCATAATTATCTACCATCGTCACCTTGTCAGAATTCACCACGCGTTCAATCTGCGACTTAATACAATTTTTATTATGATCAACTTCATCCAAACTTTTTAGTTCGCGTTCACTATTTTCTTTTGGATCGCCAATTTGACCAGTCGCGCCACCAACTAACAGATACGGTTCATAACCATGACGCACAAAACAAGCACACATCATCAAAGCCGCCAAATTCCCAATCGTCAAAGAATCGGCCGACGGATCCGCGCCCCAATAAAACTTTTTATTCTCCCGCGTATCTAAATCTGCAGGACTTTCAATTGTGGTTTCTGCCATAAAACCACGATAAATGAGTTCCTCTGATAATTTCATAACATCATTATATCATAGTTTCTAACGCTCGGAGTACTGCGCCCTTATTCTTCTCTATTAGCTTAACGCGCGCAGTTATTTCATTTATGCCAATTTCTATCGCCCGCCTCACAGCCGAGTCGTTTAACATTGGCTCAAAGAATTGTTTATAATCATCAAGTTCTGCTTCGGTTCGCGCAATCCTTGCAACCAACATCGGATAATCACTCATAGTTTTATCCCCACCCATCTTTCTTACTAGGTCCCAATTCTGAGTTAGCCAATCAAAAGCCTGTTTCCTAGCCTTTGGGTTACGATACAAATAAACAAACAAATATAATTGATCTTGCGATTTCACAATTTCATAATTACCTAACAAAGCCAAAAGTTTTTTAATTTGTTTTTCATCTTTCACCAAACATGCCGCCGCAAGATAATCAAATTTTACGTCCGGATCAGATACGGTTTTGTACTTTTTCAAATATTCATCGATCACCGAAGGTTCAAAGTATACTTTCGCGCTCAAAATATCGCCACGTACTTCCTTATCTAACTTATTATAATCTTGATCATACATTTCGGCGAGTTTCCCAAGTCGCTTCTCGTCCTCCGCAAAATAATCCAAACCCAGCAAGTTTGCTCGTAATCTGATGACATCTTCTTCATCCTTTTTGCGTGTAGTAAGTCCAATTTCATCCAATTTTTCGTCAATCAAATTCAAAACATATCTCTTTAACAATTTCTCCTCATCCGATTCGTCATCAAAATAAACTTTCAAATTTCCAACCAAAGCCGAAATCTTATTCCAAACCGCTGGAGCCGATTCATGCTTAAATCTTTGCGCTAATGGCACCAAGCTCGCCGCACTCTGCAACCCTGATTTCGTAATCAAATCTCGGTCAATTAATAATCTTAATTTCTCTTCCAAATTCAACCTATCAAATTTTTTCAACCTCGCTTCAAATTCATCTTCCGACAAATTCAAAACATAATGCCCACTCATATCTTCCGTAATTTTTGGCAAAGGCCAGTCCGATTTTTTCATCGACCCATCTAGCAAAAATCTCTTTTGAGTGAATTCCTTAAAATTACCACCTTGATTTGTGATTACTGGATAACCAGGCTGGTCGATAAATGCATGCATCAACTCTTTCGGCTCAAATTTCGCATATGGGCTCAAGCAGTCCCACAAATCATCACCAACCGTATTTTGATATTTGTATTTTTCAAAATAATCTCGAATTCCTTTACAAAAATTATCCCAACCCATCAACCTCATCAACATCAGCATTAATCTAGCGCCTTTTGCATATACAATTGCGCCATCAAAAAGTGTAGCTATTTCGGCTGGATCATTCACGTCTTGGTGTACCGATTGCACTCCATCATGTGCATCTCGATTCAAAGCCGCCGAGCAATCTCCAGTAAAGAAGCTTTCAAAAATATTGTATTTTGGATGAATACTATCTACTGCATAATATTCCATCACGCTTGCAAAAGATTCATTCAGCCACAAATCATCCCACCATTTCATAGTTACAAGATCACCAAACCACTGATGAGACAACTCATGCGCAACAGTCAAAGCTACGGATTTTTTTGTGCCAAGCGTAGCATTCTTGCTTACCAACATCATCGATTCACGATAAGTAACTAATCCCCAATTTTCCATTGCACCTGCTTCAAAATCCGGCAGAGCAACTTGGTCTAGTTTCGCAAGTGGATATGGTATGCCAAAATTATCATCATAGAATTCCAGACTCTTCGCCGCAATTTCATTTGCAAAATCCACCGAGTCAATTTCCTGAGCCAACGAACAATAAGTCGTAATCTCTACGCCATGCGCATTCCTAACAGTCTTCCCGTGAAACTTTCCAATCACCCATGCTAATAAATATGTACTCATTCGCGGAGTTCCGCCAAAAGAATATTTCACCTTTCCGTCCTCCTCATCTACACAAAGAGCCGGAACATTCGATAGCACAATCTCTCCTTCTTCCTTCGGCACAGTCAACATCAAATGAAACACAGCTTTCGCCGCCGGCTCATCGATACACGGAAACGCCTCTCGCGCATAGTGCGATTCAAATTGCGTCGCCACAATTGTTTCTTTTCTACCATTATATTCATATGTAGAAAGATAAGCGCCCTCCATGTTTTCGTTTAGAGTACCCTTATAATATATATGTATATCAATGTCTTCATCTACCGATTCGCCACCCAAATATATTTCAAGCATGTCTTGCTTTACTGCAAACTTCACAGATTTACCACGCATCAAAACATTCGTTATCTCCAGACCCACCGCATGGAACTTTATCCTGTCCGCCAAAACTTTACCAACTACACTGACTCTTCCGCTAATTGTTTTTTCGTTTTTATCAATACTTATGTCCAGAACATACTTTTCTGGCACAAAGTAATCTAAAAATCTCTCCACTTTCCCCTCCTATTTATATAATTTTGCTGATTCTGGTAGTTTTGCCCCTTTTAAAATCGGCTCAAGTTCAGTTTCTTCCAAAGTTTCAGATTTCAGCAGCTCTTCCGCCAGTTTGTCCAAAACTGCTTTGTTAGCTTTCAACACCTCTTCTGCCCGCTTCGCCGCTTCATCTGACAATTTCTTAATTTCCGCATCAATCAATTCAGCAGTTTTTTCTGAATATGGCTTACCCGTAGTAATCGTATAGTAGCCCGTAGCTTCCGATGGAAATACCAAATTACGCGTCCCGTCACCCATACCTTCCTCAACTATCATTGATTTTGCTAGCTCCGCGACATTCCTAAGATCCGACGAAGCACCCGTAGTAATTGCATCTTTACCAAAAATCAACTTCTCCGCTACACGTCCACCCATCGCGCGCGCCAAAATATCCTTTAGTTCATAAATATTTTTATAACTCCTATCCTCCGGTGGTAAGAACCAAGTCACCCCACCAGTCTGACCTCGCGGAATAATTGTCACTTTATGAACTGGATCCGAATCTGGCAACACATGTCCCACAATCGCGTGCCCAGCTTCGTGATAAGCCGTAATTTTTCGCTCTTTCTCGTTCATCACTTTCGATTTTCGTTCCGGACCAATCGCCACTCTTTCAAAAGCCTCTGTCACATCTTTGTTCGAAATCGCCTTGTGCCCCTCTCGCGCTGCTGTAATCGCCGCTTCGTTTGCGATATTAGCAAGGTCCGCGCCACTAGAGCCAGCGGTTTTCTTTGCCAAGGCTTCAAGATCCACATTCTCTTCAACTGGTTTACCCTTAAAATGTACTTTTAAGATTTCTAAACGATCCTTTCGCTCAGGCAAAGTCACATTGATATGACGGTCAAATCGCCCTGGGCGTAGCAGCGCTTTGTCCAGCATATCCACACGGTTTGTCGCTGCCATCACAATTACACCTGAATCATTATCAAATCCATCCATTTCAACCAAAATTTGGTTCAAAGTCTGCTCATCCTCGCGTCCAGCCCCACCTCTAGCATCACGTTTGTGCGCCACAGCATCAATTTCATCAATAAAGATAATCGAAGGTGCATTCTTCTTCGCCTTCGAGAACAAATCTCGCACTCTCGACGCGCCCACACCTACAAACATCTCCGCAAATTCCGAACCAGAAATCGAGAAAAACGGCACGTTGGCTTCGCCCGCCACCGCACGCGCCATCAAGGTTTTACCAGTACCAGGATCACCGGCTAACAAAACGCCACGCGGAATTTTCGCACCCAACTTTTCGTATTTTTTGGGGCTCTTCAAGAAATCCACTATCTCTGTCAAATCCTGCTTTGCTGATTCGTTGCCAGCCACATCTTTAAAGGTAACTTTCTTCTTGTCTGGCCCATAAAGTCTAGCGCGCGACTTGCCAAATCCCATAGATTGATTGTTGGCTGATTGCGCTTGCCTCATCATCCAAACAAAGAAAATCGCAATCGCTACAATTGGAAGCACCGTCAACAATACCTCCAAAATTATCCCACCGGTGTTCACGTCTTCTTTATATTCAATTACAGGATATTTACCTTCACACGTAGTCAACTCATCGCCGTCTAACCCCTCACAATTATTCACCAAACCCTGATCATACAAAGTGCCAGAACCATCCTTCCTTGAAGTCTGAGTTGGTTTCTCTTCGCCCTTCAAAGTTATTTCCAAAGTATCACCCGTTACCGTTATTTTAGCAATATTACCGTTCGGATCATTCGCACGTTTAATCACCTCAGAAATCGGCACTTCTTCTTTTTGAGTCTGTCCCTGGTTCATATTCGCAATCATAAATGCCCCAAGACAAATCAAAATAAAAGTAAAAAGGACACTCCTTACCAAATTTGAAGCATTATTAACATTCTTCTTTCCCCCAGTATTATTCTGTATTTTTTCCGCCACTTAAAAATTCTCCTTATTCCCCTTATTTTACCACAAATCAAAACATAAGCCCAATATTGACTTTTTTGGCAAAGTGTGGTATAATTAAGACATAAGCTCTCATCCAGATGTTTATATCTGTTTCGGAACTTACGAACCTGTCATCGTCGTTTTCTAGGAGAAAAGATGAAAAAATCCACTCTAATCGCAGTACTCATCTTATCCGTCGTAACCATCGTTTTTCTGTCGTATTCCTGCGGCGAAAAACCACTCAACCCAAGCATAGTAAAGGAAAACGCCACAATTGTTATCGAAGGAAATCCCAACGTTCGCTCATTCCCTAGGGTCCCAGACCTCAAAGTTGAGCCATCGAATTCCCTCGGTAAAGTCAGTGGCACTACCACCATGCACGTTACGATTCTCTACGAAGAAAACCGTGACGCGCACAACGGGAAGTTTTACGGAATTCTGGTCAAAGACATTGAGTCTAATCCAGAAATTGCAAAAATGTTCCCAAAAGATTTGGGGAAAGATGAAATCGTATGGATCAACCATCGATATATCACCATCCTTCCCTAAAAAATCCCCGCCAATCGGCGGGGATTTTCCTATGTTTTAAATCATTTGTTTTGGTCGGGGTTAGGAGATTTGAACTCCTGACCTCACGCACCCCATGCGTGCGCGCTACCAGGCTGCGCCAAACCCCGAGGTAAAGATATGGTCAGGGTGATCGGACTTGAACCGTTTGCCCCTTGGGACGCTTCGGTTCCCAACTCGCCAAACGTTTCTGGATCAACCTTGTGGTCAGGGTGATCGGACTTGAACCGACGGCCTCAGCGTCCCGAACGCTGCGCGCTACCAACTGCGCCACACCCTGTAATTTATACAAAAAATGGTCTGGGTGACTGGACTTGAACCAGCGGCCTCGACTTCCCAAAAGTCGCGCGCTACCAACTGCGCCACACCCAGGCACTCTTATATTATATCACATTTATTCAAACACTGGTAAATCTTCCGGAAACGGGTCAAAACCAGGCTCATCAAAATCCGTAAATCCATCCCCGTCCTCATCCCTAAATCCACTCGAACCATACGGATTATATCCCAGCTCCGTCAAAAACCTCGACGGCATATTATAATTTCGATTCCCATACGAAAATCTCGACAACGCATAGGTCAAAAACAATTTTTGCATCGCCCGCGTCATCCCAACATATGCCAAACGTCTTTCTTCTTCCAACTCCGCCTGCTCTTCAATACATCGCGAGCTCGGAAACAGCCCTTCTTCCATCCCTACGATAAATACTACCGGAAACTCCAAACCCTTCGCCGCATGCAAAGTCATCAAAGTCACCGAATTCTTTACTGATGCCTCATCCGCCGACGACATCAAGCTCGCGTCCGCCAAAAAGTCCTCCAAGTTTTCGTAATTCAGAGCATTCGACACCAACACTTCCAAATTTTTCATTCGCTCTTCCGCACTCGGCGTACCGTCATCCGTCAAAGTCTTAAAATCAAAGTACTCTACCGCCTCACGCGTAATTTCACTCGGTAATTTACCTTGCGCCTTTTTCAAAAAATTAACCAATCTTTTCAAGCTACTACGTGCTTTCGCAGTTTTTAAAATTTCATCAATTTCGATTTCAAACAACGGTTGCTCGCCGCTCACGCTATCCATTGCGACCAAAATTTTCGCTAGCGACGCTTCGCCAATTCCCGTTAGCACATTCCCCACTACCCGCGTCAAACTGATTTTGTCACGCTGATTTACTACCAACTTCAAAATCGCCAATACATCTTTTACCTCTTTACGGTCATAAAATCTCACCCCACCCACAATTTTGTATGGAATCGACATATTCATAAATGCTTTTTCAAAAGCATACGACTGGGCATTAGTCCGATAAAGCACCGCAAATTCCGCAAAATCCGGAAACATCGATTTTAAATTCAAAATCTTAAGCGCTACATAATTTGCCTCTTCATTCTCATCGCGCAAACTCTCCACGTCCACCGGCTCACCATCACCAGCCTCCGTAAACAAGACTTTTTCCGTCCGCGTTTTATTCTCATTGATTATCTTTTGTGATGCCCTCAAAATATTTCCCGTCGAACGATAATTTTGCTCCAACTTAATTACTTTCGCTCCCGGAAAATCTCTTTCAAAATGCAAAATATTCGTAAAGTCCGCCCCGCGCCAACTATAAATCGATTGCCAATCATCCCCTACAACGCAAATATTCCGTTTTTCATTTACCAATAATCGAATAATATTATATTGAATTAAATTTGTATCCTGATATTCATCAATCAAAATATGTTCAAATTTTTTCTGCCATTTTTTACGCACTTCCGGGTGATTTTTTAATAAATCCAATTCACGCAGCAATAAATCATCAAAATCCAGCGCCGCTGCTTTATTCTTTTCTACTTCATATTTTGCAAAAATCTTCGCAATGTTTTTTTGGTTCGGATAAAAAGCTCGTGCCGCATATTCGTCCGGCCCATTACCCTGGTTCTTTTCATTCGAAATAATCGATTGAATCGATTTTGGCTTCAGCTGCTTATTATCAGACAATTTCAAATCTTTCATTACTCGCCTAATCAATGAAATTTGATCGTCCATATCATAAATCACAAAATTCTTATCCAGTCCTGCCGCTTCCGCCTCTTGCCGCAAAATCCTCACCGCAATCCCATGAAACGTCCCCATAAACGGCATAAAACTTCGAGAAGGACTGGACGCGATTGTAAGGGGTTCTCGGGACCTTTCGGAGGTTACGACCGAGAATGAGCGCGGCTCGCCCGTAACGACGGGCCGAGCCGACGCGTGTCCCGAAATCCCTTGCAAGAGCGACCATAGTCGTTCTCGCATTTCTTTTGCCGCTTTATTTGTGAACGTCACCGCAAGAATATTACTTGGTGCCACTCCATGCGCAATCAAATTCGCAATTCGATGTGTCAAAGTTTTAGTTTTGCCAGAACCCGCCCCAGCCAATATCAACACTGGTCCTTCCAACGTTTCAACCGCCTCTTTTTGCTGCGTATTCAGCCCCTCCAAAATTTCATTCATTACCCTATTATATCAAACTTTTTATCTTGACTACCCCACTATTTCCGCTTATACTAAAACCACAAACTATGTTCGACGGATTTATCAATCAAGATTTTGGATTATTCTATCTTATCTCTCAAATATTTGCGCTACTTAGCATTATTTTTGATTTAGTCGCTATTCAACAGCGCAAAAAAGCTCGTCTACTAAACATGGATACCATGGCCGCTTTTTGTTCATTTCTACATTATATCTTTCTTGCAGCCTGGCCAGGCGTGGTCAACAAAGCAATAACCACCGCCAGAAACGGCATTGCCGCCTACAAAGCATCCAGGAAAAAACGAACTTCAAAATATCTACCTTTCATATTTATCACCTTTTATATTGTTCTAGGAATCGTCACTTTCGAATCACCAATTTCGCTCCTGCCAATGATTGCCGCTTCAGTTTACACCGCCACAATCTATTGGTGCGATGTTAAAAAGATTCGCTACGCTTCTATCTTTACTAACATACTTTGGCTAATATATAATTTATCCGTCTTTTCCATCGTCGGCATAGCCGCGCAAATACTTCTAATAATTAATGGTCTCATCGCAGTTTATCGTTACCGCAAAAAACCAAAAACATCAAATAATAAACATACTTAATTATTATTCAATAACTTAACATAAACTTACTAGACATCAATCGCATTGAATTCTTCCACACCCTTTGCTTTCAAATAGAAAAACAGCAAAGCCAAAGAACCCACACTAAATAATAGTCCCGCCCCGATCGTTTCTGTAGCACTATTTCCACTCAAAAATGCCACAACAATAATCGACAACATCATGATCGAAACTCCAATTCCGACAAACACCGCAATCATCGAACTCATGCTCTGCTTCACCACTTCTACGTCATCCTTCGCATCCATCTTTGGATATTTCAAATTTACAATTATCCCGAGTAGCTCCGCCACCATCGGCATAATTACTGAAACTATTAGAATCATCAATATTTGCCAAATATTATAATCAAATCTCACAAACATCATCAAATCACCCACCAAAATAATCGGCACCATTACTACCATTGCCGCTAACACCTTTGACATAATGATCGTCATTGCCGACACCGGCAAACCTTTCAAGATATTAAACGATTTACCTTCAAGCGAAATCATCGAACTCGTAATCGAAGTCATCATTGAAGTAAAAAAGATTAGCCCAAACATAATCGCTGGCATAAAACCTAATATTCTATCCGCCGACAGCCATTCGATTTCTATTTCGGCCATCTGCACCAACAGACCATCCATATTCATACACAGCAACACGCACGCCAATATATATAATACTAATCCAAACCCTGCATTTACCACAAATACCGGCGAACTCACAAATCTACTAATTTCTTTTTTAATCAACGCTATCATCGGTCGATGTGTATTAATTTTATAATTTCGTTTTTTTACTTCGCTTTTTGCTACTTTTACTCGCGAATTAATTTTATAATAAATCTTACCGAACACCAAAACCGTTACCAATAATAATCCTACATTTGCCAGAATAAATACTATTAATTTCAAAATATCAAACCCTAACACCAAATTAACGTATTCTCCTATTGGATAATAGACTCTTGCAATTGCCTCATTGATACTACCAGCATTTTGCACTATTGTCTGAATCATTTCCTGAAGGCTATAGCTCGCAATCAAAACTACAACCAACACTATAGTTGTTAATACAATTTCCACCAAGTTTTTAAACCTAAACTTTATCGAAAAATACGAAATCAACCCACCAATAACACAAGAAACTACCACCGGCAAAATTGGCAAAAGAAAAAGAGCAAGTAAAGAAATCAAATAAAACGATATTCCCATCCCCATTGTCACGCCATATACCAACATCACTGGCGCTAAAAACAAAGCATTTACCATCACTTCAAACAAATAGAATTTCATCATCCGAATTAAAAGCACTGTAGATTTTTTGATCGGCAACGCCAACACAATATCATCATCTCGACAATTAAACAAAAGTCCACTTGTCTTATAGACTCCTTCCGCTAAAATAAAAATTGTCGCAACCAAAGAAAACAGCGTTAGCGTCACATACTCCATCCCAGTCTCTGACAACGACTCAATCATCATATAGCCATAACTCGCCATCGCCGACATAAAAAGCACACCAATAATTATTGGCAAACCAATCTTCATAAACTTTGATCGATTTCTACCTCTAATCTTAAAAAAACTCATCCCTTCCGACAGCGAAGCTTTGAATAAAGCAAAAGCCTTTCTCATTTATTTTTCCAGCTCCAAAAAGACTTTTTCTAAACTCTTGTCGCCTTTGATTTCTTTCATGCTACCAACTTTCATAATCTTACCTTGCTTAATAATAGCGACCTTAGTACATAATTTTTCTGCCACGTCCAAAATATGCGTCGAAAAGAAAATCGTCTTTCCATCCTTCACCATCTCGCGCATTACTTCTTTCATATCGAATACCGCTTTTGGATCTAATCCCACAAACGGCTCGTCCATAATCATTATCTTTGGCTCGTGCGCCAACGCCGCTATCAACATCGTTTTTTGTTTCATGCCATGCGAAAACGACTCAATCGTATCGTTCAAATTCTGCGTCATTTCAAACATCTCGGCGTATTTTTTGATATTTTTTTCACGTCGCACCAAATCCACTTCGTACATATCACAAATAAAATTAATAAACTGAATCGCGCGCATGTTTTCATATAGTTCCGGATTATCCGGCACATAAGCAATTTCTTTTTTACACGCTACTGGCTGTTTTTGAATCGATTTACCATTAATCAATATTTCACCTTTATCAAAATCATGAATTCCTGTCATTGCCTTAATCAAAGTAGTTTTACCGGCACCATTATGCCCAATAAAAGCAAAAATCTCACCGTCGTCTACTTCAAAAGAAACATCACTAAGAGCCTTTTTTTCGCCGTATTTTTTCGTTACATGAGAAATCTTAATCATGTCTACAATTATACACTAAATACCGGTAAGCGGCACAATATCTGCACCTAAGTGTCTAAGCCTCACCGCAAAATCTTGGTAGCCACGATTAATCGTGTAAACATTCCGAAGTATTGATTTTCCTGGTGCCGCCAACATACCAAGAAGCACTACGACAGCTGGACGCAACGCTTGCGGCGCCACCAATTCTGCCGGACGCCAATTAGTCGGCCCTTCAATGTATACACGGTGCGCATCCAAAAGTTCCACCTTTGCATTCAAATTCGCCAACTCCGTAGAATACACTGCGCGATTTTCAAATACCCAGTCATGAATCAAAGTCCGTCCTTCTGCCACAGCTGCAATCACCGAGAAGAATGGCAAATTATCAATATTAAGACCGGGAAATGGCATCGGATGAATTTTGTCCACCGGCGCCACTAAATGCGATTTTTTAATTGTGAGATCTACTAGTCTTGTTTTTCCATTTCCGGAAAGGTATTCTTCGCTCTTTACAAAATTCGCATTCATGTTTTTTAAAACTTCTAGTTCAATTTCCAAAAACTCAATTGGTGCACGCATTAAAGTGATTTCCGAATTTGTCACTAACGCCGCCGCAATAAAACTCATTGCTTCAATTGGGTCTTCCGAAATATTATAATCAACATCCATATTAAACCTTGAGCGTCCCCGCACTACCAAAGTCGTAGTACCAATCCCAGAAATCTTCACACCCATTTTTTCTAAAAAGAAACAAACATCTTGAACCATATAATTCGGTGAAGCGCCCACAATCGTAGTTTTACCAGGAGACATCGCCGCCGCCATCAAAACATTTTCCGTCACCGTATCACCGCGTTCAGTCAAAACAATATAACGGTCTTCCTTACTATTCAAAACTTTTTGATCAACTTCAACATCATAAAAGCCACTATTTTTTTCGGCATCAACTCTCAAACCAAATGGCTCCAATGCTTTCAAATGCGGCTCCACAGTTCTTGTACCAAGCGAACATCCACCAGCATATGGAATTTGAAATTTCTTGTGACGATGAAGAAGCGGACCCAAAAACATAATAATCGAACGAGTTCGTCTAGCCGCCTCGATATCCATCTCATCCAATTTCAATTCGCGGGGTGATATAATTTCCAAGTCGCGATGGCGGTTCTGCCAATGGCATTTTACACCAATCGATTCCAATACTTCGATTATTCTAAAGACTTCTTCAATTCTAGCAATCCGGTGCAATACAGTCTTGCCAGTATTCAATAGTGAAGCGCAGAGCAAACCTACAGCAGCGTTTTTTGACGTGTTTATCGTGATTTCGCCCGATAATTCTTTACCGCCACGAATCCTAAAACTTTGCGAAACTGAATCATTTATAGAGAGGATTTGCGCTCCGAGTGCTTCGGATAGCTTCTTTACCATTGGTAAAGAAATGTTTTGTCCACCTTTTTCAATTCGGTGAATCGCAGACTGGCTCGATCCCACTGCATTTGCCAACTCTTCCTGGGTCCAACCCTTTTCGAGTCGCATATGCTCCACGGTTTCACCGATAACTTGCTGATATGTCTTTGCTTTTGCCATGGATTGATTATATCACACGACGAATAATCCGTAAAGGTTCTTTAATCAAACTTAATATGTCTCTTATTCCTGCTACGAAAAACCAGACCAATTATTATCACCGCAAATATAGGCAACCCTACAGCCGTACAACTAGTCACCATTGTATTCTCCCCAGTATCAGGGCTCTTTACGGTGGCGGTATCTGGGACTGGCACAACATTTTCCGCCTCATCGTCATCCTCCTCAATCACATACGCCCCACGTTCACCATTCACTATGACGCCAAAAGATTCAGTAGTATAATTAGCACTATCTGCGTTTTCCGTATAGTTTACGCGATATTCATTCTGGCCTTCTCTTATCTTAGCATCACCATCATCCCATGCTAGACCAGGCGTACTAAAAACAATTGTATATAGTGGATCTGCCACATAGCCCTCTTTCGTCTCAAAAATTTCACTTGGCACAGTGGACTTCTTTTTATTTACAGTCAAAACATAGGTGGCAGAGACGGCATCATAGCTTTCCGTAGCCGATACGTCTACCGTAATCGTGGCCATACCAGCACCCACTATCGATACTTCGCCAGAATCACTATCAACCTTTGCCACGCTAGGGTTATTGGAATTATAGGTCATCGCTCCATCACTAACGGTAGTAGCTAAGTTTATGAATTTAGCATCGCCATAAGTCTTCATAACCTCCTTTTCAGCGAAAGATACTAATTGGCTCGTTGGGTCATCATCATGCTTCTCTCCCCAAACAGCATAAAGCGCCTTCGGCTCGCTCAAAATTATCGCATCTCCCGAAGAATAAGTGGCAGATATAGCGCTAGCAGAATCGGCCCAGCCCATGAAATAATAGTTGTCTCGGGTAGGCGCAATCACCTCAATCGCACAAGTAGCCTCTCCATAATCCGGGTAACAACTCTGCATTTCGTATTCCCCCACTCCACCATTAGCATCAAAGCTAGCAAAAATAGGAAGCTGAATCTTATAATTATAGACAGGAACGTCAGAAGATATCTGGACATATCCATTCGCTCCAATATAACTGCTCAAAACCAACATCTTATTACTAGTGTCATAGCTATAGTTTCCTGTAGTATTAATAGCTTGTGAATCCCTGAGGAAACCTAGCGCACTAAAATTATAAGTATCATTTACTACTATACTCCCTGGAACAACATTCGCCTTGATCAAAATATCATCGGCTTCAAGTATTTCAAGCGCAGCGTTACTGGATACATCAAGAAAGTTAAGTTGGTTCTCATCAACCTCAATGGTATTCAAAGTCGTTGCCCCGACAACATTTAGAGAAACAAGCTGGTTTTTATTGATAAATAAATTTTCTAGCGCTTCATTAGCTGAAACATCAAGAGAGGCAAGTTTATTCTCTCTAGCGGAAAGCCACACTAACTCACGATTATTTGACGCATCAAGAGAGGTGAGCAAGTTGCCATCGACAGAAATGTCCCGTAACAACTGATTTTCTGAAAGATCAAGAGAGGTGAGTCGATTATCGTCGGCATAAAGCCACACTAATCCATGATTATTCGATAAATCTAGAGAAGCAAGCTGATTACCACCAATCGAAAGTTCATACAATTCTACATTGTTCGATGTATCAAGAGAAGTAAGTTGGTTGTCGTAGGCAAAAAGTTTTTCCAATGCGATATTATTTGATATATCAAGAGAAGCAAGTTGGTTGTCGTAGGCAAAAAGTTTTTCCAATGCGATATTATTCGATACATCAAGAGAAACGAGCTGATTGCCAGACGCCTCAAGCTCTATCAGTTTTGTATTATTTGAAACATCGAGAAAAATAAGCTGATTGTCAGAAACATCAAGTTCCTTCAACTCTGTATTATTCGATATATCAAGAGAGGTGAGCAGGTTATTAGAAGCCTCAAGCCACATCAACAATTGACTATTCGACACGTTAAGAGAAGACAGTTGATTGTCGTAAACAGAAAGATGCCACAGCATCGTATTGTTTGACGCATCAAGGGAAGTAAGTTGATTGCTATAAGCGTAGAGAACGGCTAACTCTGTATTATTCGATACGTCAAGAGTACTAAGCCGATTATTGTAGACAGAGAAGTATCCTAATTTTTTATTATTTGATACATCAAGAGTGCTAAGCTGATTATTGCCAACGAAAAGATTGGTTAAGTTCGCATTATTTGACACGTCAAGAGAGGTCAAAAGGTTGTCTTGAATTTCAAGCCTAGACAAAGCTGTCATTTTTTCCAATCCGGTCGCATCCGTAATTTTCTCACCGTCACTTTTATCGGAACCATTGCACAAAAGTAAGGAAATCTTCCCCAGCTGCTCGTCCGTCAATCCGGTATTCGGTACCTCCTCATCTGGAAACTCCTTAACAAATTCTGTTGCCACACAATCATAAAAAATCGGATCCACTATTGTCGTGTAACCTTCCGGAATCCCATAAGTCAAAGCACTTGTATTATTGTTAATCAACCTCTCTATGGCTAGTGGCGTTACTGTAAGCGCCAATACACCAAAAAAACAAGCCAGCAAAACAAAACTGCGCCTTCTTTTGATCCTTAACATAGACAGCCTTTCTTTATTTATAAATTATGTTAACTCTTTAGATTAGCCAACACATTTTTGAATGTTTGTGTAACCCTCACACTGCTCATGATTATATGTCTTCTCCGTCAGCTTGTCAAGAGCATTTTTTTATATTAAAATATTCCCATGAAAACAATTCGAGATTTAGACATCAAAAACAAAACCATCCTAGTTCGCGTAGACTACAACGTCCCCCTAAAAGACGGCAAAGTCGAGAGCGACCTTCGCATTCGCGCCAGCCTTCCTACTATCAACTATCTACTCGAGCACGGCGCCAAAAGAATATTCATCATTTCCCACCTCGGCCGTCCAGATGGCAAACCAAATCCCGATTTTACTTTATCTCCAGTAACCAAAGTCTTACAAAAACTCCTCCCCAATCAAACCATCGGCTTTTATGATTTTCATAACGAACCAAAACCAATCGCAGGTATTCCCGAAAAAGTCAAAGTTGCTCTTCTAGAAAATCTTCGTTTTTACCCCGGTGAAGAGGCCAACGATCAAGAATTCATCCAAAACCTTGTCAGCGCCACGGGCGCAGAAGTCTATGTTCAAGACGGTTTTGCCGTCATTCATCGCGCCCACGCTTCCACCGACGCCATCAAGAATGTTTTACCCATCTATGCCGGACTACTAATCGAAAAAGAAATCACCAACCTAGAAAAAATCATGAAAAAACCAGAGAAGCCAGTCCTCCTTATCATCGGTGGAGCCAAAGTAGAAGACAAACAGCCTCTAATCGATAAATTTACACCAATTGCTGACCACATTGTAGTCGGCGGCAAAATCGCTGCTGACGGTTTTAAATCTAGCGACAAAAAAATCTACGTCGCTGATGATTTCGACGAAGATTCTGAAGGCAAAAAACTAGACATCGGCCCAAT
Organism: Candidatus Nanosyncoccus sp.; assembly: GCA_045646085.1. GTDB lineage: Bacteria > Patescibacteriota > Saccharimonadia > Saccharimonadales > Saccharimonadaceae > Nanosyncoccus. The sequence goes on from JAZRJZ010000014.1 coordinate 35,112, forward strand.
CTCTACTACCGAAATCACTAATTTAATTACCGATGCCAATACAATCATCTGGAATGGTCTTTTAGGCTACGCCGAAGACCCAGCTTATGCCACCTCGTCTACCATAGTCGCAGAAATCATAGGCGAAAAACAAGATTCCACCACAGTCATCTGCGGCGGCGACACCACAGGCTTCATCGAAAATCTCATCAAAGATCACCCAAGCCTTAGCTATTCCCTCGTATCCACCGGTGGCGGAGCTACATTAGAATACCTACTCGGCAAAGAATTACCAGGCCTAAAAGCTATACGCGCCTAACTTTTATCGTATCAGTACCAGCTTGATCACGATTACCAGAAACAATCACAGCTAACAAATCTTTTTTATTGTCGTCAGTTTGCAAATAACCAGAAGCTTTTAGCTCCTTGGCAAGCTCAAACCCAAAATCCTCCGAGTAAGCACGGAAGAATGCCGAATTAGCATAAATCAAAGCAAGCTGATTCGCAACTTTCGGATTTGACGTTACCGTAATAATTGGCAAATTGGGCCTCTGCGCCGCCATCGTAGTCGCTGTTACGCCAGAAGCCGTCTGGCATACAATCACATCCGCATCAATTCTTTCTGCCATTCTTGCAGCCGCGTCCGAAATCGCATCATACACTTCCGACTTTTCGCCAATTGGCAGTCTAGAAATCGGCGCAAGTCGTGAATGATTTTGCGCATACAAAATTACTTTTTTCATTTCCTTTACGGTTTCTAATGGATATTTTCCATTCGCGGTCTCGTCCGACAACATTACCGCATCCGCACCTTGAATAACCGCTGTTGCAACATCCGAAACTTCAGCACGCGTTGGTTCCGGATTATCCACCATCGAACTAAGCATTTGTGTCGCCACAATGCAAAGTTTCGAATAAGTCCTACAGAGCGCAATTATTTTACGCTGAACTATCGGAACTACTTCTGCGCCCGCTTCTACTGCCATATCACCGCGTGCCACCATCACTCCGTCCGCAGCTTTTACAATCTCTTCCAAATTCTTTTCATTCTCAACCGCCTTTTTCGTTTCCACTTTTGCAATTATTTTTGCTCTAGAACCAAAGGATAGCAACAACTGCCTTAATTTCTCAATATCACTTGCTGACTGCACAAAAGAAAGCGCCACATAATCGTAATCACATTCTGCACCATATTCAATATCGGCTAAATCCTTTTCTGTTAAAATATCACCACCAAAATCCGTATCTGGCAAATTCAAGCCCTTCTTCGACATAATATAGCCTTCGTTCAAAACTTTAACCTTAATCGCAGTCTCCGAAACAATTTCCACGACTTCAGACTTAACTTTACCATCAAACATCGAAAGCGGCTCGCCCACTTTTACCTTTTCTGCCAAATTATATTGTACAGGAACCGTCATTCCGCCATCATGTTCTAATTCTTTTGCCTCCAAAATCACCTCATCCCCCTCCTTCAAGTCCAAACGATTATCTTTTAGCATTCCAAGTCGAATTTTTGGACCTTGCAAATCTTGTAAAATCGCCACGCTTCGACCTTTTTTCACGGCTGCCTCACGAATCCATTTAATTTGCTGGTCGCGCTCTTCATTTGAACCATGCGAACAATTCAATCTACAACCATTAACGCCAGCCATAATTACATCTTCAATCATTTCCGCCGAATTCGTCGCTGGCCCAATCGTCGCCAAAATTTTTGTCCGCTTAAAAATCCTGTTCATAATTCAATATTACCATAAGTTTAATTATATGGTAATATATATTATATATGAGTAAACGCAAGAAACCTCTTTCGACTATACAAAAAATTATCTTAGGCGTAATCGGCATCACCTCTGTCGCTGTCATTATAGCCACTATAAGTGTTATTTTTAATCGCCCAGAAAACGTCATTACCTCAAAAATAGAATCCCTATCTTCAGATTATTACGAAAACTACCTTTATCCGGAAATCATAAATTCCGATCAATTCTCTGGCAACATTGAAGAAACTCTCCAAAAATATATCGAAGTAGGTTTTTCGCCAATCACTCTACGAGAACTACTGTTGCATGACACAGAAAAAACCAAAGATATAGCTCCACTCATCAAAGAACATTGTGACGAAAACAGGACCATCATCAAGTTCTTCCCCGAAGCTCCTTTCTCTAAAACATCTTATCGCGTCAACTATTCTTACTCTTGCGATTTTTAAAAAATCTTGCTATAATATGTCCACAGTCTTACGCTATTAACAATTTGGTCTCATAGTATAACGGTAAGACACATCGGGTTTTCATCCCGTTAGCGCGGGGTTCGCTCGCGAAGCGAATAGCCGTAGCGAAGCGAAGGCTAACTCCCGCCGGGAGTGAAACATTAACAATTTGGTCTCGTAGTATAACGGTTAGTACATCGGGTTTTCATCCCGACAACGCGGGTTCGACTCCCGCCGAGATCACCAAATAGAAAAAGTAAGTCCGTCAGGACTTAGTTTTTTTATTTGGTGACGAGAAGGGAGAAACGAAGTTACTCCCGCCGAGATCACCAGAATAATAAAAATAGACCCAAAGGGTCTTATTTTTATTATTCTTGGTCGATTTCCGACAGGAAATCGGAACACGCGTAGCGGGTTCGCCCGCCGAAGGCGGATTGCGAGCAACGCGAGCAAACTCCCGCCAATCACCACCAAAAAACCAGGCGGGAGACTAGCTCCCGCCTTTAGACAAAGAATACCACTACTAACCCCAACAATATGGAACCACAAAACTAAGAAACTCTCGTATATCGGTCCCTTTCACTAGCACACTCGCAAGATCAAGCGACCATGGGATATCGCCATACCTATTAACAGCCTCTTCAGCGGAATCACACCCGCATCGCCTCGCGTACGCCTCGTAGTCATCATCCGTTGGAGTATGCAATCTAATCATTACTATCATCAACACATTCTCGATCTCATCGCACACGACATAACTCACGCCCGGCGAACCAAGTGGAATCACGCTACTAAGGTCCTTGTTTTCAAGCCAATCCTTAAATCTTGGATTCCTCCAATCCATCGCGATGTCCGGAAATGGCTCCATTTTTGCATACACTTTTGGTCCCGGACCATATTCGTTCGTGCTAAGCTCAAGATCGATCTGTTTAGCCGCTATACAAACATACTCCGCCAACTTCATCAAATCCTTCATCGTATCCTCCCTTGGCCAGTTTTGTATTCTTTGTCTTTTAAGGTGCTATATCATAAACGAGAAAATTCTATTCCCGTCTTCATCCCTTGGTTCAATCTCGTGCTCCCTATTTACGGCAAATTCAATTTCTGGAGCATCCCTCAAAGCCTCTGGCCATTCAGTAAACTCTTTCACCGGACCAGAGCCATCCTTCTCTATTATTGTACCATCTTCTTCAACTTTAACAAAATGATGCCCGCCATGATTATTGCAACGATAAATCACACGATGTTCATCGTCACGTAGACCTTCTTCATCCAAAACTCTCACAAAAGGAAATTGTTCTAGCACATTTGCTGTCGCCTCCTCGATGCTGTCCGATTTCAAAAACAAACAAGCGAACACTTCCAAAGCAAACCCACCACAGTTCATCCCAAAATCAAAATCATATTCAAGTTCTTTTTTTACACCTTCTTTTGTTGGACCCAAAAACCGATGCTCCCAAAAATCCTCATCCTCCATGTATTCCTTTGTCTTATCGTTCATCACCAAATCAAACATCACTTTTTTCTCAAACAGTGTTTTATCCCTATATTCTTCTTCTATTTCTCGTACCGCAGCATCATAACACTCAGCAATCAGGTTTTTTTCAAATTTCTCTTTCCCCGTGTCTTCAAAACCTACATTACTAGATAATTTCTCACTCATAATAACTCCAGAAATTCTTTTTCCGAAATCTGCTCTATTCCAAGTTTTTCAGCTTTTTCTAATTTAGACTTTCCTGGTTTTTCGCCCATAATCAGCGCTGTAGTATTCTTCGTCACCGACGATGTTACCGTTGCGCCAAGCGCGCGCAATTTATCTTCTGCCTCTTCCCGCCCCATCGACTCCAAAGTCCCTGTCACGATATACGACTTTCCAGCAAGCGGCAAATTGTCATTCTTTTCATCGACGGGCCAAACTCCAAGTTCCTTTAACTCTTCAAGTAACTTCAAATTATCCTCATCAGAAAACCAAGCCAAAATCGATTCCGCTACTACATCACCAATATCAACAATGCTCAGCAAATCATCACTAGAAGCATTTATCAAATTGTCTAAAGTCTCGAAGTGTCGCGCCAAGCTCATCGCCGTTTGCGCACCTACATGTCGTATTCCAAGCGCCGTAATAAACTTATTAAGCGGCGGATTTTTCGACTCGCTAATTGCCTTTGTCAAATTCTGCGCAGACAAATCACCAAATCTATCTAGTTTTGAAACCGTCGCACTATCCAAACGATACAAATCAGCAATCGACTTCACGAGCCCAGCATCCACTAGAGCCTCAACATTTTTTTCGCCCAACCCCTCGATATTTAATGCTGGTTTAGATGCATAATACTCAAGCGCTCGCTTCAAAATAAAATCACTCGATTCCCCTTTCACGCGGTAAACCACTTCGCCAGCCGGCCTCTCAAATTCAAGTTCTGGATATTGCTTCGCCAAAGCCTTTTGATAATCAAACGCTTCAGTTTTTTCCGGTCGCAAGCTCAACAAAACTTCTTTCACCTGCGGAATAATATCTCCAGCTTTATAAATAATCACTGTATCGCCAATTCTCACGTCAAGTCTCGCAATTTCATCCGCATTATGAAGCGACGCATGTCGTACCGTCGTTCCCGCCACCGAAACTGGATCAAGAATCGCTACTGGCGTCGCCGCACCAGTCCGTCCAATCGAAATCACAATATCACGTACCTTAGTAGTTGACTCTTCAGCGGGGAATTTGTACGCCACTGCACCACGCGGAGTTTTTCCAACTATTCCTAGCGAATCATACATTGCTCTATCATTTATTTTTATCACCATTCCATCCGTATTAAATGGCAATGTCTTGCGATACTCATCAAGCTCGTCGATATATTCAAATAGCTGATCCTTTTCATCGGCCGCAAAAACTTTATCTTCATTTGAAGTTTGGAATCCGAAGTCGCGCAACTTTTCATACGCCTCATGCCAAGTCAAAGAATCCGGCGTCACCAAATCATAGGCAATAAATTTCAACGGTCTGCTTGCTGCAACTTTTGGATCTAACTGTCGTATTGATCCCGCCGCCAAATTCCTCGGATTGGCAAATTTATCTTTCAGTGACTCAAAATCTTTTTTAAATATCACAATTTCACCACGCACTTCTACGTCATCACCATCAATCTTTAATGGTATATTCTGAATTGTTTTAACGTTCAGTGTCACGTCCTCGCCGACCAATCCATCCCCACGCGTCACCGCCTGATAAAATACTCCGTCACGATACTTAAGCGAGCACGCCAAACCATCCATTTTGATATCAGTAAAAAATTCTGGAATCTTACCGCCAGGTATCAACTTTTCATTTCGTCGAATCCAATCCTCAACTTCATTTCTCGAAAACACATCGGCAAGGCTAATCATCCGTTTTTCATGTCGGACTTTATTAAACTTATCTAGCGGTTTACCAGCGACTCGTTGAGTTGGCGAATCGGGCGTAATCAATTCTGGATACTCAGCCTCAAGCAAACTCAATTCATGCTTTAACGAATCCGCCGCTGCTTCACTCATAATCGATTCGTCTAAAACATGATAATGATAGCGATAATCATTAATCAGCTCACGCAACTTCTCAATTCTTTTTTCGGCATCACTTTTCTTCATAACCTAGCATCCATCTATAATATATATATAAATATGTTGTAACATAAATTGCAGTAAAACAAGTCAAAATCGTAAAGCAAATCGGGATAAAAGGAATTCCACTCGTCCATGCAAAAGTTTTCATCCACAAATCAAACAATATCAACGGTAACATAATCAAAAGCCACATCAACACAATTACCACAATCAAAGCTACTAATCTCAGAATAAATCTAATTCTTCGCCCCATCATCAAATCCGAAGCGGTCCTTAAAGCCTCTATCGGATAAAGCCCCGGCGCCGACACTGCCACAAATGCAATCAAAGAACTCGATAGTAAATACGTCGAAATAATAATCATTAAAGCCGCAAACACAAAAAACACCAAAGCATAAAACGGCGTTGCCAAAAAATCAGTTTGTATCGCCGCCGAATACGCAATAATCAAAAGAAAAATCGGAATACACTGAATCAAAGTTACCACAAACACAACAAAAGTCGACAAAAGCGGAGTCATCGCATTATACAAACCATCACGCAATTTCACTTTGTGCCCGGCCATCAAATGTCTCAACAAGAATATCGTCACCAACCAAATAATCAAAAAAATCAAAACCATAAATACCGTTGCCGCTTCACTCGATTCACCCGACAATCCACCCATAGTAATCGTTGTAGCCAAAAGAATTCCCGCCTTGGCTACACTACTCACCTCACCACCCGCAATTTGTGCACTCGTATCATTTAATACGTTTTGGTGATTCACGTAATTCGATTCACTCAAAATCCCCACGAACAGCACATTCAAAATCACCACCAAAATCAAAAAAGGCAAAAACAATTTCCAATTCTTAAAAATCATCTTAAAACTATGCAAAATATGATGCATAATTCCCGGAACCTCAAGTTCCCGTTTGTAATCTTCACGATAGGAACGCTTAAAAGACTTGTGTGGATTTACTCTTTTAGAAGCCTTTTTTGCCATGCTCGAGTCTTTCTATGCGCTTTTCAATTGGCGGATGAGAACTAAACAAATTGCTAAAAAACCCTTTGCGTAATGGATTATTAATATACATGGCTTCAGTTGCAATATTTTGACTCTTCATTGGCTGAGAATGCGACTGAAGCTTCTTGAGTGCCCCAATCATTCCCTCTGGATATCTAGTAATATTCACCGCCGATGCATCAGCCAAAAATTCTCGCTGACGAGAAACCGCCATCTGTGCAATACTCGCAAAAATCGGCGCCAGAATCGCTGCCACCAAAACCAACACATATCCCATCGGACTTCCCTCATTATTGCGTTGCCTATCACCATAAAACATCATTCTAAAAGCAAGGTCGGAAATCAAACCAACCACACAGACCAAGCCGAACACAATCATCGAAACTCGAATATCATAATTCTTCACATGCGACATCTCATGCGCCATTACCGCCGTGAGTTCTTTGTCGTCCATAATATCAATCAGCCCAGTCGTCGCCGCCACCGCAGCATGCTGCGGATCACGACCAGTCGCAAAAGCATTAGGAGCCTGCTCATTTATAATATACACTTTCGGCATCGGCAGACCCGTCGTAATCGAAAGATTTTCCACGATATTATAAAATCGTGGATTATCTTTCTTCTCAATTTCTTTGGCACCAGTCATCGCCATCGCGATAGAACCAGCTGCATAGTATTGGATTACTGCATAAACAACTGCAATCACAATCGTCCAGACCGCAATCCAAGGGTCATTGTAAGCCCAAGCAAACAGCGCCGCAATCACACCAATCAAAAACACAAATCCAACTATAATATAAACTGTTCGACGCTTATTCTCCGCAATTTGCTTATACATTTTATCTTAACCTCATGTTTTCAAAACTCAATCGTCAAATTAACAGGGGGCCAAAAAATCATGACCTCGTGTTTTTAAAACTTAACTTCTGGAGCTTTGTCAATTTTAGCTTTTTCTGCTTCGCTTACTTCAAAGTAATCACGCTTCTTAAAATGACCAACAAAGTTGTTTACGATGTTAATCGGGAAGGTTTTGATACGAGTATTCAAATCTTTCGCACCCGCATTATAGAATCTACGAGCAGCTTGAATTTTGTCTTCAGTGTCTTGAAGTTGAGTCTGTAGTTGCTGGAAGTTTTCGTTTGCTTTTAGTTCTGGATAAGCTTCAGCAATCGCAAAAATCCGACCAAGCGCATTTTGCATTGCATTTTCAGCTTCAGCAGCTTGCTTCACAGTTTTTGCGCCCATTGCAGCAGTCCTAGCTTCTGTTACCATCGCAAATGTTTCTTTTTCGTGTTTAGCGTAGCCCTTTACTGTTTCGATTACATTCGGAATCAAATCTGCACGGTATTTGAGTTGAACTGTAATATCGCTCCAAGCTTCATTCACGCGCTCATCAAGCTTGACCAAACCGTTGTAAATGCCGGCAATCGCAAGACCACACACCACCACGACGGCTATAATTATAATTAATATAACTAAACCTGTAGACATTTTTTCTCCTTTTAATTTATATAACCATTATAGCATGTTTTTTGCCACAAAACTAAAAACTGTGTTATAATATCATTAATTGCGAGCGTAGCTCAGTTGTTTAGAGCGCTTCCTTGCCAAGGAAGAGGTCGAGAGTTAGAGTCTCTTCGCTCGCACCAATCATTTCGGCTTTAAAAAGCCGATTTTTATTAGTTAACTCTCGATTATTTCAACTTTTGCATTGTATCTGCAATCAACTCGGTCTCGTCAACTTCAAACCTTCTCGGGTGATGTTTGCCGTCAATTCTACCCTCACGATATTCATTCACCACCGCAACATACTCCGCCGTAATTACACTCGTAGGTAAAGCAAAAATCGCAATCCCAACCAGCGACGAAATCATTGTAATTACCCGACCAACACTAGTCGTTGGCGCAATATCACCATAGCCAATCGTAGTAAGAGAAGTCACCGAAAAATAAAGCGCATCAATAAAACTCGGGAACAATTCTGGCTCTTCATTAAACATAATCGCCGCCACCATAAATATATAAATCAAAACCAAAGACAACACAAAAAGCAGCGGCCTTGTCGCACGCTTAAAGACGATTTTAATCAACTGTAAGCTTCTCGAATGTTGGAATATTCTTACTACATGAAGTAGCCGTCCGGCACGAAGCAACCTAAGCCCGCTGTTCATACCACCAGCTACCGACAAAATCACCAAAAGATCAACTAATGCCAACGGCGAAAAAGGATATCTCAAAAAACTACTAATGTCGTGTCTTTTGTAATGATAATCGGCCGTAATAAACCTCATCACATAATCAACCACAAAAACGATTGCACAAATAACATTAATCAAAGCTAGCGGCCACACTGCCTCATTATGAAATACTAACGGCACAAAGCTCAGCAACGTCACCACCACCATTGCACGGTCATACCACTTACTCGCAGGATGCCGTTTTGAAAGGGGCTCAATAATATCAAAAATTTCCTTACGCCAATCCTTAGTAGCAAGTCCAACTTTCTCAGAGTTTTCTTTTTGCTCGTTAACCATAACTATTATTATTTTACAAGAACTAGCCAAAAAAGCAACCCCTCTACCATTTTTATTCCGCTTATGCTATAATCTAACACATGATGGAAGTAATATTTCAATTAATCTTACTTGTGGTTGGTTTCGTTTTTCTTATCAAAGGTGCAGATTGGCTAGTTGATGGCGCCTCTTCTACCGCCTCACATTTCAAAGTTTCAAAACTACTTATCGGCCTCACTATCGTCGCCTTTGGCACCGGTGCTCCAGAACTTGCCGTTTCTTTCTCATCGCTTCTTAACGGCAGCACAGACATTCTAATTGGTAACGTAATCGGTAGTAATATCATCAACGTCCTACTCTTAATCGGCATCGCGGCCATCATTTGTCCCATCAAAGTCAGACAAGACACCGTCTCAAAAGAACTTCCATTGCTTCTACTTATCTCTACCGCATTAATAGTTTTACTCCTAGACACTAATCTATCCGAAGCTGTCTCTAATACCTTTTCTCGCGCCGATGCCATTATTTGTCTTCTTTTCTTCGGCATCTTCCTTTATTACCTATTCTCACTCGCACGCAAAAACAAAAAAGACATGAAAAAAGTCGAAAAACCACAATACAAGCTTGGTAAATCTATCTTCTTCGTATTTCTCGGTTTAGCCGGCATCGTTGCTGGTAGCGAGCTCGTCGTCAATTCAGCTTCCGCCATCGCCGTTGGAATGGGCATTTCCGAACGTATGGTCTCCCTTACAATCGTTGCTATCGGCACCTCTCTGCCGGAGCTAGTCACTACCGTCGCCGCAGCACGTAGAAACGAAAGCGATCTTCTAATCGGCAACATCGTTGGCAGTAATATATTTAATATATGTGTCGTATTAGCCCTTCCGGTCTTAATATCCGGCGGCATCGCACCCGACAACTTCGAAATCATCGACCTTGCCATGTTAATTCTTTCTTCATTCCTACTTTGCATTCTCGCCCGTCACGGCCACTCAATTTCTCGCTTTGACGGATTTCTCATGCTTGTCATCTTCTCGCTTTATTATGGCTATCTTGTTTATGGAGTACTAGCTTGAACTGGCTAATTCTAGTATTAGTAGCAACTTTTTTAGAAGCCATTCGTATTTTTATTGACAATTATTTGTCCGATGTCTTCTTCAAAGATCGACTTGCTGTTTCGCAAAAAGTTTTCACCTCCATCACAGAATTATTCTTTGCTTTGATAATCCTAATTATTTGCGGATTTAATTTTGGCCAAACCGAACTATCAGTTTTCTTCATCATTATGCTATCCGGCGCAATCGGCGCCATAGCTGCAATTCCTTATTATCGTGCCTTAGAAATCGAAGAGTCTACCAATATCGGCATATTCATTCAGCTTGCGCCAATTCTCTATATCATTTTTGGCTATTTCTTCCTAGGTGAAACTTTCTCGCTCAACCAGCTTCTCGCAATTTTCATCATCCTATTGGCGCCAGCTTTAATTGTGGCTACCACCAGAAAAAGAAGTCGCAAAATCAAAATACGTGCTGTATGCTATGCCTTTCTATATGTATTTATCGCTGTCATCGGCAACCTCGTTTTCGTCAAAGCAAACGGCTTCCCCTCAAACGAACTAAGCTTCATGGAGCAAATCGCTTTCTTGTATATAGGCTTGGGTTCTACGAATCTCATCCTTGTCAGCATGATGCCAAAGTGGCGCAAAAGATTCTTTAGCGTTGCCAAAAAGCACAAAGCCAAACTGCTCGTACCATTATTCTTTAATCATATAATAAGTCTAGTAAAAAGCATCTGTTATCGCGCTGGACTAATCGCTGCCCCAGTCGTAGCCGTCGCCTCCGCCGCCTCCGACTCAATCGCACCGATTATAATATTCTTTATGGGTATAGTATTCACGCTTATTTGGCCTAAATTTGGTCGCGAAAAACTCAACAAAAAAACCGTCCTCGTCCACTTAATCGCTACGATCCTTGTAGTTTGTGGCATCATCTTAATGCAGTTTTAATATTGTGATATAATAAATATACAAGGCGCTTTGGCGGAGTGGTTACGCAGCGGTCTGCAAAACCGCGTACACCGGTTCAATTCCGGTAGGCGCCTCCATCATAAAACCCAGCACCAAGTCTGGGATTTTTATTTAACTAAAGAATTTATTGCTTCTCAACAATTTTTATCACTGGCTCTTTAACCTCAGCGAGTTTTGCCGCTTTCTCTACCAAAGCCTTAATCTGTAAATCATTTACTCGCTCGTCATCCAGGGTATATCGCTCTTTTCCGCGCATCAAATCACCATAAAAACCAGTTCCCCGCGCTGCTTCCCAAAACAATTCTCCCGAGTTTACGTCATCATGAAACCACGGCTTTTTCGACAAATTAAAATGAAGTAATTTGGCGCCTTTTGGTTCTTCACCCTCTGGCTGCAAATTCCACTCTTTACCAAGTTTCATTATTTTACCCTTCAAAATTACATTCAAATAGTCTTGATCTGGCGCCACCAAATCCGCATCGTATTCACGAATCATATCCGTCATCCTTGTAATATAATGTAATTTGCGTAATTTTTTGAGATCCATCAACAATACACCAGAGTTTACATATTCCTTAGCCGGGATATCTAGCGCATTCTCTACGTAGCTGACGAACTCTGGCACCATTGCTACCTTCGGATCTACGCGTGCTGCAATCACCTTCTCACCTAAATCTATGTCGTATAACTCCCCAATATCTCCCATTAAAATCGTATCACTATCTACATATATTCCCTTATCGTACTGAGGAAACAACCTCGCAATAAAAGAACGATAGTAATAAACCGCTCTCGCAAAGAAATCTCCCGACCCAGAACGCTTTGCGCAATATCGCACAATTATCTGCATGTAGAGATTATATTTCATTTTACTAAATTCAATTGCCACATTCTTTGTCACCATATTGCGCAGCCGCCATCGATTCGGCAAGCTCAATCGGTCATACATAATAATCACTCTATAATGCCGCTTTGGGTCAGCATGCTTCATCAAAGAATGAATCGACGCCGCTGCGTATTTAGCATAGTCATCCGTAATCGTATAAAAAATCGGCACGACTTTAGTTTTTTTGAAGGGATTCATCCCCGTATTGAATATACTCATCTATTTCTTATCTGATTTCTTGATATATTTAAAGTATTCGTAAGTACTTTTCTTGCTATATTTTACCATAGAATCATAAGCTTTTTTTGCTAAAATTGCGCGGTTTTCTTCCTCGGTCTTATCAGCATCAGGGAAAAACGGCCCATCAAGATACACGTCCATTCGCGGCAAATCACCATGTTTCTTATTATTTCTCTTGTGATAAGTTGTAGTCATCGTAAAAATCGGCAAGTTATTTCTCGTAGCATATTTAAATGACTTATCTCCTGCCGGAAATTTACGAATATTCGTTGCATACGGCCACACATGCGCTTCCGGATACACTACCAAACATTTTTTCTGTTTTAATCGCGTATCCACCGCCTCATGAAAAGCCGCTTTTTCTTCTTTACTTTTTCCAAGTGGCATTCCGCCAATCAAAGGCAAAAACTTGCCAATACCCGGTACCTTCAAATTCACCGGGCTGATAATCGTAAAAATCCGTCTATCCGCCATCACGGCTGGACCAAACACATCGTGAAACGGATTAGTATGATTTGCATAAATCACATATCCTTTTCCTCGAGCTTCTTTCAATTTTTCGCGTCCAAAAAACTTCGCCTGCCAATAATGCCTCTCATACCATTGTCCAAAAATCCAAAACAGTCGGAACAAAATCGCCGACCACACCCTCGTCCACCAATGCTTCGGAATAAATTCATAACCTTCCGGCAACCCGACTTCCACTTTCTTTACTTGCTCATCAGTTTTAATCGGGTCATCCTCTTCCGATTCATAATAAAAAACCCGTTCGTCCTTCGGTATATCTTTTTGAAACAATTCCGCCTGCGCCATAAGTATATAATAGCATGAATTATCCTTTTGAGGACCATAAGCTTGGGCGAGCGCCCTCGAGCGTGTCCGAAAAAGGATATTTCATGCTATAAATTACTTTTTAGTCTACGGTATTCATTCAAAATATCGTCATATTCCGTAATTTTCAGAACGTCATGTATTTTTTCAATCTCAAACGGCTTCACTTTTTGCACATGGAAAAACGGCCAAAACTTAAAATTATTACTGAAATGATGTAGAACCGTATCTTCCCTAGGCCTCTCTCCTTGTTCATTATACTTTCTCGGCATCAATTTCCGTTCACTAATACTCTTGTTCAGCGCCGCCTGATCCGCTAGCATCATCCACCTTTTCGCACATAGCGCCACTGCCTTTTCAAACATTCCCGTCTCTAGACATTCTTCCATATTAAACAACATCACTCCCGAGTTCATATAATCAAACTTGAACAAACCATGGTAATGATAAAAATTCTTTCCATAAATATCCAATACTCCCGCCGCTTCAACTCCTTCCATATTCGTATTATAAAACTCCGTCAAATCTCCCCGACACATCACATCGTAATCTAAATACAACACCCTATCTAAAGCCGTAATTTCCGGCACCTTATCCGCATAAAGCCGGAGCATCGAACAAGGTGTAAAATACGACCCCATATTCTTCTTTGGTAAATTCGCCGTAAACACCTCCGAAGCGTCAATTAATTTCACAAAACTCTTTGAATTAGTTTTTTTCACCAATTCATCTAAAAATTTTGCCGATTTCTCTGTAAAAGCCTCCGTATTCTCGTAATTAATCGTCAAAATATAAAAATGTAAAACACCCCTGTTATGCTTCAAAATCGACAAAATCGATACCAAAACCCCTCTGTTAGTACCTTTATCGCCACAATACATTATATTCACACCTCTATTATACACTATTGACAAAATATCACAAGCGTGATATAATATAAATACACAGCACCTTAACAGTCACCCCTAATATTCTGCAACTCAGTCTGTTCATTAAAAGTGACCAGACTGAGTTGCGGAATAGGCCGCAACCATCCTTCACCAAAAGCAAAGGAGAAGCAAATGAAGGAAGCACTGCAAGAGCTCAAAAACAACAGCAGCATCCTGATCGAAGCAGGGACCAAGGTCATCTGGCCTTATCAGGGCAATCGGATCGGAGCTCTCGACATGTCAGAAGCAATCGGCGAGTTCAATGGTCGTTCCGTCTACGCGACGAACAACTCTACCATCGCATACATTTGCGACAACCAGTTCTTCGTCACTCCCTACACGCATGAGACCGAAGAGACCCTCGAAGATGCCGGCTTCACCAAAGAATGGTTCTACGTCCCCTGCTCTAATGGCGATCTACCGTTCGAGCAAGCCGACAAATGGGCCAAGCTTCGCGCAGCCGCACAGAAGTCTTACGAACAAGCGTTCGAAAAAGAGTGCCGCGCTTACTGCGCCGCTCATCACATCCGTGAGATCAGCGATCGTGCGCTCAGCAAGTGCCTGCAAGTTCCCGAAAAAGGTATGCGAATTCAAGTGAATGGCATAGAGTCTACGTACTATCCAGCTCTTCAATCAGTCGGTATCCTAAACGAGACCGGCCGCGAAAAGCTCGGACATTACTGCACGAACAAGGTTCTGGTCGCGTTCGTCTATCTGGATGGCAAGACCTATCTCGCGCGAGGCTCGTGGATTCTAAACGAGTTGAACCTCGCCGGATTCCTGACATGCAAAAACATCTACGCCCCATCACTTCGAGACGGTAGAGGAGTCCTCGATCCAGAACTAAAAGCGAAGTTCGACTCGTTGCCGAAATTCATCTAACAATTAGGAGGTGACTACAAGCCCTCGGTTCCGTGCATAATGCGCGCACCGGGGGCTTTCCTCATTTCGGCAAATTTTGCCGTCTTTTTTATTGCCTCTGCATAGCCGGTTAAAGCCGCATATGGTGCAAATTGCGCTGCCCTCATCTCACGAGACATCCTTGGGTGGTTTTTTGGCTCATAGTGCGGGTGATTTATAATCTCATCGTATTTTTTCATCCTCGATGCCCTCCGATTTGCGTATTACGCTCTCGCCCCGTCGCCCCCTCTTCAAAATTAATTCCCTTCAAAATTGCATTCTTACCGTATCGTCTTTTTATCGCAATAATCGCCTCGTTCGCACGTTTCTCTTTTTTTAATTTCTGACTTTTTGGCTTATCCAAATCTACAAACAAATCAAGTTGTCTCGGAATTTTTACCACATCTTCTTCTCTCATGACGTGATTTACATCAATATTGATTCTACGCACCAATAGCTTCGGGTCAACTATTCTTTCGAACAAATCCGCCACTGCTCGCGATATTTCCTCAGTCGAAGCGCTATATTCGCGCAAATTATGAGTACCATGGGCAGGCTTTGGCACTGTCCTACCATAAAAGTCCGCTTTTGTTTCGCCACTATAATTAACTAAACTAGCCTTATCGTAACCCACCGTCAAAACCACCTGCTCTGTTACTAAGCCCTTCCTAAGTAGCGACAAGCCCACCTCTTCCGCCATTTCCCTTGCCACCGTACGTGCCTTTTCAAAACTATACGGCTCCTTCAAAACTTGCCCAGACGAAAACGAATTACTTTTTGGTCGATATTTTCGGATGTCAGCTATTTCACACGGCTCCCATCCCCACGCATGATCAATCAAAAGTTCTGCATTTACACCAAACATTTTATATAAATAATCTTCGTCATACTCCGAACAAAGCGCAATATCACCCATTGTATGTAGCCCTGCACTTTCTAATCTTTTTGCATAGCCTTTACCCACGCGCCAAAAATCCGTCAACGGCTTATGCTCCCACAGCTTTTGTCGGTAACTCATCTCGTCTAGCTCAGCAATTCGCACCCCATCCTCATCCGGCTCTTCGTGTTTTGCCACAATATCCATCGCCACTTTCGCAAGATACAAATTCGTTCCAATTCCTACCGTAGCCGTCACGCCAGTTTCAGCCAATACTTCTTTAATAATTTTTGTCGCCAATTCCCTAGCCGTCATTTTATAATTCTTTAAATAAGGCGTCGCATCAATAAAAACTTCGTCAATCGAATAAACATGCATGTCTTCTTCGGCGATATAACGAAGATATATATTATATATACGTGTACTATAACTAATATAATAGGCCATTCTCGGCGGAGCAATAATAAAGTCCTTCGCTTTTTGCTTCACCTCGTATAACCTTGCGCGCCCAGGAATACCAAGAGCTTTCAAAGCCGGCGAAACTGCCAAACAAATTGTTTTATCAGTTCGCGACTCATCCGCCACGACCAATTTTGCCGTCAAAGGATCCAACCCCCGCTCCACACATTCTACCGAAGCATAAAAAGACTTAAGATCAATCGCAATATAACTCTTCCCCATAAAAACATTATAACAAAAAACGCCAGTTCGGCGTCACAGAGCTTATGGTGCCCGAGATGGGACTTGATTCGCAGAACAACGTCCTACTTTTTCATGCATCATCAGATGCATGGTGCCCGAGATGGGACTTGAACCCATATGGATTTCTCCATTCGATTTTAAGTCGAACGCGTATACCAATTCCGCCACTCGGGCACGCTATTATTATACCACAGATATGGCAAAGCGGGGTATTTTAACCCCGCTCATGCTATTTGCTCCTAACTATACCTCACATATTCTGGCATAACCACCATAGCGAACAGCATCAAAGTTGACGCTGCCGCCACTACGCCAATCACCACAAAAGAGCCTATTGCGACTCTTTTTAGTTTCTCGCCCATTTTTACCCCCTTCCAGACGAATTAAGGTACCTACAAAACAAATAGCTACCTTTATTATCACATATTTACTTCAAATAGTCAATGGCAGCCTTAGCTGCTACCGCACCATCAGAAGCTGCTGTCACTAGCTGCTTTACTAATTTCGTCCGGCAATCTCCCGCCACAAACACACCCGGACAAGAAGTTTTACAATCTTCTCCAGCGATAATATAACCATTTTGATCTAATTCAACCAAATCAGAAAAATTCTTCGTCGCAGGAATCCGTCCAATCGCTACAAACACCGCCACCGCCTCCTCCGGAATAGGATCGTCATGATGAATATGATAAACATGAGAAGCGATATTCTCCAAATAGTCCATTTCTTGCTTAGCCGTATCTCCACTGCCTACTACCACTACGGGTTTTCCTTTATACAAAGCTCCGTCACAAGTTGCGCAATAAGAAATTGCTCTTTCACCTGCATCCTTCGTCTGCTTCTCGCTTAATTCTCTCGGTACCGTACCAGTCGCCAATATTACGGCGGGCGCAGCATATTCGCCGTCATCCGTCGTCACCAAAAACCCGTCATTCTTTTTTTCGATTTTTTCTACTTCTTCATATTCTACTTTCACTCCAAGTTCGGTAGATTGCTTGTGAATATCTTTCATCAAATCTGCACCAGAAACACCAAATCCTCCTGGCCAATTTTCCAATCTCGGCGCAGTAATGATTTGGCCACCAATCGCACCAGACTCTAACACTAAAACTTTTTTACCAGCTCGCACCACATAAATCCCAGCGGTCAAACCTGCAATTCCTGCTCCCACAACTATTACATCGTACATGTATATTATTATACCTTATTTATCACCGGAATTACAATTGGCGTATGACCAGTCGCATCAAACAAAATATGTGTAATGTCTTCTTTGATTTCTTCTTTTAATACCTTCATCTCTGGATCGGTCGAAATCGATTTATCCGTCTTTTGACGAAGATAATGTCGAATCTTGCCAATCAACTCTTCCGAATTATCTAGATAAATAAACGCCCGCGACACAATGTCTGGTGTCTTCATCAAATGCCCAGTCTTTTTATTCAAAGTCAAAATTATCACAAAAATTCCTTCGCGTGAAATGTGAATCCGGTCCTTAATCACGGCCTCATGTACCGCCTGATCCGCATCGTCATAAAGTTTATTCCCTACCTGAATTCTCCCAGCCTTGCGAATTTTCTTATCTTTTGTAAATTCCACCACATCGCCATCATCCGCTACTAGAATATTGTCGTGCGGAATACCGAGCACATTCTCCGCCATCTCTGCATTATGCTCCAACATATAAAACTCGCCGTGATATGGCAAATAGTTAGTCGGATGCAGCCTAGTTACAAATTCCACATGATCCTCATAGTATGCGTGACCCGACAAATGTAATGGCCCAATATTAGTAAGATGCGTTTTACCATTTTGAATCACCTGCGCGCCTTCACGCAAGAGTCCGTCCACTGTCGACACCACGTGCGGCTCGTTACCAGGAATCGGATTAGACGAGAACACAATCGTATCCGTAGATTTAATCTTGATATATTTATGCGCGCCACTAATCATCCGACTGAGGACCGCGTTTAACTCACCTTGCGAACCAGTACAAACAATACAAACTTTCTCATCCGGCAGCTTAATGATATCTTCCATTTTCACAATCGTGTCTTTTGGCACCTTAATTGCTCGCGCACGCAGCGCCACTTCCAAGTTGTTTATCATCGAAAATCCACTAAACGCTACCTTGCGACCACGCTTCGCCGCTTCCTTCAGGACTAACTCAATTCTCGCAATCTGCGACGAGAAACACGAAATAATCACCCGGCCATTCACATAATGGTCCATCACTTTACCCATGTTTTCGCCAATATCATATTCTGAATGTGGGTGACGCCCTGGCGAATCAATATTAGTAGATTCGTTGAGCATCAAGTCGATCCCCTCTTTTGCCACAATTTCATCAATTCTTTCGTAATCCGTCTGTACACCCATTGGATTTTCTTCGTGACGCCAGTCACCCGAAAGATAAATCACGCCATTCGGAGTACGCAGCACTATTGCAGTATTTCCCGGAATTGAGTGTAAAGTATGAATAAACTCTACCGAAAAATGCTCACTCACCTGGAACTTTTCGTGCTTCAATGGATCCACCACTTGATAATTCAAATCCGGCTCTTCTTCTAATTCGGACATTTGTTTCTTAATCATACCAATTGTAAAATCGGTTCCATAAATCGGAACTAACGGTCCGAATTTTGGCAAAAGATGACGACACGCTCCAATATGATCTAGATGCGCGTGCGAAAACAAAATCGCCTTTACTTTATCGCGATTATCTTCCAAGTATTTAATATCCGGAATCATATAATTTACGCCTGGGTAATCCTCGCCCGCAAACAACACACCCATATCTACGACAATTATTTCGGACTTATACTCAAAAATCGTCATGTTTTTACCAATACCAAATTCACCAAGTCCGCCAATCGGAATAATTCTTACCGCATCCGGATCAGGACGAGCCTGCTTAATCTTCGCATTGGTTACCTGCTCACCATTATAGCCATTGTATTTCGACTTATTGACTGGAATTCCAATGATATGCTGCGTAGCTTGCGCGTTCACGTCTTGCGATAACATTCTTTGGTGATGCACCATATCGCCTTTTTTGACAGACACAGACAGATTTACCTTGCGCTGTTCGGCTTCTTGTTTCGCCTTATCTTTTACCGTTAAAGGCGCTGCTTTCGCAGTAGCCTTCTTAGCCTTAGTCGCCTTGGTAACCTTAGTTTTTTTCACTAACTTTTCATCTTTACCACCAGGCTGAAAATTTGAATTAAAATTCCGGTTCTGTGCCTCTTCAAATTGTTTCTTAATATCTGGCAATCTTTCTGCCCTAGATTTTAAGAGCCGGGCACGACGCTCTTCCTCTTTTAAATTCATAAAATTCCTTTTTTATTACAAGTATTAAGACAGTACCCCCATTATAGCAAAAGACTTGAAAAAACGCAAGTTTTATCGCAAATTACAATTCTGCACCTTCGCGCGCCTTATTGGCCCACTCATCCGCCATTTCGT
>JAZRJZ010000015.1:0-4302 GCA_045646085.1 Candidatus Nanosyncoccus sp.
GGCTCACAGAACGACATGGCTACGATCCGACTTTCCACGTACAGATAAAACGGTCTGCGATCTTTGACATCAGGAATGTCCGAACGGGACATCGCAGCAAGTTGCACTTTTGTGACCAAGAAAGCACCCAAAATCGCGGCGTTATCCTCACCAATTAAGCCCTTAGAGAGGTTTACTACTAATATCTTTCCCTCATCCATGATTTTGCGAATATCAAAGGATGATTTTGGCTGACCGATGATATTACGAATAATTGGATTAGCGGTGAAAGCACCAACCTTATTTAATACTGGAGCAATCGACTCGTTTACCTGTTTTTCGTTCCATTGGCCAAATTCGTGTTTCCAGAATTGTAACACCGTCACATCTTTACAATAGTCCAAAGTTTCCTTACGGAAATCTTTATCTGTAAGCAGTCTTGAGATATCGAGTAAAGTCGTCTCTGGTCGATCCAACAAAGCCAAGAGAGTATAGCGCAAAATATGCTCTAACCTTGGACCCCAAGAATCGCCAAACATGCGTTTCAAGACCCCTATTACCTCCGAACAGATGTTCGGCTTCTTTGCTGGATCAGCCACCTCTAGCGGATTAAACGCAACAGGGAAGGCCGTATCGGCAGGGTTGAAATAAACCACATCTCGTACTCTAGATTCAGGGATAAAACGCAAATTATCAATCGCGAAATCCCCATGCGGGTCAATAATACAATACCCCTGATTATAGAAAATATCCGATAGTGCCAGTAATTCTAGCATGCCGCTCTTCCCTGCCCCTGTTTGGCCGATAATGTAGACATGGCGCGAACGATCGCGACGTAGCAAACCAAATTGATGATTAATTCCCCGGAAATTCGTCAAGCCAAAGGCGGAGATTTTTTCGTCCTCAGATGCCACCCCTGTTAGTACGGGGAGCTTAGCAGGTGGTTCTGCAGTCTTAGATGATGCCCAAACGATATTAGGGGTCTCCACAGAGGTATGCGGTAAGTGATAAACCGAAGCTAGCTCAGAGATATTCAAAATAAAACCACGGTTAGTGAACTGGCGCATCTTATAGGCATCTAAATCTGCAGCATTAAAACTCCCTCCAAGTTGTTTAAAACCGTTCAGATTTGTAGAGTTATACTGTTTAAATGTACCTACCAGCGCCTGCATATTAAGCTTGGCATCGGTTTGGTTTTGGCCTAGATAAGCTAAACGGATTTTTACTTCGTAACCAAGCTTCGTAGCTTTCTCTTCGGCCTTAGAAATCTGTGTTTTGGCACGTTCTGATAGTTCGACTTTTACCTCGGAATTCGTGCCACCTGCTGGGGGACGAAATAGTGCACCAAGAGCCTCTACCAGCCAAGTCCAATCTATCCCTGTACCAGCAAACAGCGACTTCTTCCCTGATTTAATTCTTTGGACCCATTTATCAGTAGTGCTTTTGTGCCAATCATCCGGAATTGGGCGCGCCAAGATTTGAATCCACAATTCTTCCGAACGGTCAGGACTAAGCTTGGCAAGAGTTCCTGTAATCCCAGCCAAGGGGTCCACCTCAAAAGTATCAAAGGTTTTAATCGGCAAAGCTTCGTTCTCGATCAACCCTAACTCAGAGGAATACACTACCGGATATTTATTACGCTCGTCCACATAATCCTCATTCATTTTGTAAATTTGGACAGTCGGGTATTGAGAATAAATTTGTCCTTCGACGAAGCTCTGCAAAACCTTTGGCGTCCAGACATAAAAACGGATTTGCCCCGCCGTAGAAACGATTTCGAACGATAAATGCTCTTGCACGCCACCAGAGTTTCTTAGTTCTTGCTTATCGCGCAAAATGCCATGCAAGCTCGCAAATAGCTGTTCGGCTGCTAGTTCCTTCTTGTCGTTCGTACGAGGTATTTCCAGCATCAAAAGTACTGAATCAACGTTCAATACCTTTAATTGGTTGAGTTTTTTATAATTTTTATAAGTTAAAAATGCCAAAACACCTACGACCGGAATCCAGAATATCGGCATTAAAATAAAATGTATGACTGCGTCCATAAGTATTATTATAGCATATTACGCTAAAGTATATGAATTTTTATCAACTTTCTTAAATAGCTTTTTATTCTGTAAATTCAAGAGGATGGTCGTCTCTTTGACCTTGCGTACATGTAAAACATGTTTTACGATTTCTTCGCGCGTTAGAGGTTTATCGGCTTTCGTAAGAATCGCCTTGATAATTTCAGCAATGGTGCCCTTTTTGTAACCCCAGCTAGATAGCGCATAAATACCTCGGCCAATCAGGACAAAACGATCATCTTTAATTAGTTCGTTATGAATGGCCTGTACGGTCACATTTTTGCGTTTGAAATTTGATTCTCTAATTTCTTTGGCGATTTCCGAGAAGTGCATCGGCTCTTTCTTGGCTTCCAAAATTACAAAAATCTTGTCACGGATATTTTTAGGATTTACAGTTGGCCATTTTGCGAGGCCCCAGAGACCATTTAATGTAGCTAACAGTTTAGAAATTGACGCAACGGCTTTTATATGGTCAGGATGCTCATAATTTAACACATTGTCAAGCTCATCTATAGTCATAGGTTTTCTGTTTTCTTTGATTACCTTGACAATCTCGTCTACGCGCTCACGAATCTTCTTGCTATCACCATACTCTGCAATACCAATCGCGGCGTTGTATCTATCATTTTCCTCAACTACTGTCAAACTTTTTGAAAAGGTCGCGATAAAATAAATGCCGGTCCTCTCAGACGCGGAAGTTTCTTTTCCGTAGACTTTGTCGGCCAAATCTGATAATTTGGCTACGCGACCCATTTCGGTAAGATTACGAATTAACAATTTCTCAGCTGCAGCAAGTTCAGGGATTTGATCTTCTTCTGCGGAAATTTGAAGACGAATCAAGATGGCTTTTTCGAGCTGTCGGACACGCTCTCTTGTAATAGAAAGCATTTCACCAATTTGTTCGAGAGTTTCCTTGCGTCCTTTTAGTCCAAAACGACGCGCAATGATTTCTTTTTCACGTTCTTGTTCAATGATTTTGAGGCTGCCATGTATTGCATTTTTGAGGATTTCCGCATTTTGTTCCATCAATTATTTCCTTATTCCACCCCTGAATTGTTATTACGTTTATACTATAATATCATGAATTCGCTAAGTTGTCAACTATAAAATTCAATCATTCTCACTATTATTGTAGCACATTTTTTACAATTGTGGAAAAAAATGCTAGAAACATAAACATTTTCGGGTTTTCATGGTTTGATTATTGCTGTAAAATCTACAACAATAACGGTCTTTTGCTTGACATCCCCTAAGCATAAGAGGTATAATAGTAGCAGAGTGTAGAGTTAAACAAAAAGATATTAACCATTAAGGTCACACACATTAAAAAGGCTAAATAAACTAAATGCTAAAATTTTTGGGAGACAAAAATAGTTATGTTGGTGCATCTTTGATTTTTGCATCTTTTTTGCTTTCTACTCTTTTGCTCTCTCTTGTAAATGTTTCTAATGTGTTGGCCTACACCGCTTCTCTCTCTACTTCTGGCACAGTAACAACTAATGTCACTCCTAATACAGAAGGAGAAAAAAGTATAAGTATTAATCAAGATTCAGTCAATGTTATCACAGACTGTAGAGCAGGTTATAACCTTACTATCTCCTCATCGGTCACTGATAGGAATCTATACAAAGACGGTAATAGTAGCAACAATACATCAGGACAATACTTCACTCCAGTTAATGGTACAGCACAACTAAATAACACTACCAACCAATATGGTTATTCACTTACAGCTAATACAGAATCCGGAGTCTTTACACCACTTCCGCTGCCTTCTGCTCCTACCTTCATTAAGACTCCATCTCAAACTGCCAGCCAAACAGACATTAATGATAACATTCCAGTCTACTATGGTGTATCGGCAGCAAATACTTTAAATCCTGGATTATATAAATTAGCAAATAACGGCACTATACTATATCAACTGACATTAGACGAAAGCTGCATGACATTTACGGTAAACTTCAATGCCAATGGCGGTACTGGTACAATGACTAACCAAGACATTATTGTTAGTACTCCTACTAATCTAAATGCTAATTCCTTTACTGCTCCAGCTTATGGTCAATCCTATCAAAATGCAGCTGGTACTACTATACCGGCTACAGCAGACAAAATGTGGACCTTCTGGGGCTGGAATACAGCCATAGATGGTACTGGTGACTGGTATAAAGACAGAGAATCAGTCACTAACCTAACTAACGCTGGAGACACTATTACACTATATGCTCAATGGAAACAAGCAACTCTAGTAGAC
>JAZRJZ010000016.1:0-39486 GCA_045646085.1 Candidatus Nanosyncoccus sp.
AACGCTAGCCCTAAAGCTATTTCGAGGAGAACCAGCTATCTCCGAGTTCGATTGGCATTTCACCGCTAACCACAAGTCATCCAAGCACTTTACTGCGTACCCTGGTTCGGTCCTCCACTGCGTGTTACCGCAGCTTCAACCTGCTCATGGTTAGGTCACCCGGTTTCGGGTCTAATTCCACCGACTTGTCGCCCTATTCAGGCTCGCTTTCACTGTGGCTCCGTCAACTGACTTAGCCTCGCCGATAAAATTAACTCGCTGGATCGTTCTACAAAAAGCACGCCGTCAGGCCGAAGCCCTCCGACACCTTGTAGGCACTGAGTTTCAGGATCTATTTCACTCCCCTCCCGGGGTTCTTTTCACCTTTCCATCACTGTACTAGTTCGCTATCGATCAATCAATATATTTAGCCTTGGCAGGTGGTCCTGCCGGATTCAAACAGGGTTTCTCGTGCCCCGTCCTACTTGAAAAAAGATAAATAAAGCCTAAGACCCTTTCGCGTACAGGACTTTCACCCCCTTTGGCGTGGCATTCCAACCACTTCTGCTAGGATCTATAGGATTGTATCTTTACCCGCTTAGTTAACGCTATCGGTTCTTATGCTAAATAGCCAAAGGCTACTTAGCATAAAAATTATCTAATTTCGCAACCCCTTTAATAACTCTGGCCGTTAAACCGTATGGTTATCTTAAGGTTTAGGCATCTTCCAATTTCGCTCGCCACTACTTTCGGAATCATTGGTTATTCTCTTTTCCTCGGCCTACTAAGATGATTCAGTTCGGTCGGTTCCCGTCCTCTACCCTATGTGTTCAGGTAGCGACAATCTGGCATGACCCAGATTAGGTTTCCCCATTCGGCAATCCCCGGATCATATCTCGCTGTCAGATCCCCGAGGCTTATCGCAGACTTCTACGGCCTTCATCGGTATTGATTGTCAAGGCATCCACTATCAGTGCCCTTAATTACCTTTTTATGCATTGACTTAACTAGCAATCGATATTCGATCGCTTGTTCCGTCTTAAAATCTTTATCGTTTCGAATTGTTAATAGAAGAGTCTTAAAGAATATTTTGAAGTCATACAAGCGACCTCAAAAGATTCCCTCGCTTTCCTTTATCTTTTTACAGAGGTCACAAAACGTGACTTGCTTCAACTTCAATCATTATATCAAACATTTTTACAAAAATCAACCCCTTTTTTAGACTTTTTTCAAAAAACCACTCCCATGACGAGAGTGGTTTTATCAATTAATCCATTAATCGCGTTTGCTACCAGATTTAGCGCGCATCACGAGCCAAATAATGATCAATACAATCGCAAAGACAATTATAAATAGTAGCCACAACGGACAAACAAACACAGTCTTCTCGGCTACCGAAGTCTCACCAAAGATATTAACAGTCTGTTTGGCCCGGAAAATCCCTATCATAGGCAAATTGCATTCTTCCACATGATATCTTTCCGTTTCTGGCATAATCAAGCTAGTAGATGGTTCTTCCTCGTTAGTGCAAATCTCTTCATCACCAAAGAGCGGCCAGACCTGCAAGATATAAGAAGCGTCAGTATGAACGTTGCCGTCATTCCTTACTGTCGACGTAGCAGAAAGTTTATTATTAAAGATAAATGAAGGAATACTGTTCTCGAGAATTGCACCCTCGCTTCTTGTTTCACCAGTTACCTCTGCGATAATACTTGAGGCAAACCTTACTATACTCTCAATCGAGACGTTTCCTCCACCAGTCGTACCATTACCCGAATCATCCTGGAAGATGATTGTCGCATATTGACCACCCGCAGGAGCATCGGCCGGCACATTAATCGTAAACGGGACCACATCCGTACCATTCGGCTCTACTGTGCCACTTTCCTTACCTAGCGTAATCCAATTCATCATCTGATTATAGCTAGTCACGGTATCAACATCTGTATCATTATAATCTATATTTCCTTCTTCATCTTTGCCAAGCCCAAACGAGCCAATCGTCGCAGAATAATGTAAATCACCCTTGGCATGCGCCGAATTAGATACTCTAATCACGCCCTCAAAAGTCTCACCCGGAACCAAAACAATTTTTTGCTTTGGCGGTGAAACCGTCATGACCGAATCCATATCATCTAAATCCGCTGAAACATTTGCTACACCTAAGAATGTCCCAGCCAAAAGCACTGCCAAAACCGCTATTAATTTATTTTTTATCATTTTCCTCCTTTTCTTTCCGTTAATTATATCACTTATTTAATATCACAGGCAAAATCTTTTCCTTCATAATAATTCTTGGCCTGCTCTATAGAATAATTACCAAATTCCCCAACATCATCCGCATCAATAAAGAAAACTTTTGAGTTCACGCGGTTTATCTCGCCATAATCATCCGTATACATGTGTATAATGTATTTATTGCCATATAACGCAAACTCGGGGTCTAAGCCTAAATGATCTACATGATTCTCGCCCATATAATTATTAAATCCCGGATGGAATTTTGCATCGTCCGCATCTGCTACTTCGTTAGAACGATACACGCCTTCATACTCATAATAAAGTTTACCAAGTTGACTACCTTGATAAGTAATACTAATTTTGTTAGTCACCGTATTTGCCGTAGTCGAATAAAACAATGATTCCTCACGGTTCCCCGTAGTACAGACTAAAGCCGAAACCGATTGTTCATTGGTATCCTCAGAAGTACGGGTTTCCTTCCCATTAAAAATAATAAACAAAACAATTATCAACACTACTATAAGAATTCCACTAATCGCAATCCAGCTCTTCTTTTTACTTTTTTCCATTCATTACCTCACTTTTACTTATAACTAATTTAACACAAAAACCTAAAAAAATACAGCCTCTTTTGAGGCTGTATTTTCAAAAGCTTGTCTTATGCACCTGGAGCAACCGTGTAAGTCACCTTACCAGTGTAAGTATCAGCTTCTTGAGTAGCGCTTACCCATACCTGATAGCCAGTATTGATAGAGCCTTCAGATACGGCCGCATTACCAGTAGCAACCTTAGTAGCAGTTCCAGGAACGGCTGACCAAGCTTGATAACCAGCCACCGTACCAGTACCAGCTACCTTGAACATCCAGTTAGATGTAGCGCCAGAAGTAGCAGTGCCGGTTACGATATCAGTACCGCTATTAGATGCGTCCATCGAAGTGACAGGAGTAGCCGTACTAGAACCAACAGCTTTCACATTCCAACCAGAAGCATCGTTACAAGTAACTTTAAGAGTACCACCCTGAGAACCATCAGCATCCCAAGTGTAAAGATGGCTGTTTACAGCAGAAGATTCTTCCATCGTTTTACCACCACCAGTCACAGGACTACCTTGAGTCTGACCAACCGAGCAAGAGCTGTTAATCGTGAGGATCACGGTATCCGTCACGTCAGCAAACGCACCTAAAGCCGGTACAGCAGCAATAGCAAGAGCCGCTACGCCTGCACCCGCAATTAATGATTTTTTCATAGTTTTTTCTCCTTCCACACTTACAGTGGAAAATTAGTTGTTATTTTTTGTTAAATGTATAACCTTTAACAACTTCGATTTTACATAAGCACAATGGTTTTGTCAAGACTTTTCTCACATTTTTTTATTATTTCAACCCCAAAGTTTTCCACAACCCACAAAAAACAGCCCCACTTGGGGGCTGTTTTTTATAAAAACCTTTCCTTATGCACCCTTAGCAACCGTATAAGTCACTTTACCAGTATAAGTATCAGCTTCTTGAGTAGCGCTCACCCATACCTGATAGCCAGTATTAATACTCGCCTCAGACGCTGGCTCACTGCCCGACGCAACCTTTGTAGCAGTTCCAGGAATCGCTGCCCAAGCATTATAAGGTGAAACTACACCCGTACCAGCTACCTTGAACATCCAGTTAGAAGTAGCCCCAGACTCAGCCGTGCCAGTTATAATTGGCGTACCGCTGTTAGAAGCCGCCATTGAAGTTACAGGAGATCCATTAGAAGAACCAACCGCTTTCACATTCCAACCACCAGCATCATTACAAGTAACCTTCAACGTACCGCCTTGCGAGCCATCCGCATCCCAAGTATAAAGATGGTTGTTTACAGCAGAAGATTCTTCCATCGTTTTTCCACCACCCTGTACTGGACTGCCTTGAGTCTGTCCAATCGAACAGGCCCCATTAATCGTAATAATTACGGTATCCGTCACATCTGCAGATGCCCCAAAAAACGGCACAGCAGCAATAGCAAAAGCTGCAACACCTGCGCTCGCAATTAACGACTTTTTCATTTTTACTCCTTCCACACTTTGTGTTTTTTTATTTTTTTATTTTTGTGTTAAATGCATAACCTTTAACATACTTCATATTATACATAAACATTATTATATGTCAATACCTTTTTCATATTATTTCGCATTTTCAACTCAAAAGTTTTCCACAACCCTCTTTTACATTCTAAACCCAGCGCTTAATCCATGTTTCGAATTCACCATAATCATTATACATCTTGGCGTCATCATCGCTATCCGCCCGAAGGTAAACTCGCACCCTGCCCTTATCTACCAACACTACGGACGGGTAATATTTAATATATTCATGAAGCGAAGATTCTTTTACATCCTTAAACATTATTCGATATACTTTTATTTCGTTTGCGGTAGCCCAATCCTGCACATACCCTCTCAGCCTATCCGCCGTCGTGCATCCACCTTGATCCACAAATATCACAAAAGATTTTTTCGCCTTTATTAATTCGTCGTATTCGCTTACCGATAAATCCATTAGTTCCGTACTCTCGCCACGATATTCCTGATCTAGTGTAATTTTTGCTTCACCAAACCAGCCCACCAAACCCATAAATAGCACCGAACCAAACAACACAACAACTAGAGCTACAATTAAACCTAACACCCCCAACTGTTTCTTTTTTTCTTGACCCACCTTATATCTCCGTTAACACCTCAAACTTAATCTCGTGATATGGCACCTTATAAAAGTCATATACTGTCTCGCCATCATCAGTAATTCTCTTAACCACTATATTATTGTCTCCTTCATAAAACCAATAGCCACCTACATCATAAATATCGCTTTCGTCCCATCCAAGTGTTACCAACATATTCTTCATCATTCCAGAATAACCCCCGCCACCACACATCAAGAATATTATTTTATTCTTCGGGAATAAGGCTTCCAAAATGTCCATCGATTCTACATAATTCGCCGTATAACTACCATCCGAATGTTGATGGAACAGAGTATTACCAGCATAAGTATCCCCCACAGCTTCTGGCAAGCCTTTAACATTAACGATATAAGGGAACGGTACTACCTCAAATCCTTCTACAAAACCAGACAAATATGAATCCCCACCAATCGCTCCATAATTCCCTGGGTCCTCTAACATTCTCAAATCTCTGTACACCGCATCACTTCGGTCCAAATATTGATCAATAGTACTCTCATTAATATTCTTATCTATACCAAGCTCTCCTCTCTGCCCCTCGGATAATTCTGGTGCCGGCAAACTCGCCAAAGTATTAGGAAATACAAACCTACCTAGCAAAAACGCTCCGATAATCAGCAGCACTGCAACTATAGCGGTCCACCAAACATATTTTTTCATATTACTCTCCACTTATTTATATAATATATATTATACACCAATTGTCGGCTCATTTGGGCAATTTTCCAAAATCCGAGCAATCGCTTGTTTTTCTGCTTCTGTCACCCAAAGTCCATATTTGTATTTCACCGATACCTGCCTTGCCACATACTGGCAACGAAATTTCTTGTTCTTAGGTAGCCATGTCGCCGCATCGCCATCCGATTTTTGTTCATTTGCAGGCCCATCCACCGCCAACAAATTCAAAGGGTCCGTCGCGATTTTGTTCCGCGTTTCATAATCCTTATACTGCGCACCCTTTTGCCAAGCATCAGAAAGCGCCACCACGTGGTCTATTTGAATTTTTGCTATTTCACTTTTTTCATTAAATATTCTGTGCTCGCCTGTATACGGCTCATCGAATTCTCCCGCTATCACATCGCAACCATCTAGTTTCGCACTTTCACCAAACTCTCTTTTAATTATTCTCTGTCTGAGAGAACAACCATCTACTAGCGGCCATCCATCATAAAACTGTTCGCGGCTATAACCTGTTTTTGGTGCTCGTCCTTTCACTTCTAGTTTTTCCAAAATATCTATCGCTAAAGGCGCATCACCAACTTCAACCTCTTCTGGGGCAAATACTTTTTCATAACTTTCTGGAGTAATAAGTAGCCAAGTCAAAACCGCCACCAGGGCAAATCCCACCACCCATAATCTCCTGAGTTTTAGTTTCATTCTATTTCTTGCGTTTTTTCGTTTGAATTAATAATAGAGTTTAGCTTTTCGCTCTCTAGCACGTCCTCGTTGTATTTCTCTACCCGTATATTATACTCTTCTATCAAATCATCAATTTCTTGATAAAGCGCCTCTAGCGCATTTTGCTCCGCAATCAAAGCATTTCGTCTAGTATTAAATTCCCACTGACTCGTAAAACACCCAGCCGTCTCTGCACAATTATTAAAGCTCGCAATTTCTGCGTTCAAGCTCTCGACTCTATTTTCGTACTCGGCTGTCTTGTTATCGATATCTCCAGAAATAGTCTGCATTTCGTTTTGCAAAGTATCTAGCTCCGCTTCAATCGTCCGAAACACACTAATATATTTATCATAATAAGCTACTACACTGTCTTGATCTTTAAATATCTCAGCATAATGCTTCTCTAATTCTTGTGGCAAACTCTTTACCTCTGTCCCCGCTCGCACATATAGTTCCTCAAACCTCTCTTCGGAGTCATAAGTGTTCAAATCATCTTCCAATATTTCAATATTATCTTGATAGACTTTTTCTAGACTCTGTCTCAAACTATCCTTTTCTACGTCTGACATCCTCGCAAAATTCACATGCAAAAGTTCGTGCGCCGTCGTAAGCTCACGAATCCCATCCAATCGATCATCCGTAATATCAAAAATATAAATATTCCCACCTGTATAACAGCCCAAAATCGCAATTTCTTCCCCATCTACCCGACAATTGCTATTAAACTCTTCCTTGTCACTCAATTTCGGCCATGTTGCCCTGAATAAGAAATCACCTCTTCCCGTCAAGCCTAAGCTATCATGTATTTTTGTCATCTCAGGAGTAGGATTATAAATCATCCCTCTCGCAAAATCATATACCCATTGCCGATTTAACGCCAAAAAAATCAGCGCTAGAACCAACAAAAGCGCCAAAGTCCACCTGATAATCTTTAGTTTACTTACCTTCACTCTTTTAGTTTATCATATCTATAAAATCAGTCAAAGCCTTACAAATATTTTTCAAATTATTGGCTTTTCGTAAATTTCGGTAATCACCATTAATTTCTAATTGAATACAATTGATCCCTGTATTTTCAAAAACTGTCCGCGTAATAAAACCACCCTTAAATGGCTCATTAAATGCGATTTTAGCCACGCTATTTTTTTGCAAACAATCCACCAAATCACCAACTAGTTTTTCATCAGCCATTTTACCATTCAGGGTACCAAGCTCCACATCAAAATCACGCTCTCTTTTCGCTCCATGTAAATCCAACAATAATTTTATGTGATTCTTTTCAATAATTTGAAGTAAAATGTTTTTGAACTCGTCATCATTTCTTTTGTTTGGATCCACTCCAGTATCTTCGTTTTTAACCAAATAAAAACATCCCGATTTCTTGTTCACGTATTTTGCGATTCCCCGTGTAAACGGCTCGGCAAATTTTATTCTACCACCACGCTTCTGTTGCTCTATTCCATGCGCCGAAGTCAAAATCACCGGAATCTGACCAATTTTTATGTCATAAGTGTCACGCTTATCAGTTTCAAATTCTTTAATTTCGGTCAAAAAACTTTTCATTAACACAATTATATCAAAGAATAAGCTTCTTCCGCATGATATAATTTTTAAAAAGGAGGATTCATGAAAACATTAGTTATATTTTATTCTGCCGAGGGACACACCAAGAAAATCGCCAAAGAAATCGCACAAAATTTAGAAGCCGATATCTACGAAATTACCCCCGAAAAACCATATTCTGCGGACGATCTCGATTGGACTAATCCCGACTCTCGCTGCTCCAAAGAAAATGACGACCCATCGCTTCGCGATATCAAGCTGAGCAATGTAGATATCCCAAATTGGGACGAATACGAACGCGTTATTATCGGCTATCCCATCTGGTGGGGCATCGCCGCTTGGCCAGTTAATAGCTTCGTCAAAACCAAAGACTGGAACGGCAAAACCGTTCTACCATTTTGCACCTCCCATTCTTCCGGTCTAGGTGATAGCGACCTTTCACTAAAAAACGACGCCAACGGCGGCGACTGGCAAGACGGCACTCGCTTCTTCCAAGACGCCACCCCCGCCAAAATCAAATCCTGGTGCGATAAAATTTCATAGCACTTTCAGCCTTACTACAAAATCCCGCTTAATACATAATTCCTAGTTATTGAGTCGCACTACCACTTTTTCAATAGCTCATAAAACTCTTTGAGGCTATCCATTTTGTAAGTACTTATTTTATCTATTTGTTTCTGCGTATCAAACATATTCTTATCGACAATATTTAATACTTCAATACCAGCATTATTGGCAGCTTTAACGCCCTCAAGTGAATCTTCGATTATTAAACACCTGTTTTTCGGAACACCAATTTTTTTCGCAGCCACTAAATACACTTCGGGGTTCGGCTTCTTTTCTTTTACATCATCATGCGAAAGCACCAAATCAAAAGAATCATATAGTTTAAATTCAGAATTAAGTTTCTTGTTTTTATAGTTATAAATGTCAAGCGTAGATCTAGGAGATATTGTCGCAAGCACCAATTTATAATTCTTTTCTTTGAGCAATTCTATTGTTTCTTTTGCATATTCCTTATATCCAACTTTGTGCACAATATAATCAAGTTCTATTTCACTATATTGTTTTTTTAACTCTTTAATATCGATTTCCTTATCATCATTATACTTTTTGTTCAAAAAGAAAAGGAAACCTTCAGATAAATTGCGTTTTTTGTTTTCCATATGAACAAACTCATCCCAGTCATTCTGTATCTGATTCGCGGAGACTACCTTATTAAAATTATTTTTTACTACCGTAGCGTAAACTTCATTTAATATGTTTACGGAATCAATCAATGTTCCATCCAAATCAAAAATAATTGCTTCTTTGTTTTTCAGTATGTTTTTCTTCGTTTTTATAAACGTAAATGGAGTCATAATGTTGTTATTATTTTAAATTATCAACGTCGGATAAGACTTATATATCGCTGGATTACGTAGGTTCGGAGCTTTCTTTTTTGTCGTCCGTAGCCTCCATACTATCCGCGCCGGAATTAGCTATGACAGGTTTTTCAGTTTCCATTTTCTCCCTTACTTCCTTTTCTATCATCTCTCTTCTCACCTTTTCCTCAATTTCCGCTCTAAGTTCAGCATCGGTTTTTGGAGTGAGGTGAGTTGAAGCTCCATTCATTGCGGCGTTTGATTTAACTACCTTCTTATCATTTGTTTTTGAGATAATTAACGCAGCAAGAGCTATGATTCCAAATGCTAGCCCAGCCAGTCCAGCTAATTGATATAGTTTTTCTACGTCCTTAAACTCGGGCTCAATTGGAGTTATTATCGTTCCAAAAATCCACAAATATACAACACAAACAACTGCAGTTATCTTAAGTGGCTTAACTATTTTAACGGTTTCCTTTATTGACAATATATTAGAAATCCAAAACCCTGCTGCTGCCGCATAAGATGCAATAAGCATAATTATAGTGTAAAATGTCATATGGTATTTGGGTGAAAGAAAAGAATAATTATAATAGCCAGGACGCATTACTTCTTCCGTCCAATAAGACGGCACTATCTCCCACATAAGCAGAAAAGCAAAAATTCCCCATATTAAATTACTAACAAATCCTATAAGCGCAAAAACCTGTATTATTTTATTACCTTTTTCTATACGGATAAAATTATTAACGCTCACAAACAAAATTAACGCTAAAACTAAGAACGTACATTGTATTCTACCAATGGCAATATCCCAACTTCCCGTCAATATCAAAATCGCCCCAAAAACCAATTCTGCTATCAATATCCATACAGCGAATCTTAAAAAAACCTTTCGAGTGTTTTGTATTTTTAGTAGCTTTTTTTCACTAAATAAACCGTCTTTCATGCCCACTATTATAGCATAAGTAAATTAAAAACTTGTAGTTTTCATGAATCAAATCACCATATTCGGCTCTCACTTTTTCATCTTCTAAATCTAATCCGCTCAAAGCATCTGCGCCACGTTCATCCATAAGCCCAATCAATAATAATTTAAGCCTCCTTTAATTATTGCCTGATTACAACACAAAATATGTTATAATTATATCTATAGTAACAGATACACAGGTTGGTTATGAATTTAAAGATCGGAATCTTGAATTATTAAACCAACCTATCTTATTTCAATCTCTGATTCTTTTTTAGGCAAGCATAAATAACCAACTCAATACTAATTACAATCAAAACAAACATTATCATCAATCTCGTGTCCTTCATGAATATTAGGGGGACAACTACAATTGCTCTAGCTAATGCCTCAAGTAATTGATATATCAAATTATAATGTGTTAAGTCCATATTATTCCTATTTTCGAAATATATTTTATTAACTGATTGCTCCTGCATTTTCTTGATAAAACCTTCCAAAAAGCATATTATCAATATGAAATAGTCTAGGGGCAATAATTTAACAAAACATATTAAGACAAAAAGAATTGAACTGAGCACAAAATAATTCCGCTTTTTAATTATTTTTCCATAGACCAAAATAAACACAATTATAGCTAAACTACCAATTGCATTTACGGCCCCAGCCATTACATACGTATCTTTAATATAAATGGCAATAAAAATCGGAAAAATAAACGCCAATACGTTATTAATTTCGTATAGTGAAAAAGCCAAATAATTTTTCTTGTCGTATTTCTTCAAATTCTTAATTAATTCAATTTTAGTTCTTTTTGTTTTACTTTCTATTCCCAATAAAGGAATTACGCTCACAAACAATAAACCGGAAGAAATTGCAGTCAAAATCACTACGTTAAATCCATCCAATAATGCTGCGCCCAAAAATCCTGCCAAAATTGATGCTATTTCTGATACAACCATCATAATGCTAAATGGCCCCGATGAATCTCTCTTTGGCATTACTTCAGTTACATAGTATCTTCTCGCCACCCAATATCCTCGTCTATACAATGAATACAAAAGTGCTACAATTACTATAAATAAAGAGTTATAAGCCATATTATTTAAAACAAATTGCAATACAGCAAATGAAACCACACCAATGTACATTACAATAGAGTAGTTAAATTTCTCTCCAATTTTCACAAAAAAATATGAGATAAATAAAGCGGCTAAGTTCTCTAGCAAATAAAATAAAAGTATCGAATCAATCGAAAAACCATTCTTAAACAGAAATAGAGAAATAAAAACCTCAATCAATGCCCTCGCAAAGGTCGAGATAAATAAGAAGAAATTAAATCTCGCCCGATTATTCATACATTATATTATATACCAAACTGTGTTATAATTACGACAACAATAACAGATACACAGGTTGGTTATGAATTTAAAGATCGGAATCTTATAATTCTAAACCAACCTGTCTTAATTGAATAAATCTTCATCCAAAAGCGGGATAATATCGATTGCTGGCTCTTCATAAGGATGTACTTTTCTTAACGCAGAAATAACATTTTTGACTTTCTCCACATCACAAACAACTTCCAGTTTTTCTTCATCAACATATTCTAATTTGTTCTTTTCCCCAATATACGGATTTGCTTTTTTATTTGGTCTAAAGGTCCCTATTACCTTACACGAATTGGAACAAAAGTCATAGTTTCCAATTACACCAGCACCAACTTCACATACGGCATCTCTAACTGTAGCAATGTCGCCGTCTGGTACTGTTATGCTAATTTTAACTCTTTTAATATCAACTTTCATTTTTTAATCTTTCTTTCCCAAATTTCTCTTACAAAACCAAGAGAAAGCGTCGAAAGAGCAAAACCAATCACTGGTACTAGCGAAGATAGAAAAACATTAGAAACCTGTTGAATTGTAAAACTATAAATTACCACGACAATATAAGTAAGAACACAAATACAAAATCTACGAGTCCATGAAGTCTCCCATTTTTTATCTAGCTCGACTCGTACATTACGAGCCTTAATATTTTTAATTTCAGTCTCAATCTTTTCATTATCCATACCTTATATTATATAACAAATTATGTTATAATTATGTCAACAATAACAGATACACAGGTTGGTTATGAATTTAAAGATCGGAATCTTGAATTTTTAAACCAACCAATGACTCCATATATACCGTTCTCCGTTAAAGTCCGACTACCAAAACCTGACCACGGAAAGCGTGGTTTCTCGGACGCTTATATAAATAAAGTAAGAAAAAGATTATACGGAAAAGAAGCCGATTTGGTATCAGGTGGAATCAGCCGTTTTCTTTCTTAATCAAAATAAAAAGTCGCGGAGCAAGCATAGATAATGCGGGTCAAATATGGTAAAATTAAATTGTTCTGAATTTCAATTCTATTGTAAGTTGCCCTTAAACAAGGCACGCAAAGAATTAAACCCTGCGTGGAGCACTCGCTCCAGTTGGTTTAATTACTTACTGTAGAAAATGAAGTTCAGAACACTCCATAGAGAGTGTTCTACCTGGTTTTGGATATTATAAAAATAATAAGCGGATTCCGCTGGAGGTAATTATGTCAGAAGCACTTAAAATTGGCGGTGAAAAGTCCGCTGAAAATACAGGGGCAGCAAGCCATCTCGAAGTCCTAACTGAAATGAGTGATAAATTTGACCCAAATAAAGCAAAAAGTCTTGCGGAACGAGATAAACCGAAAGATGCTGAAAAACCAAAAACTGAAACTAAGGACAGAGGCTCCGAATATTTAGCCGTAATGCCAGAAAAGCAAGAGAAAGAACTCAGCCCACAAGATGCCGCAAATGAATATTTATCTTTACTTGATGAGCTTAGCCAAGATTTTTCTAATCCTTACTATGGTGAAGAGCGAAAAGGACGAGCTCATTACGCAGGTAATATAACTACAGAACTCGGACTCAAATATAGCGATAATCCACACTATCGTTGGCGTGGTTATGCTAGTACGGAAGCTGGAGAAACCGATGGAACTATGTTTCGTATCGCTAGTGCCGACAGTATCATAGCAAATGAAATTGGCTGGCGAGAAGAAGGCGAAAAAGGTACCGAACAGGCTGAAAAAACTGAAAAAATCAATAATGAATTAGCCGTCTTAGATGCAGAATATTCCAAGAAAGGTTTTCTGGGCAAATTCTTTGGTAGAAAAAAATATGAAGCAGCTAGGAACAGACTTGACACGCAAAAACGTATGATAACTAGGCGTAATGAGGATTATAACAATGCTATGGCAGATGAATTAGCTTACGCCTATGATGAAACTGGTGAATATGGCGGCAAAGGTCTTGCCGGGAAACAAATGTATAACCAAGAACACAATGAGGAATTTAACCGTCGTTTCTTTGGGCTAGATGACCCAGAACGTGCTAAAAAAGTTGAACGAGCCATCGAACTTCGGAGAAAATACGAAGCAGAATGGAGCAAGAAAAAATAAAAATGGCTATTAGCTCCAGAATAGCATTTCCAGAAAACGCATCGGAAAAAGAACGCACGCTAAATTGGAAACAAATAGCGACAATATCTGATAAAGATTTTGGCTTCACGGATTTAGAAGAAAAAGCCGACAAAATAAGATTTAGCGTCAGAGTTTTACTCTACAACGAAAAGGGTGAAATATGCGTGATTAAATCTGAAAAATATGGTTATTTCCAATTACCTGGTGGCGGAATTGAAAAAGGCGAAAGCATAATTGAGGCGGTTATCAGAGAGACCAGAGAAGAATCTGGCTATCTTATGAAAAACATCGAGGCAATAGGCTACACTATAGAGTATCGAGAAAGCGTCCGAAATGAACACAATTGGAAACGCGACATCTCTTTCAATTTTAGAGCCATTGCCACAGAAAATGTTGGAACTAGTTATATGGAAGACGAATTAGCAGAGGGTTTTATACCGATTTGGGCGAATATAAATGAAGTCGCAGAAGAATTAAGTAAAAATGAAGGGCATATAAAAAGTTATAGTGGCAATTTTTCGAATAGGCGAGATTTAGAGATTATAAAAAGTGTTATAAAATCGACAAAATAATCAGAAAAGCACCGTAGATTTAGTCCACAGGTGCTTTTTCATCTCTCCAGATTTATGATATAATTATCACTATAGTAACAGATACACAGGTTGGTTATGAATTTAAAGATCGGAATCGTCGGTTTACCTAACGTCGGTAAGTCCACACTCTTTAACGCACTTACTAATGCTGGCGCACTGGCCGCCAACTATCCTTTTGCCACCATCGAACCAAACGTTGGTATCGTCCCAGTACCCGATGAACGTCTAGACGTCCTCGCCAAAATGTACGAAACCGACAAAGTCGTTCCCGCCACCGTTGAATTTGTCGACATCGCCGGATTGGTTGCCGGCGCGTCAAAAGGCGAAGGTCTTGGCAACAAATTCCTCGCTCATATCCGCGAGTGCCAAGCCATCTGTCATGTTGTTCGCGCTTTCAAAAACAACGACATTGTTCGTGCCGATAACAAAATCGAAGATGATATTGTGGCTCAAGCCAAAGATGATATTGATATTATCAATCTAGAACTCCAACTCGCCGACGAAGAAACCAAAGCTAAAGTCGAAGCCAAACGCAAAAAATCACCAGAAGACGAAAACATCCCATATCTCACCGACAAGCCAGTGATTTATATGTTTAACGTCGATGAAAAAGGTTTAACCGACCAAGATCTCCAAGCCAAACTAAAAAACCTCATCAAGCCAGCCTCTGCAATTTTCGTCAACGCCAAACTCGAAGAAGAAATGTCCGACATGAATCGCGAAGAACGTAAAGAATTTTTGCAAA
This sequence comes from Candidatus Nanosyncoccus sp., assembly GCA_045646085.1. Lineage (GTDB taxonomy): Bacteria > Patescibacteriota > Saccharimonadia > Saccharimonadales > Saccharimonadaceae > Nanosyncoccus. Next base: position 15,070 of record JAZRJZ010000016.1, read on the forward strand.
GTTACGGCGTCCAAAATGACGCACTCGGCGAACTCATCAAAGCCGCTTACGATACCCTCGGGCTCCAGTCTTTTCTCACCGCTGGCAAAAAGGAATGCCGCGCTTGGACCATCAAAAAAGGTTCCACTGCGCCCGAAGCCGCTGGCACTATTCACACCGATTTTGAACGCGGCTTCATTGCTGCATCCATTTGCAATTACGATGATCTGAAAAATCTCGGCTCCGAAAAAGCAGTCCGCGAAGCAGGCAAACTTCGCACCGAAGGCAAAACTTACATCATGCAAGACGGCGACGTCGTCGAATTCAAATTCAACGTCTAAATTACCGCTCATGCTATAATATAGTTATGACCACAAAAGTTTCAAAAACCCCAAAAAAATACCCGCCCGAACGTGCTTATACTCCGCCAAATCTCGTTGCCATTATTCTGTTCTACACCCTAACCATCTTTACTATAACGCAATCAATATATCCACTTGGCGGAGCTCTTTTCTTTGTTCTCGCTCCGCTAACCTTATTTACAAGCTATCATTCAGGGCTCACACTTGCCAAAATTAACTACAAACTACTCAAAAAGAAAAAAATTTGGCTAGTCTGTTCTCAAATGCTTATGACGCAAATCATAGTTGTTGCTCTCTGCTCGATTATAATATTCGCTGAATCAAATTTTACATCTATTCAAATAGATGTTTTTGGTCGAATAACTGACTATTATTTTGAGGGCGGATTATTTCATTTTGTACTTTTTTCCTTGATATGCTTTGCTCCAATGCTTTACGCAATTTGGCTCTACTATGGCTGGGTTATCGCCCGTCACATTCCTAAACCAAAAACCGTTCAATCCAAAGCGCAAAATGTTAAAAAAATCTATTAGAATAATTCAGACTGTTATCTTAATCTATAAATCCGAAACATAATCATTAAAGTAGCATAAACCAATCTTTAATTTTAAAATCTTCACCTGTCACCGCAGCCACCGCAAGCACAATATCATATTTACTATATTCCTGATGCGCTTTCATAAAAACCTCCGCACCCAGCCGCATCTTCTTCTGCTTCTCACGCGTAATCGCCTCAAGCGGCGTACCACGTCGCTCATTCTTACGATATTTCACTTCCGTAAAATACAAAGTCTTGCCAAAAGCCGATATAATATCAATTTCCGCGATTTTAGTTTTATAATTTCGCGCCAAAATCTTATGCCCCTCACTCATCAAATGCTCCGCTACCACTCGCTCAGCCCGCTGACCTAAAGATGTTGTATTTTTTACAACATTACTAGGCCTCTCAAATCCCACCATAGATTTAATTGGCTCAAAACTCCTGCGATGTTCCTCGCAAATACCAAATTCGCAAATCGCCGCTAAATGCTTGGCTGTACCATATCCTACATGGTTTTCAAATCCATAGCCCGGATATTGTTCTGCTAACTTAACCATGTAGTTGTCTCTCGCCACTTTCGCAATAATCGATGCCGCCGAAACTTCTTTTATCAAATCATCTGCTTTTGGCATTGTCGACACATATTTTTCCAGCGCCGTCCCCTTCAAAAAATTCACTTTTCCATCAATTACTATCTGTGAAAAACTCTTGTGAAGTCCTTGAACTGACTTCACAGCCCGTTTCGTCGCTAGTTTCAAAGCCTCCGAAATGCCCACTTCGTCCAACTCTTTTGGAAACACCCAACCTAACCCAGTTGCCATCGCTTCGCTCAATATTATTTCATTTAAAGCTTCTCGCTTCTTCGTACTTAACTTTTTAGAATCCTTTAATTCCGCCACCCATTCTGGCTTTTCGTCCGGCAAAATTACTGCACCCACAACAAGCGGGCCCGCCAAGGGCCCGCGTCCAACTTCATCAATTCCTAGAATCGTCATTAAGCCTCAGCTTTTGGTTCTTCAACCTTAGCTTCTTCCTTTGGCTCTTCGACTTTTTCTTCCTTAACTTCTTCTACTTTTTCTTCTTTTGGTGCTTCCTCTGCAGGAGTTTCCTCTACCGGCTCTTCTGGTACACTCACGTCATTTACTGCTACGCGATCAAAATCTTTTGCTGCTAGTCTCGCCGACTTGCCAGAACGCTTGCGCATGTAAGAAAGATTGTTGCGACGTACTTTCGATCGCTTAGTAATCTCAATCTTCTCAACAAGTGGCGAATGAATTAAATAAGATTTTTCCACGCCAACACCAGAAGTCACCTTGCGCACTACAATTCGTGCAGTATGAGACTCTTTACGATCAACTCGAATTACTACACCCTCAAAAGTCTGCAAACGGAATTTGTTACCTTCTTTAATTTTTTGTGTGACTCTCACAGTATCACCAGAACGAACATCAACAACCGCCTTCTTTTTCTGCGCGTCACCAATCTGTTTTAGAATAGAAAAACTCATATTTTACCTTTATTATTAAACGATTACCTGTTATTCTACCATACTTATCTTAATTTTTCAAGGCCAATTTTATACGTTCTTCTACTGACAAACTCGGGTCTACCTTTTCTAGAGCCGCAGTCGCCTCCTTCAATGGAAAACCAAGCGCCATCAAGGCGTCCAAAGCTTCATCTGGCTCATTTTGTATCTTATTATACTTTGTCTCCGTCGCTCCATATTTACTTGGTGCTCCTACCTTATCACGTAAATCTACAATCACTCTCTCGGCCGATTTCTTACCAACTCCAGAAGCCTTCGCGATAAATGCCGCATCCGCATTCGCAATCGCATTTCGCACCTCTTCCGCCTCAGCAAGCGACATAATCGCAATCCCTGCTTTTGGCCCCACACCTTGCACCGAAATCAAAAGTTCAAACATTTTTTTCGCCAGCAAAGACGAAAACCCATATAGCTCCTCCGCATTCTCACGTATTGAATGATAGGTAAAAAACTTCCTCTCCTCATCCAAATGGCAATCCTCAAAATCCGGCGTCGGCACCATCACTTCATATCCCACACCATTTACATCAACAATCAGGGAATTACCAAACTTTTCTACAATCGTTCCCTTTATATGCGCTATCATATCTAGTATTATATCATTTTCGCCTAGAGTTAGAAAACTTATAGCTATTATCTTGCCCTTGTTGATAAAGAAAGCTGCACGTAATCGCCACCGCTAACGCATCCGCTGCGTCATCTGGTTTTGGTTTTTTCTCAAGCCCCAAATGTATCCGCGCCATTTCCTGCATTTGAGTTTTCGTTGCCGAGCCATAACCCGTCAAACATTTTTTAATTTCATTCGGTGTATATTCATAAACCGGCAGACCTTTTTGCTCCGCCACCAATAATACCACTCCTCTCGCTTCCGCCACTGCAATTCCCGTTGTAATATTTTTAGAGAAAAATAACTTCTCTACTGCCACCATCTCCGGCTTCGTCTGCTCAAATACTTCCGTCAAAGAATCGTATAATTCTTTCAAACGACTAGGCAGTGGCGCATCCACCGTCGTCGTCACCGCACCAAAATCCAAAGCCTTCGCATTAGTTCGCGTTGACGCCTCAATCAAACCGAACCCACAAATTCCAATTCCTGGATCAATTCCTAATATTTTCATTTGATATATTTAATTAAAGTTGTTCTTAAATCTTTAGCCGGAATTACAAACTTATCTCGAATCGTCGCCGGTCCAATCGCATGCTTAAAACCAAGTTTTTTCGCTTCACCGATTCTCTGATCTGCCCGAAATGCCGAACGTATTTCCCCACCTAAACCGACTTCGCCAAATACCACATATTCATCACTTAGCTTCCTGCCCGCCACCGCTGACGCGATTGCCATACACACCGCAAGATCTGCCGCCGAATCATTCAGCCTCATTCCGCCTACTACATTAATAAATATATCTTTGTCTGACAATTTTAATTTCGTTCGTCGTTCTAAAACCGCAATCAACAAGTTTAACCGATTAATATCAAAACCACTAGCCGTACGTTTCGGATAACCAAAATTCGTTTTCGTCGCAAGCGCCTGAATCTCTACTAAAATCGGCCGATTTCCTTCTAAAGTTGCTAAAATAATCGAACCATCCGTATTAGTACGCTCCGCTAATAATGCGGCTGACGGGTTTTGCACCTCAATTAGGCCCGCATTCACCATTTCAAAAATCGCTACTTCATTCGTTGAACCAAAACGATTCTTAATTGCCCTCACTGTCTTAAATCCACCATAGCGATCGCCCTCAAAATTGAGCACCACATCCACTAAATGTTCCAAAACCTTTGGCCCAGCCAAAGTTCCCTCTTTCGTCACGTGTCCCACGATTACTACAGCCGTATCCGTACGCTTCGCTGCCCGAATTATCAAATTTCCACAATTCGTCACCTGTGAAACCGTTCCTGGCGCCGAAGCAATTTCATCCATCGCAAGCGTCTGGATTGAATCCACAATCACTAAATCAAATTCACCACTTTCAATAGTCTTCGCAATATCATTTGCGCTCGTCGAAGCCGCAAAATTTAATTTGTCCGATTTTGCGCCCAATCGTTCCGCCCGTAGTCTCACTTGTCCTGCACTTTCTTCACCCGAAATATACAAAACATTGTGTTTTTTGGCCACCTCTGCCGAAATTTGCATGAGAAGCGTAGATTTCCCAATTCCCGGCTGACCCGCCAGTAGCGAAACTGAACCGAGCAAAATTCCTCCCCCCAAAACTATATTCAAATCCGGAAACTCCGTCAAAAGCCGCGCTTTCGCATCCGAAGGCTCAATTGTTGCCATTTTCACAAAAGCCAATTTCTTACCAGACACTCGACCCTTCTCAATCGCAGATTTTTTATTATTCTCTGGTTCGACAATTTGCTCTACCAAAGAATTCCAGGCCTGACAATTTGTACATTGTCCTACCCATTTTGCATAAGTAGCACCACATTGCTGACAAACAAATTGACTCCTAGTCTTCATACCCCCATTATATCACGCCTAATACCTTGGGGCTAATTCTCGCGTGTATGTCAAATCGAGATAGTCACGCTTACCGCCACTACCACTGCTAGTATCTTCGCCGCTACCTTCCGTTTCCTTACTACCCAGCTGACCCCACAAGTAAAGTGATGGATCGAAATTGATGGTTTCTGCGGAAATCATAGAATTATTACCAGGACCAGCACCATAAGTACGATTCGGAATGATTTTACCGGCGATAACTGCACCGTTAATTGTGAGGGGGTTAGAGTTTACTCTAGCATTAATATTGTCTGAACCTTCGCATTTAGAAGTGGTAACAGTAGATTCGGCAAGTAGAACTCCATCTATTCTATTAACATTACAAGCGATATTGATGTTTTTTGCGATGATCAGTAGCTTCGGCAAGAAATCACCATCTGCATTATTACCATTTCTAGTATAGCTATACTGAGCATCTTCATAACTCAAATTTCCGGTAATCGTAATCGTCTCATCAGACTGATATACTTTAATAATGCTTTTATTGATGGTTTCTTCACCAATCTCATAATTACCCGCATTATATTCATATAATATATTACTGTTGTTTTCTCCGTCTTTAAAACTAAACTTCCGAACAATAGCATCTCTATCTTTATTGATCACATTGGCTGCAGGGTTATTCGCACTCACGGCGTTAATCATACCAACATAATTGCTATTACAATTTTCATTTGCGAGACTAAGAGGACTATTATCGCAAAGCTTAGAAGAAGACGAACCACCCGGCGCACGCTCCAACCCTAGTCCACTATATCCTAAACTTGCGCCACTAGAAAGTCCCTTGATTGTTCCGCTAGCGATAATACCAAGTTCTCCCCAAGAACCAAAAGCATGAGTATCACCAGCATTATAACCAGCTAAATTCTTCTTATCAGCCAAAGCCGTATTAATATTACCACTAGAATAGATATTGCCACCCCAAACCTGCAATGATGGTTTTTTGGCGACCTTAAAACATTTTTCAGTAGAAACCTTCCATTTATGGTCGCCGTCTTTATCATTATAATTGTTATCGTTTCCGCTGGTTGCAGGATAAACCATCGAAACTACACAAACATCCGTCCCAGCTGGCACGTCCGATACATGAATAGGTAAACTCTGTCCAAACGTCTTCGTCTTAAACATATTGTCAAGACTCATCGCTCTTTCCGTCGAACTAAATGCTTTTCCATCACTATTTGGATACTCAACTCTATTTCGGCAACTCGCTCCAACATGACCGCCAATACAAACATCCAATTTATACTTTCCGTTACCCACCGAAGTTGCATAATCTTTGTCTCCATTTTTCATAGTATAAGAATTAGATTTTGGATTTATGCTCACGTCAAACATAATCGAGACATCTTCTCCGCCATACACAATATCTCCTGTCTGCGAACTCTTTACCTCCGTAGTATTCATAAAATTATATGGCACTCTAACATAAGCCACACTAGACACCGCACCCGTCTTGACATTACCAACATCAAAGCCACTCTTTTCATAAAAAGTCACTTGGCTAGGAGTAGTTTTTGAAGTCTTTGAAGAGGAATCATACACGTTTGTGATGGCCTTCTCGTCTATACTTTTTCCAACATCCCCAACAGCTATTTTATAGTCATTATCAACTTGTTGCGACGTAGTATCACCATTTCTAAAATCATAATATTGAACTAGTGATTGGCTCGAAAAACTATTCCCACTTCTCCAAACGCTAAAGTCATTGTTCCAAGTCTTAAGTCCTCTTCCATTGTTACTGCCACTATTCCGATAAGAATTAAACATGTTCCACATCAATAATGAATTATTCTTGCTATCTATAGGATAAATCGTACCATCATCAATCTGCATCTTCTCCGGCACCAAATAGTAAGTATATTGCAAGACTGGATTATATGTGGATTGATAATTCACTGTGTCATTGGGTTTTGCATAAACAGTTTCCTGATAATTACTATACTGAGTAACATCCTTATTTTTGACTTTTATGTTCAACAAAGTATTTCCACTACCTGGCTGAGCATTTCCCTTCGCCGCCGCACAAACCGTGGTAGTTGCTTTCTCGTCATTGCCCCTAGGTGAAAACTCCAAAGATTCGCACACCACTTGTCCTGGCTTCAGAGTCAAAACTTCGCTATATTCTTCCTTGCCGTTATCCCCGCTTACTGACGAAAAATCTTCACTCGAAGCTTTTAATGTTTTCGTAGTAATGCCTTCTTGCGTATAATTCGAAACCCTTTTTATAGTATAATCCGTCGCAAAGTTCCCCGCCTTCCGTCTTAAATTATGCGAAAACTTCACCTTGCAGCCCGAAGGGGTACAATCCAAATAATAAGTATTCGCGGTCGTATTTTGATTAACCCAATCTGTAGTATTACTACTAGTTAGTCTCTCATTTCCAACTGTCGATTTACCTTCAATACTACCTTCCATACCGTCCCAATAGCAAAAACCCCAAACATCAGAAGGTAAATAGCTAAGTGGCTCATAGCCAGCCGAAGCACGCGCCTTATTATACGCCTCTAATACTTCCCATGTACTATCAGCAAATCTGTCTAATTTATAAACACCAACTTGCTGTGCTTCCGGCCATCCTCTATAATCAGGAAAGTAATTACGCCCACTTGGAAATGACGATACATAAGGCCCATCAAATATTGAAGGTGTAATAGTCGTCCAATGACCATAAAATCGCTTATAAGATGTCCAGCTATCGCCATTCGTCCAAAGACTACCCGACTGCCAACCCTCTCCCCAACCATCTTGATCGCCGTATCCCGCGCCCCAAGCATTTATTCCAAAATGCCAGAATCCACCATTTTCATTCGTATGCTCCGAACATGTTGCGGGAATAGTAGGCGTGTCCGCTGTCCGAATTCCGCCACCAAGATACGGAAATTCAACATCCCAACCAGCTGCCCCAGTAGATTTATAAAACGCCCACGAAACACCAGCACAGCTAATTGCATATCCATAGCTAGTATAATTACAACCCCACGAACCGCCATCCCCCGTAGAAGATCCAATACTTCCGCTACCGGTACCAATCCACGCACCTTCTGCCCACACATTATTCCCACTAAATAGCGTAGTAGAAATCAGAACCCCCATCAAAATAAAAGCAAAACTAGTTATTGGCTTCATTTAAACCCTCCCTAAAGCGCGCCTCACTCTCCTTCACTAAATCATCTGCCATATTCCTATAATAATCCGACTGTTCTTTATCCCCAATACTTTCATAGTAATTCGAAAGCGCAACGTAATAACCAACATTGTCGCTATTCACTTCCTTTACCTCTAGCATTATTACAATTGCTCTATTCGTATCGTTTGTTTTTTCCTGAATAAAGCTAGCATAATAAATAGCCATATATTTTCTCAATTCATCCGGAGAAGACTTATACATTTCCTCATAATCCGACAACGCATTTTCAATGGTATAATTTGAGTCGTTTTGTAATTTGTTCTTTATCATATCATCAAATAATCTAACCTTTGTTTCGTCTGAAATCTTATCATAATCGTAGTTGGGCATCCGATATGACAACTCACTTAAGAATTCTTCCTTAATCAATCCTCCACTATCTTTCATATTTATCACAACTATCCCCGCAACCAGACCAATAATTACAAGAGTCATACATCCTAAGACAACTATCAAACCAATAGGTTTTCTTTTTTTCGCTTCTTCGTCATCATCCATATTTTCTATTTTACCATAAACATTTTAAAAATAGCTTGAATTTCAAAACGTTTATGATAAAATACATGTAGTATGGTGAACGATCAAGTAGCAAAGCAAAAAGACGAAACTCGAGGTTTTAAATGTATTTTGATTATTTTGATTATTGTGGCAATTAGTTTAGCTTCTGGTATTGTTTTTTTAAATATTTATAACAGCGAGTATCGTACTTGGGAACGTGAATTTGGGATAATTGGCTCGGAACAATTATCAAATTCCGTAGACCATTATACCTTTGAAAAGAGTAGCAAAAAAGGTGAGTTGCAAATATACTTGAGACAATCTTTAGATAAGGTGACTACTAGTTCGGATTTAGCTAGCTCCTGCCAATATTTAGCTAGGCTTTTGCAGAGCGATGGTAAAAATACTGAAGCGACTGAAGCTATCGAAGTTTGTTTGAATAATAGTTCCATCACCCTTTCATCGGTAGATAAAAGTTTACTATTGGCTCAATTATTGTCAATTTATCAACTACAAAACGATATTCAAATGCAAATACTCGTATTGAGGCAGATTGTCGACTTGCCTGACGATATGGTATTAGAGGGACAAGATTGGTCAAAACTTAAACCATTGCTTATTAAGCAATTAAGACAATTAGAGGAAAAACAAAATGAGATTAAAGAATAAAACTGTCATATTATTGCTTTTACTGACTACATTCTTTACTTCTTTATTTATCTTTGATAGGACTTCTGCTGCAGAGTACGGATATGGTGGAAGCGGTGGAACTAGTGGTGGATATGAGGAACGAGATCGCACTGACTATTTTAATTGCGGATATGACGGGTATTGGAGGTGTCCACGGTGGATATTGACTACAAAAGAAGCTTATGACATCATAAGAAACGATACTAGTCGTTGGTCTTCCTATAATTATTATTTACCAGAATGTAAAACCGATAGTTATATTATGATAGCCGGCAATAGGGCGCAAGATGGCTCTTTATTGCTGTTTAATTTCTTAGGTAGCGGTTTATGGGAATGGAATAGAAAAACCTCTCATAATTATACTAGTTGGGCACCTGATATATGGACGGTTTGGGATTATGATGGTGATAGAATATTTGATTGGACTGATGGAATACCGGGTGGCAATACCTGGGGGTGGTTGTTGAATGAAGTTTTGAGCACCTTTTCAGTTAGCGAAACAGATCTTGCCGCCTTTTGTCCAAGTATGGTCCTAAAGGAACACTCTCTTACTGCTTATGCTATCGATGATAAAGGTAACCCTCTTTATAGTGGTAATTCTATTGGTACTACTACTGGTACAGGAACCCTTTCTGTTTATATAAACGATGATGTGATCAGCCAATTGGATGCAGAGGATTATGAATTTACTGGAGAGTGGAAGTGGTGCTACGGGGAGAATGGTAATTGTGAGGTAACTACCAATAATTATAGCGGGTCATCTTCGTGGAAATGGAGCAGTGGGGATGCGTATTGTAGTAATGCAAAATGCTTCTGGTCTGGTTATGATACTTTAACAGAAAAAAATGCATATGCCATTTTTAAATTAAAACATGTCGTTAGAGGTAAGTCTGACGTGGGTAGCAACTCTACTGGTTGGCAAGTCACGGATAAAACTGCTAATACCCTCTTCCTTGATAATTGTTCTCCTACTAGCGGTTGTAAAGTAACTTTTACACATTCGTTGAGGCGGGATTCTGGGACAAAAAATACTTCATATTCAATAAAAAGAGAATCAAACTATTGGCATTCTCCGCTAGGCGTAGAGCCAAAAAATCCATTACTATCTAATTCTAATCAATCGTTTACTAAAAACGGTGTGCCTATTGTGGTGAATACTGAAGAATTAACACTATATCCTGGCCAAGTAGTATGCGAGCGTATGACATTCAACAGCTATCCAGGTACAAATAAGAACGCTACCACCACAGCCTGCGCCTCAGCACTTGGAAACGCCCAACCAGACAATCCGAGTAATCAAGACACTCCAGAAGACCCAGATAAACCATCGGGAGATTCATCATTTATTAATATTAAGGTCAGAAACCAAGACGTTGACGCATATAATCAATTCCAACGCACCGTCTACGCAAAACCTGAAGACAAATTGATTTACCGCGCAACCTACAATCCAGTATTGCAATACACTTATTATTTAGTCCCACAAAAAATGAGAATCAACAGCGGCACAATCATTCCAGCAAGCGGCATCAACACAAGTAGTACTCTAGCAACTCTATTTAATAACAATAAGGGTTCATCTCTTAAAAATTGGGGGAATGGCTTCACGATTTATAGTAACCCGAATTTCTTTACCACAAAATACTACCCATATACAGTCGGTAGCCAAGACAAGCGAACCGAACAAAACGAGTATGTCGTAACTTATTCTCGTGTAGGCTCCAGCCTTGACGAAACCGCAAAAACCAATCACAACAACAGTCAAGTAACCACAACCACTCCTAGCCAAGTTTCATTCTCAAATAACTCCGGGAACAATTTAGGCGACGTAAAAACAGCTTCGATTTACAAAACAGCTTCCGCTATTGTACCATACAATTTTACTAATACCACTACCATATCTGGTCCTAAACCATACGTTTTTGCAGGAGAAGAATCAAGTTTTTCTGTTAAATTAGACACTAATCCTCGACAAAACAATATCACTGATGGCTACTATGCCACGATATCAAGAGACTCAAAATACAAAGTTGAACTCTGTTATAAAGATAGTTGTACTTGGACCGAAGAAATAACCAACGCCAGCATACTCAACCCAAGTGGCAAAAAAGACGGAGATAGTACAACAAAAAACGTAAATCTTATCATGCCAGACGGCCCAGCCGGAGGCGAAGTATGTTTACGTTCAGCAGTTTACCCAAAAGATAGTTATAGCAACACCAACATCAATTCACAAGCTTATGACTCAACTAAGGCCAATTCCTGGGCCTATTCACCAAAAACTTGCTTCGACATCGCTAAAAAACCCTCTCTAGAGATTTGGGGTGGCAATGTCTACTCTAGCGGCGACATTAATACCGCCACGTCCAAAAAGAAAAATCTAGCTGGCTACAATGACAGCAATACTCATAAATTTGGCTCATGGGGAGAACTCGGTATTATTGCTAGCGGCAAAGTCACGGGTCTTTCTAGTGGCGCAGGTCTAGGCTACAATGGACTAGGCTTAGTGCATACGCCAGGCGGATCAATCTCCAACTCATTTTGTGATGATAGTACATTAAGCTTCGCTAATCCTAGTGAGCTATGTTCTGTAAACAATGGCTCTGTCGGCGAAATAAATCTTGCTAGCGCAAACAATCCTGCCGCCAACACCGTCAACAAAGACCGAGACTCCATCATCAACAAATTCAGCTTCAAAGATGGAGAAAACAATAGCAATGTCATATACGATTATAACGCGGGCGACTTTGAAGTTGGCTCTCAAGAAATCGCCAAAAGCACAATCAAAGTATATCAATCAGACGGAACCATCACCATCACGGGTAACATAAACTACGAAGACGCTGCATATAGCTTTACTAATAACAGCGGAAGCAAAGCCGGAGACTATATCCCGAAGCTACTGATCATCGCAAAAAACATCAATATCGCTTGCAATGTTAATAGAATAGATGGAGTCCTACTTGCCGAATCTACTGTTACTACTTCTAAATGTGAAGGTTCAGAAGATATCAATGCAAGAGTAAACTCTAACCCGCTCAGAATTAACGGTGCAGTTATCGCTGGTAGAATCATTCCGAATCGTACTTATGGTGCTGGTCCTGGTAATAATTCTATGATTTCCGCAGAAACCATCAATTTCGATCCATCACTTTACTTGTGGGGTCAATTGGGCGACAAAGACGACGCAGGAGACGAGCCAGAAGGCGGAAGCGAGGGTGAAAACGGAGAAAAATCCAACCTCACTATCACTTCATCACGAGAAATTGCTCCAAGACTATAAACCAAAGTTTTCTCTCAGCCAATCATCGGCTGGACCAGCCGTCATTAATAATACTAAATAATTATCACTCAAATAATTATTTAGTTTTATCGCTAATTCTTCATTTAACTCTGCTGGTTCCGCAATCTCTTTATTACTAAGTTCATTTATTAATTCCTCCGGCGCCAAAACAGCCAAATCTGGATCTTCACGCGTTAAATAAGTCGGCACCCAAAACACCTTATCTGCTCCCAAAAATGAATCGCGATACTCTTCGCGCACCTCATGTTGTCTCGTATTTTGATGCGGCTGATAAACAATCACTACACCCTTATATCCTCTTATCTTCGCCTCGTCTTTTGCAATATCAATTGTAGCCGCAATTTCCTCTGGATGATGCGCATAATCCGTATAAACCCCTTCCCTGATTCGTTCAAATCTCCTTCCTACGCCAGGGAATTCGTTCAAAATTTCTATTAATTCGTCTTTCTTCGCATTTTCAGTCATTTCCTGTACTGTCGCCGCAGCAAGACTAGCATCCACTCTTCTTGCTTCCCCTGCTAGGCTAAAATCACCAGGCAAAAAATCAATATTATCTTTTCCGAATTCAATCACCTTTTCACTTTGCGATTTAAACTGGTTGAATGCTTTTTTATAATCCTCCTCTGTCGGGTAAATATCTGGATGATCATAGCTTATTGCCGGAATAACTGCAAGCCATGGATAATATTTCAAAAAATTTCGATCGTATTCGTCTGCCTCATAAATAAAGAATTTATCGTCTTGATGATAGGCTCCACTCGGCGCAAAACCCAAAGTCGTACCCACTATGTACGATATCGGCAAACCTAGTCTCAAAGCTGCCCAAATAATCATTGCTGTAGTTGTAGTTTTGCCGTGCGTACCGGCTACCGCCACCATCTTTAGTCCTAATTCAGATACCAAAAATGCTGTAAAATCATCTCGTTTTGTACATTTTATTCCCGCCTCGCGCGCAACCTTTAATTCCGGATGATCATTCGGTAATGCCGATGTATAAACAAACCAATCAACACCCTCTTTTAGCTTTTTTGACAAAAACTTCCCGTCTTGCTCGCCTATCTCTACATCTAGATTGGCTTTTTTTAGCTCATCATAAATCGCACCTCGGTTCAAATCCGAACCAGACACATTAAAACCAGCCTTTTTAGCCATCAAAGCCAAAGGCCCCATACCAGTTCCAGATATTCCAGAGATATATATATTCATGATATAATATATTATACAATGAAAATTCGTTCTGAACAAGAAATGCTTGCTCTCGGCGAAAAATTCGCCAAAGAGCTTAAAGCCCCACAAATCATCGAACTAATCGGTGATGTTGGTGCAGGTAAAACCACTTTCGTTCGCGGTCTCGCAAAAGGACTTGATATCAAAAAACATATTACTAGTCCCAGTTTTACTATTTCCAAATCCTATGCTCTCAAAAACGGAGGTCGACTGATTCACTATGATTTTTACCGTCTTCAAGATCCAGGTCTCATGTCTGAAGATTTACAAGAAAACCTCACCAATCCCAAAAATATTATCATCATCGAATGGGGCAACTCCGTCAAGGATCTCCTCCCTAAAAACCGCACTATTATCAGTTTTACTAAAAACGACGATGATTCTCGAAAGATTATCGTCAAAAACAGTCGAACAGCACTTTCGGGGGACGGGTCGCTCGCGCCCGTCGTTACGGGGCTCGCGCCCTCATTCTCGGTCGTAACCTCCGAAAGCCCCCGAGAAGCACTGTTGCGACTGTTTCTAGACACTAGCTCACCTAAAACCATCCTCAGAATTAATAACAAAGAATACAAATATGTTTTTGATAATGATTTGGCAGAAAAGCTCCTAAAATTCATCCATGACAAACTGCAAGAAAACAAAAAAGATTTCAAAGATATCTCCGAAATCACTTTCATGTCTGGCCCAGGCTCTTTCACCGGGCTTCGCATTGGCGCCAGCATTGTCAACACCCTAGCACACGAATTAAACATCCCGCTCTACGACCATCACGGCAAAAAACACCAAGTAATCATCCCCAACTATGGCCGCGAAGCCAACATTTCTAAGCCTAAGAAATAATTATTTTTCTATTCTTTGTTTCACGACCGAACGTGTAATCGCAGCCAAGAAAACTGCAAGTATTACTATCATTACTCCTTCTACAGTCGCAATAACAATATACCCTTTCGTGCTATCCGGACGCACAACTGAGCTCTGCCCCAAAGGACCAATATAAGATGGATCAGTAGGATCGTATGCCACTTGAACGCCCGTCTTTGCATCAGCCAACTCAGTTTGAACTATATTCAGATTCATCTCTGCGAACCTTATCTTAAACACCGAATCAGCTGAATCTCGGTCTGCATGGAATATTCTAACCGCTAGTCCATCACCCTTTTGCACATTCACGCCAGTATAAGCAAGCTCCATATTCTCCGTCGCCGCATATACTTCGCCATTTTCATGAATTGCAAACTTACCGTTCGTCGCCTCATGGACACCACCCATATCAATAACCAAATCATTACCCAAAAATACGAAAGTATCATCATCGGCAACAATCTCAAATACCTCATCGCCACTCGCCATTACCGTAAAGGGAATCGCAAAACTCATCGTGAATAAATGGTTGTGCTTATCGCTATTTACTACATCTCCTTCACTAAAGTTCACTTCATCTAATGGATAGAATTCATCGCTAGCAAATGAAAATTCTGCTGAATCAGACTTATATTTCAAGTCCAAAGTACCAGAATATGCTTTGCTTTTTCCTTCTACCGCACTAAACCATCTATCCATATTTGTCAGGCCACGGTTTGGAGCTAGCTCACCGCCTTTTGCGATAGGTAAATAATTTTCCCCTAATTCATAATCCACTAAGCCCTGCTCAATCTGCTTATTAAAATAGTCACAACTAGACCATTCGAACTGCCTGTTTTTCAAATCCTTCGCCGTGTTAAAATCAAACATATTAATGCAAGGATCGGCTTTTTGATCAAAATATGCCACCGGCAAACTAATACTATTCTCTTCGCTCACCCCCGCGCTCGCCAAAATTGCTTCCGGCGTTTTAGAAATTGCTATTTCATCTACACTTGTGATTGTTTTTGACAAGCCAAAAACTGTAAAAAACAGCCCCACAACCAACAAACCGATTATTACTCTGTTTGCGATTTGAGACTTTCTATAATTCTTTTTCATATAATACCTCATTCTCAGTATAAGTCTTTTTCTGGTAAAAATCAAGGTTCTAACGCTTCTGGTTCCTCGGTCATTATCCCCAAAGATTCATCCGACAATGCCCCAGCGCCAAACGGCGACCCATAAGCATCAATTCCCTCCACTTCTTCGTTCAAATTCTTCAAGTATTCATCCAAAACTCCAGTATTTATCGTACCAGTTTTCGAAAATTCATATTCCCCTTCCGTATCATCACTTTCTATTTCTGTCTGATCCGGCAAATATCCCGGTCGTGAACGGTCCAAATAAATATCACCAGAATTATGATAAACGGCCAAAGAAACACCAGTCGTAGATACGGCAATCAACGTAGCAGCCAAACCAAGTAAAATCAAATTTTGACCACCTTTTGTAAACTTACGATTCTTTTTTGTCGTTTTACTAGTCTCCTGTTCCATTATAATTTCCCCTTCAACTCACTTACCAGCTTCACATGTCCAGTAACTAAACTACGAATTTTTGATACATCTTGCCCTACTGTTTTGCGCTTCTCACGAACTTTTTCTAGTTTCTCATAAAATACTGCTGGTTCTTTTTTACAATCCATCGCCACTAAATCTTCAAGATTTTTTTGATAACTAATAAAACTATTCACAAAATTGTTTTTCGCCTCTGCGAATTTGTTTTGATTCTCCACAAAACTCGCCGTTGAAAGATTGTTTTCAACCAATCTCATATTAAGCGGTGTAATAAACTTAGATAAAATCGATTCATAATATCCTCCCAGATACACTCTCGTTCGTGAGTCCATTCTCTGCACATTTTTCAAATCATCTTTTATCGCATCGCAATGTTCAACGATAGACGTTTCTTGAGATTCGCTAATCGCAAAGGCCGGCACAGATACAACGCCAAACGCCAAAATCATCAAAACCATCAAAAACCGTTTCATACTAATGATTATATCATAACGCGAATAGTTATTATCTTTAATCACGTTTTAACATCACTGTAAACGCTTCAGACGGAATATCAACTTTACCAAATCTCTTCATCCGCGCTTTTCCGCGTTTCTGCTTTTCCAATAGTTTTGCTTTTCGATCCCGATCGCCCGTATGAATCTTTACCGTCACATCTTTACGATACGCCCCAATCGTTTCACGTGCAATAATCCTCGCACCTATCGCCGCCTGAAGTGCCACTTCATAATTTTGACGGGGAATTACTTCCTTTAGTTTTTTTGTCACCTCTCGACCAATTCCCTCAGCCTCGCTTTTGTGCGCCATCACACTCAAAGCATCCATTCTATGCCCCGCCACCAAGAAATCTATTCGCACCAAATCTTCCGGCTTATAACCATTTAATTCATAATTAAATGATGCATATCCACTTGTCGCCGATTTAAGTTGATCATAAAAATCCGTCAGAAGATTTGCCATCGGCGCTTCAAAATCAATTACCGCTCGATCTTCGATATAAGAAACATTGGTTTGATGTCCGCGTTTTTCATTAATCAAATTTAATACATTTCCGATCATTGATTTTGGCAATATTATTTCACCCTTTACCCATGGCTCACGAATTTCTTGTATTTCGCTCGCATCCGGCAAATCCGAAGCAGATTTAATCTCTATCACTTCACCGTTATTCATCACCACTTCATAATTTGTCGAAGGGTTTGTAACAATTAAATCCAGCTTAAATTCTCGTTCCAATCGCTCACGGATAATATCCATATGAAGAAGCCCCAAAAAACCAATTCTAAGGCCAAATCC
Source organism: Candidatus Nanosyncoccus sp. (assembly GCA_045646085.1). Classification (GTDB taxonomy): domain Bacteria; phylum Patescibacteriota; class Saccharimonadia; order Saccharimonadales; family Saccharimonadaceae; genus Nanosyncoccus. Next base: position 32,629 of record JAZRJZ010000016.1, read on the forward strand.
TAACACTGGCGAATTCTCCGGCTCAAATCTGAGCGCCGAATCAGATAGCGCCAGCTTCTCCACTGCCTCCTTCAAATCCTTATATTGATCGTTTGAAACAGGGAAGAATCCCGCATACACAAACGGTAACACATTTTTATAACCCGGCAGTGCTTCCCTCGCTGGATTCTTAGCTAACGTCACCGTATCACCCACTTTTGCGTCGCGCGTAGTTTTAAGGTTTGTCACAATGTAGCCAATTTCACCCGCCTTCAGCGCTTCCCTCGAGTTCATTTTTGGCGTCAATACTCCCACTTCCAGCGCCAAGCCTTTCGTCTCCGCCGCCATCATCAAAATCTCCGAGTTTTTCTTGATTCCCCCCTCAAAAACTCGCACATACAAAACCACCCCACGGTAATCATCGAAATACGAATCGAATATTAATGCCTTAGTTTCAGAACTATCGATATGTTCTATTTCTTTTAATTCAATAATTCTATCAAGTATTTTATCTACATTCTTACCGGTTTTTCCCGAAGCTTCAATAATATCGTCTCGCGAGCATCCCAGTAAATTCATAATCTGCGCCGCAACACCTTCTATATCCGCCGCCGGCAAATCAATTTTATTTATTACCGGAATAATCACAAGATCTTGCTCCAAAGCTAAATAAACATTCGCTAATGTTTGTGCCTGTATTCCCTGAGTCGCATCTACCACTAATACCGCCGCTTCTACCGCCTGCAAAGACCGACTCACTTCATACGAAAAATCCACATGTCCCGGCGTATCAATCAAATTCAAAGTATACCCCTTCCACTGCATTGTCACCGGCGCAAGTTTAATCGTAATTCCTTTTTCCCGCTCCAAATCCATGGAATCAAGAAGTTGCGATTTCATCTCTCGCTTCGAGACCGTCCCAGTAAGCTCCATCATCCTATCCGCAATCGTAGACTTCCCATGGTCAATATGCGCAATAATACAAAAATTCCTAATCTTTTCCATTCTCTATATTATACAATATTTTCCCTAATGTAGGGTTGACTTTTAAATTGGTGTGCGGTAGAATCAAATTGGTTTATTTGTTATTACTTCTGCTTCTTAGCAGGAGTAATTTTTAGTTTCACTATCAACTTTATGTTTTCTAGTTCAACCTCCATAAACCTCCTTTCTTCTCATCGCTCTTAATTGTTAATCTGCCAACCCCACGGCCTCTGTACTATCACGCCATCAAAAATATTTCAACTCCCCACCCCTCGCTTATGCTTATTTTTCAAGACATGGAAAAGGACGCCCCGGAAAAGGCTAATGTCCTTTTCCCACGGCGCCCCTTGATTTAGTATGACAACAAATGTTGCCCATATTTCCAGTATTCAACAAGTAGATTCCAAGCAATGCCATACGAAGCACCAGATTCGCCACAAACGTCAGCAAGTCGCTCACAATGATAAATAACCTCCCGAGTTAAGGGATGACCTTTTTCAAGCTCAGCTTCCATAAGTCTTGCCCAATTCTTAGCGAATTTGATAGTCCCATTAGCAGCGCTACCGATCCCGGCATCACCAGCCCATCGCCTAAAAATATCTATTTCGTCTCTAAAACCACGACAAGCCTCATCGGAAGCAAATGACATCTCTGGCGTACCTATCAAGCAATACTGCAAATATAGCTTTCCAATTATTTCGCCAAAACCAAACATGATTCCTCCCATCTTGGCTACCGAAAAATTCTAAGACAGAGCCCAGCCCAATCTTATAACCTATATTATATCACACTTTTCCAAAAAAGTCAATATTGTTTATGCTTTTAGTCAATAGTGAATTATTCTCTGGCAACTCATTTTCTCTAAATCACCTCAACTCCGCAACTTTTCCACGCTCACCAATTTTTTAACAAGAAAAATCCCCCAACATAGATTTGAGGGATGAACCGTAGAGAAAAAGCTCTAAAATCACGCAACAATATACTACAAAAGCCTCTCAGCTCACCCAACATACTACATATTTTCATTGTTTTACAAATCGGCTACCAAACAACAGCTTCGCGCACAATCACACTTTTACCATCAACAGTAGCAAACAAACGTAAAACAGTTCCATTTTCTGAGCTTATATCGACTCGAAAACCATTTCTCGTCCACTCGATAGCCCTAGAATACTCACTGTTCGACAATCCGTATGTCCAACTAGACATCTCGAACGCATACTCGTAAGCATCTATCTGCCACAAAGCATCCCCTCTAACATCAAAGACTGCATATTCACAAATCTTTTCAGCCAGGATACGAGTAACTCCTTCCGAATGATACTTGCGGAACTTCTCAAGCTCGGCTTTTACCACATCGGCAACTCGCTCGAAATCGTGTTGTTCAGTCATCCTCCAGGCTTCTTCGGACAACAACTCACGAATATTGTAAACTGCGTCACCAAGTTCGTACTGTTCATTCTGGGTCAAAGCAACATTAGTAGTCATTACGACCACTCCTCTCTGCGTGCGCCCGCCAGCATAGACCGTCGGACGTTTAGAACTTCCCAACGATGTTAAGGTGCTAGACCTTCGCCTAGATAAGCCCACTTTAAGCTTATGCTTTAATTATATCACACATTGCTCAAAATGTCAATACTTATCTCATAAATATTCCCAAATACAAAAATACTCCGATTTATCGGAGTATTTTCTAAGATAAAGATTAGCCTATTTCAAACCTTTCATCGTCAACGACAACTTGCCATGGTCAATCGCGATTAAGCGCACTTTAACCTTGTCACCAACTTTCAAAACCTCATCCACCGACTTTAATCTCTTGTCGCTAATTTGCGAAATATGAAGCATACCATCCACTCCAGGCAAAATCGTGACAAACGCACCAAAATCCTTAATCGTCGCCACCGTACCTTCGTAAATCTTACCCACTTCTGGCTCTTCAGTCAAAGATTTCACCCACTCTAGCGCCTTCTTAATCCCCTCTGGATCCTTACCAGAAATTGTCACGAGCCCCGAGTCTTCAATATCTACCCCTGCACCAGTCTCGGCAGTAATCTTATTAATCATCTCACCACCTTTACCAATTACTGCGCCAATTTTCTCTGGATTAATCATCAACTTTTCAATCTGAGGCGCATATTTGGAAATCTCAGCTCTAGGTTCAGGAATAACGGAAACCAAATGTCTCAAAATAAACATTCTACCCTCGTGTGACTGCTTCAAAGCTTTCTCCATGATTTCTACCGGCAAGCCATGCACTTTCATATCCATCTGGAGGGCCGTAATCCCCTGCTCAGTGCCAGTCACCTTAAAGTCCATATCGCCCGCAAAATCTTCTGCGTCCATCAAATCCGTCAACACATATGCTTTGTCGATATCATCAGCCTTAATCTCCGTACCTTTCGGTACATCTACCATTAGCCCCATCGCCACGCCAGATACTGGTCGTTTAATCGGTACACCGGCGTCCATCAAAGCCATACAAGACGAACAAGTCGCCGCCATCGAAGTCGAACCATTTTGCGACATAATTTCAGTCACCGAACGAATCGCATAAGGAAAATCTTCCTCACTCGGGAGCACTGGAATAAGCGCTCTTTCCGCCAAATAACCGTGCCCAATCTCACGACGTCCCGGCGAACCAATCCGACCCGGCTCACCCACCGTATAAGACGGCGCATTATAGTGGTGCATATAGCGACGCTTGCCGTCCGTCACTTCCATCGTATCCACCTCTTGCGAATAAGACAAAGGCGCGAGTGTCACAATATTCATCGCTTGAGTCACGCCCCTAGTAAATAGCGACGAACCATGCGTCCTTGGCAAAATCCCTACCTGAGACGACAAAGGTCGCACCTCATCCAGTTTACGCCCATCCGGACGTACGCCTTCCTCAACAATTCCCCGACGCACTTCTTTGTGTACCGCCAACTCAAACGCTTGATCATATACATCACGCAAATTCTCGTCGTACCAAGCCACTTTTTCATTGTCCGTCTCGCCTTGTCCCTTAGCAAGCGCGAACTCGTCGTGCATCGCATACTTAATATCATCCAAAACCTGTGCTCTTTCCATTACGTTACCACGCACTTTCGAACCAAATTTGTCAGCCGTCCAATCAGCCACTTCCTTCAAAATCTCTTCATCTGGCAAAACCAATTCATATTCTTGCGCTGGCGCGGCTACCTGTTTAGCCAATTCTCTCTGCAAATTCAAAACTGGCTTCACATTTTCTACCGCCCATTTCATTGCATCAATGATAGTTTCCTCAGACACTTCATTCGCACCCGCTTCCACCATCATCACCTTACCATCTTTACAAGCCACTACTAAATCAAGCGGAGAAGCCTCGCGCTCCTCAGGGCTCAAGAAACCCTTAAATTTCCCGTCAACTTGTCCAATTCTAATCCCCGCAATCGGCCCATCAAACGGCACACCTGCATTCATCAAAGCAGAAGACGCCGCAATCATCGCCACACAATCTGGCCTAAACGCAGGGTCCATCGATAGAACCGTACAAACCACCTGAATTTCCTGACGATAACCCTTAGGAAACAGAGGGCGAATTGGTCGATCAATCAAGCGACCGACAAGCACCGCTTCATCAGCCGGCTTACCTTCACGCTTGACATAACGCGACCCACTGATTTTCCCAGAAGCATAAAACTTCTCTTCGTAATCCACAGATAGAGGGAAATAGTCCAAAACTACTGGCTTCGTCCCAACTACCACCGAGCCTAGCACCACAGTATCACCGTAAGTTACTAACACGGACGAAGTAGTCCTAAAACCTACTCTGTTTACCTCTAGAGTCAACTCTTTCCCGAGCCACTCCGAAGAAACCCTCACCGTCTTCTTGCCGTTAGGATTTATAATTTCCATAAAAATGTTCCTTTCTGGGAAAACCTCAGATATGTGGCCAGAAACCAAATAGTTCTTTTCGAGAGCATTGCGACCAACGGGGAGCATGCGCAGCGAGCCCCGTAACGACGGGCGCGAGCGTCGCGCGCTCGAGGAAAGGACTATTTGGTTTCCAGCTTCACATATCTGCCGTCTTCCCAATTGTTAATGTCTTTCTTATTATATCAAAACTTGCTTTTTTGCGCAAAGTATGCTATAATAAGAAAGATGCCTGGTTTTTGCCAAAATTAGTTCTTTAGGAGGAAAATATGGATATATCTAGTGTTTCTCTAGATGAGAAGTCGGGCTCTGTCCGAATTATCATAGACGGAGAAATACCTGTTCATCATGGAGCAGACGACCCCATCGTCGAACTTTTTCGACCAATCCGGCTGAAATACCGAGACGAAGTGTTCTTCACCATCCTCACCTATCACAGGAATGGATGTGTACTTTGCGACTTGATCCCCTCAAATCGAAGGGATCGCACAGTCGAAGAACTCTTAAAAGTCTCGCTCATCGCCCTAAAAGGCGACAGCCAAAATCCGGGGGTCTTAGTTGAATATCAAAAGATCCTCGAAAAGTACTTCTTCGACGAAGATGGCATGGGCACCTATTTGTCCCTATCAGCTTATCTCGACGAAGTAAATGAGGATACCGACGAATACCGGATGACCTGCCAGCAGATAAACAGCGGCATCAAGGAATTCGTCAAAAACAATGGCCTCACGATGCCCTCTTTGAAGAAGGTAAAGAAGCCAAAAAAGACGAAGGCCGAAAAACGCGCTTCCAGTGAAGCGTATTTAAAGGCCCATCCAGAAATCCTCAACAAAAAACCCGCCGATTAGAGCGGGTTTTTTCTTAAACTATTTTCTGAGTCCAAGTTTGCTGATAGTCTTCTTGTACAGCTCAAAATCCGTCTCTTCCAGATATTTCAGCAATCTCTTGCGCTTCCCCACCATCTGAATTAAACCTCTTTTGGCCATAAAGTCATGTTTGTTCTTCTTCACGTGCTCGGTCACTTCTTTGATCCGCTCAGTGAGAATCGAAACTTGAACTTCAGGAGAACCAACATCCGCCTTGTTACGGGCAACCTTGGCAATAGCCTTGTCTTTATTCTCTTTTGTTATCATGCGCCCTATTATAACACACCTGCCCCCTTAGGTCAATCTATAAAATCTACAAACCCCAAGAATTCTTTTTATTGTGGCGACGAACTATCTTATAAACGACCGCTATTATAGCTGGAGCTACTGCAAGGCTAAATACTGCACCCGCGTCCGATATCGTGTTTGCACCAGTATCTGGAGCAGACGTATCTGGTACCGGAACATCCGGTTCATCATCACTCTTAATCTCTTCCCAAACCACATAAATCGTCTTATTAGCAGAAATAGTCACCGTATCTCCATTTTGATAGACAGCCTCAGTCGCAGTCGCACTCTCAGCCCAACCTAGATAATTATATCCTTCTCTAGTTAACTCCGTTTCAGGAATAACAAATGAACAAGTAGGATGATTGATGTCAACTTCACAGGTTTGCGTAGGAATCTCTCCTTCCACACCATTCAAATCAAAGCTAAGACCGATTGTTGTAATCACTAAATCCCAAACCGCATAAATCGTCTTATCACTACTCAAATTGAAACTATCACCAGCGCTATATGCAGCCTCAGTTGCGCTAGAACTGTCTGCCCAACCTAGGAAACTATATCCAGCTCTAGTTGGGACAGTATTAGGGATAGTAGCTGTACAAGTCGAATGATTAATATCAGTCGTACAAGTCTGCGCTGCCATCGTACCCGCACCGCCGTTCAAATTAAAGTTCAAATGCACAGTCGTAGTTATCAGCTCCCAAACTGCATAGATTGTCTTATTGCTATTGATATTAACGCTACTACCAGCGCTATACGCCGCAACAGTTGCGCTAGAACTATCAGCCCAACCTAGGAAATTATAGCCATTTCTAGTTGGTGTAGTATTTGGAATAGTCAC
>JAZRJZ010000017.1:0-34080 GCA_045646085.1 Candidatus Nanosyncoccus sp.
ATCGGACTTTCAAAGATGGCCGAGGAAGATCCAACTTTCCGAGTTCACACCGACGAGGAGACTGGTCAAACCATTATTTCTGGTATGGGCGAACTCCACCTAGAAATTATCATTGACCGCTTGAAGAGAGAGCATGGCGTAGAAGCCAATACTGGTGCGCCACAAGTGGCCTATCGTGAAACTATTCGTGGTACCGCAGAGGCACAGGGTAAGCATATCAAGCAATCTGGTGGTCGTGGTCAGTACGGTGACGTTTGGATTAAGTTTGAGCCAAACGAAGCAGGGAAAGGCTTTGAGTTTATCGACCAGATTAAGGGTGGCGTAGTGCCGCAAGAATATCGCAAGCCGGTTCAGCAAGGTGTAGAAGAAACTTTGGCTGGTGGCGTAATTGCTGGATATCCAGTAGTAGATATCAAGGCTACTTTGTATGATGGTTCTTATCACGATGTAGACTCTTCGGAACTCGCCTTTAAATTGGCTGGTTCAATTGCTACTCGCGAGGGTATTAAGAAGGCGAATCCAGTATTACTCGAGCCAATGATGAAAATGGAAATCACTACTCCAGAAGAATTCATGGGCGACGTAATTGGCGACATTAACTCTCGTCGTGGTCGTGTAGATGAAATGGAGGACTTAAATGGCGGAGCTAAGCTGATTAAGGCATTTTGTCCTTTGGCGAACTTGTTCGGCTATACCGGCGATCTGCGTGGTATGACACAAGGTCGTGCAGCTTCGTCTATGGAGCTCTTCGCCTATGAAGAAGTACCACCGAATGTGGCTCAGGATATTATCGAGAAAAGAAACTCAAAATAGTCTCTTTACAATTCTTTAAAAATAGTCTAAAATAGTAAGTGAGTTTTGGAGCTGGTTTTTTATTAGCGCTCCAACCGTAATAATATAAAAGGAGATTGAATGGCAAATTTTGACCGTTCCAAGCCACATATCAATGTGGGTACCATGGGTCACGTCGACCATGGTAAAACTACTTTAACAGCTGCGATTACTAGCGTTCTCGCGAAAAGACTTCCGTCGGACGTTAATAAACCAGTTGCTTACGATCAAATCGACAACGCTCCAGAAGAAAAAGCTCGTGGTATCACCATCGCGACTTCTCACCAGGAGTACGAGTCGGAAAAGCGTCACTATGCGCACGTAGATATGCCTGGTCACGCTGACTACATTAAAAACATGATTACCGGTGCTGCACAGGTAGATGGTGCTATCCTCGTAGTTGCTGCGAACGATGGTCCTTTGCCACAGACTCGTGAGCACGTACTTCTTGCTCACCAGGTGAACGTACCAAAAATCATCGTATTCTTGAACAAAATGGATCTCGCTGATCCTGAGCTAGTTGAGCTCGTCGAGATGGATGTGCGTGAGCTTTTGAACAAATATGGCTTCGATGGCGACAACGCTCCGATCATCAAGGGTTCTGCTACTAAGGCCTTAGAGGGCGACAAAGAGAATGAAGACGCTATCATGGAGCTCATTACTGCGATGGATGAGTACTTTGATATTCCTGAGCACGATCTTGACAAACCATTCCTCATGCCAATCGAGGATGTCTTCTCGATTAAGGGCCGTGGTACTGTTGCTACTGGTCGTATCGAGCAGGGTGTTGTCAAATTAAACGACGAAGTTGAAATCGTTGGCCTTAAGGAGACTCAAAAGTCCGTCGTGACTGGTATTGAGGCCTTCCACAAGACTTTGGATCAAGGTCAAGCTGGTGATAACGCTGGTCTTCTTCTTCGTGGTATTGAGCGCGATCAAATCGAGCGTGGTCAAGTGATTGCCAAGCCTGGCACAATCACTCCTCACACCGAGTTTGAGGCAGAGGTTTACATCTTGAAGAAAGAGGAAGGTGGTCGCCACACTCCGTTCTCCAAGGGTTACAAGCCTCAGTTCTACTTCCGTACCACTGACGTGACTGGTGAAGTTGAACTTCCAGCCGACAAGGAAATCGTTATGCCTGGTGACCAAGTTACCTTCAAGGTTAAACTATTACAACCAGTCGCTATGAACGATAATGACCGTTTCGCTATCCGCGAAGGTGGTAAGACTGTTGGTTCTGGTGTAATTACTAAGGTGATTAAGTAATTAAACACCTACAAAAATGAGTTGGCTTGTGGCCAACTCATTTTTTTCTTATACTATTTGTCGAAATTGACTTTCTTTCGAGACAGACGAGGAAGGGAACGGATGATTAAAGCGCCTATCAAAACTCCGAAAACAGAGGTGACTATTTGAACCGCATTGCTACTTGAAGTAGATGCGCCGGTGTTTGGTACCGCTGGTGATTCGGCTTCAAATATTGCCGTAAATTTAATGTCTTTATCTACGACGACCTGTTTAATTTGCGCGTCTGTGATGGGGTCGCCCGCTTTAATAATCGTTCCGTCTTCTAAGGTTACATCGACGTCGGCAATCCAGTGACTAAAGATATACTTTGCCTTGGCTTGATAAGAAGAGCCATTTGGGTTTCTGTTTGGGAAGACTTTTTCATCGTTGATACCCGTGATACTACCGTTCTCATCTGCACCGTATTGTATGTCGAACGGAGTAGCATAGAACTCTATGCCACTCGCTGCATGGCCAACGAAGCCAAAGACGAAATGTGTCCCTTCGTTTTGTGCCTCCGAACCTAAAGCTGCATAAATATCACTGTCCTGAACGATGCCTAGCCAAATATCATCGGTGTATTCAGAGTATATATAGTTCCCAGATGACACAAACATATTTCTTAGATTGGCGTCTGGCTCTTGGCTTTGAAGTGCCTCAGCGGATTTAGCATACATACTACTGGTCCTAAGTAGACTATCTTGGTTTAGAATCTTGTAAGACTGTCCTGCATCTATATCTGTTATTCCGAATAATAGATTTTTTGCCGTGTATGGCTTGTCGGAATCTTGTTCGTATAAAGAGACGTTCATTTCGATAAACGCTCTCATGTCATCGTTGCGGTTAAGAATAGTGATGTCTTCTACTGGCTGCTCACACGCTGTATCATAATACGGCTGCCAACCCACATAAATATAGCTATTATTGGGCATAAAGCCTATTGCGATATTGTAGTCTGAATTGTTATTTTCTATGACCTCATCTAGAATGGTTAGCTCGGCGCGGAATTGATCATTTGAAATAGTGACTTGACGATTCGATGGGCTTGCTGACAAAAATATTTGTCGGTTTGTCACCGTATAGTAATAAATAGGAACACAAGAACCCCAGTCTTTAATGTAGGCTCCTGTCCAATTATGATAATCATCTGGAACCGTCTCTACTGAGCCTGCTTGCAAGAGTGGCGTCAGAGAATTAACGTAGTCTGGATTAATTTGTACGTTATCGGAGCCGAGCGGATTACCGCCAGTGTAATCTATGCCGTAAATGTTTTCGGCAAAAGTATTCGGCGCACAAAACAAAGCTCCCGCTAAGGCTATTGCTACGACCGAAATCTTGATTAAATTGCTTTTCATTTTTTATTTCCTTGTTTGTGTATAACCTGTTATGCTTATAATTATACGCCTTTTTTATTTTTTGTCAAGTTGTTCTAGATAAATATATGTTATAATGAATCCATAAGGAGAATTATGGCAGAAAAGAAGAATATTTATAAATTGAATATCAAAGAAATGAGGAAACTGCTCAGAGATTTTTCTAGCACATTGTATGGCAGAACGATTTTCTTTTTGGCGTATTTTGCGCCATTTATGGCGCTTCTGACGATGATTGGGCTAGTGATTGGCGCATTCATCGAGCAAAATGCTGAGCTTTTCTATCCAATAGTTGGTACATTTTTCTTGTTTATTGGGCTGTTTATTCTGGGGAATATTTATTACTATCACGAGCTCAGGACTTTTAGCGAAAAACGATAAGAAAAAGCCACCTGTTAGAGGTGGCTTTTTGTCGTAAACTAACGAGGGTCTTCGATATCTATCTTTTCGCTGGCGGGCTTTTCGAGCTCCTCGGGGTTTGAAAGGAGATACTGAAGCAAGTCAGCAGATTTGGCAAAATAGTAACCATCTGCGATGCGTTCATCGAAATTCATACCCCATTCGCAGATTTTGCGAATTTGTTTTTTGCCATCGATGATGACTTCTTTTTCTTCGATTTCGCCCATGGTGAGGAGGGAAGAGGAATTGCCGAAATCTGTAATATTGTGGAAAATCGCACCACAGCCAATAGAGCCGAGGTTTGAGACAATCATTGTACTATAATATAGATTATCCTCGGCTAGGGATGCTGGCAAAATGCCTTTTTTGTCGCACCACTTGAATGCGCCGACTAGAGGTACTCGAATCGGATTTGGTAATTTACCCAGAAAATCGATGGCGGAATTGGCGCCTTTTTTGTCGACATCACTTGAACGTTTTTTGCGGAAGCTATCGACTTTTTGCTTGACCTTTTCGCCAATCGTGTAAATATTGTCATCTTTCTCTATCGGCACCATCACCATCATTTCTTCGGAGTGGTCGTCGAAGCTAACCTTGGCGACGAAGGACAAGACGATTTTGTCATGCTCCCAGACGTGACGGTTGCAAACGAAACGATTCATCTTTGGACGGTTATAAACCGTTTTACCAATGGCGGCAAGGAAGGCGTGAAAATAAGTGACACCTTCGCCGGCTTTTTTCTTTTTTTCAATATATTTTGCTAGTTCAGTTAGGTCCATTCTTTGGCAGATATAGACGTCACTAACACTACGGTGAGGCTTCAAATCGATGCTGATTTGAGTCATACCGGTGATATCTTTGACCCTGTGGGCACCTCCATATTTTTTCATAACCTCATTATAGCATACAATATGAGAACTTGCTCGCTTGACTGTGGATTGAATTGTGATATAATAAAAACACAATATTAAAAATTATCAAGCCTGAACAACTCGTGTCTTAGAGGTTATCAGGTAGGAAAGGGTCAAAATGGCAGAAGCAAAGAAAGAAGCCAAAAAAGAGAAAAAAGAAGAGGGTTTGAAGATTCGCATCCGCTTAAAAGCCTACGATCACCGCGTGATCGATCAGAGCGCAAGGCAGATTGTGGATACCGCAATTCGCACCGGTGCGAGCGTAAGTGGTCCAATTCCTCTACCAACCAAGAAGAGCACTTTCACCGTAGTGAAGTCGCCGCATGTCTACAAAACTGGTGGTGAAGCCTTTGAAATGAAGGTGCACAAACGCTTGATTGATATTTCGAACGCTACTCCTAAGACGATTGAGAGTCTACAAAATCTCTCTTTGCCGGCTGGCGTAGATGCCGAAATCAAAATGTAACGCATTAAGAGAAGCACGCAAAATCCCCCATTTGGGGGATTTTTGGTGTATAATATTGGTATGAGCTTTGCTAAGTTTAAGAAGCGATTTTACTTTGTTGCGGCAAAGTATTTTCGGCATTTTGCAGACCGAGCATTACAGAGGTGGAAGCCACGTGTAATTGCAATTACTGGTTCGGCTGGCAAGACTACGATGCTAAACCTTTTGGAGCACGAAATGGGGAAGAAAGCCCATTATTCGCATGATGCGAATTCGGCATTTGGGGTGTCTTTTGATTTGCTTGGACTCAAGGGAATTAAAGGTTCAAAATTGAAGTGGATTTACCTCTTGATTGCGGCGCCTTTGAAATCTTGGTTTTATCGCCACAAGGAGAAGTTTTATGTAGTGGAGATTGATGGTGAACGCCCGCACGAGGCAGAATTTTTGGCGAAATGGCTAAAACCAGAGGTAACGATTTGGGTGTCAGTCGGACGCTCTCATGCGGTGCAATTCGAAAAAGAAGTCGAAGAAGGACGCTTCAAGAACCTCGATGAAGCGATTGTAGCGGAATTTGCGACTTTGCCACAAAATACCTCAAAGTTGGTCTATATTGATGCAGGTTCAAAAGAGATGACGGTTGCGACTAAAAATATTGGGGCAAAAGTGGTCCCAATAGACAAGTCCAAGGTCAAAAAATACGTGGTTTATCCAGACTCTACTGATTTTACCTATGGTGATACGACTTTTCATTTTAACCATCCGGAGCCAAAGGATTTGTCTTTTAATTTGTTAGTTTTGCAAGACTTGATGAAGTATCTTAAAATGCCCTTTAATGGGGACTTTTCGGATATTAAGATGGCGCCAGGACGATGCTCATATTTTAAGGGGAAAAAGGGGATTGATATTGTAGATAGTAGCTATAATGCACATATTATTTCGGTGGCCTCGATTTTGGATATGACTAAAAGGATGCACGCTGAGCATAAATGGCTAGTAATCGGCGATATTGTGGACCAGGGTTCAATTACCGGCGAAGAACATCGCAAACTTGCGCATTTGATTGCCAATGTAAGGCCCGAAAAAGTAATTTTGGTGGGGCGGAGAACTAAGAAATACACTGCGCCAGAGCTAAAAAAGCTTGGTGTTTCGGCGGTTGCAACGCTGGACCCTAAGAAAGCTCTGGAATATATCGAGAAGCGAATAAAGGGGCGAGAGACTTTAGTATTTAAGGGTAGTCAATACCTAGAATGGATCATTGAAAAACTATTAGCCGACCCAAAGGACGCTAAAAAACTATGTCGGCGCGAAAAGGCGGCGGTCGCGCGACGCAAGAGTTGGGGGTTGGACTCATAATGAAAGGAGTGGAGTAATGGCGGATTTGTATATTGTACATGGATGGACCTACACGGTTGAGCCCTGGAAGAAGACTTTGGAGTTGATGCGAGAAAAAGGCCTTAGCGTTAGAATGCTGCATGTCCCTGGATTGACCGAAGAATCGAAAAAAGTTTTTACGATTGAAGATTACGTAAAATGGGCGGAAAAAGAAATCCCAGACGGCGCAGTTGCGCTCGGACATTCGAATGGCGGAAGAATTCTGCTCAATATGTGCGCCGAGGACCCAGATAAGCTAAAATATTTGATTTTGCTTGATAGTGCTGGAATTTATGAACCCTCGACGAAGAAGAAAGTGGTAGAAAAAATAGCTAAATTAGGTAAACCGCTCAAAAAGGTGCCGCTTATAGACAAAGCTTTTCATAAAATAACTGGCTCGACAGATTATTCTAAAGCGCCAGACAACATGAAAGAGACGCTAAGAAACATGCTAGCGTCAGATAAGGAATTGGATTTGACGAAGGTTGAAACCAAAACTTGTATTTTGTGGGGTAAGAAAGACACAACTACTCCGCCTAGACAAGCCACAATGATGTATGAAAAATTGCCGAACGCTGAATTGAAGTTTTATGCCAACTGGACTCATGCGCCGTATATTTCAAATCCGGACGAACTGGCTCGAGCTTTGGTGACTCTGATTGAAAGGATGAAGAAGTGAAAAGATTCTTCCTAGGGATGGCTGCAAATTATTCTAGAGAAGATCGACATTTCCAACTTTTTTCAATGGGGCGAAAAGAAGATTTGGACGACTTGAAACAGTTTTTGGCGCGAAAATATGACGGCGAACGGGTAGTTTTGACTAAAAATGGGCGCTCTGCCTTGGCGTTAGCGCTAAAAGCTAATTTTGACAAGGGTGACGCAGTGATTGTAAATGGATTTACATGTTACGCCGTATATGAAGCGGTCAAAGCCGCGGGACTGGTTCCGGTGTTTGCGGATATAGAGAAAAGTGATTTAAATTTTTCAGTCGATACGCTTAATGCCATATATATAAATGGCAAGCGCGAGATTAAAGGTATTATTGTACAAAATACCTTAGGGAATCCAGTGAATATTAAGGAAATTGAGAAATTCGCAAACGAGCATCATTTAAAGATTATTGAAGATTTGGCGCATTGTGCTGGCGTGAAATATCCTGATGGCAGGGAAGCTGGCACGGTAGGGATTGCTGCGGCGTTGTCTTTTGGCAAAGATAAATCAATTGATACGATTTCTGGTGGCGCAGTTGTTTTTCGCTACCCCTATAAAAACCTGATTGAAGCGCCTTTTAAAACTCCGAAACTATCTGACCATCTGCGTGCCAGGTGGTACCCAACTTTTGGAGCTATTTCACGTTGGCTTAGTGCTGTGCATCTTGGTGGCGCTTTGATGCGGTTCTTAGTAGCGATTCACTGGGTAGAAAAGTCAGCCGATAATAAGCTGGATTTGACCCGCAAGATTAGTAAGTTTGAAGCGAGGCGTGCTCTGCTTCAAATCAAGAGTTTAAGTAAAAGCGGAGAAAAACCGTTAAGAAGTTTCGCGCTGGTCAATAATCGCCCAGAGGTCTTGGCTGAATTAAAAAAAGCTGGGTATTATCTAGATGGATTTTGGTATGAAAAACCAATTTCGCCAGCGCGTTATTATAAAAAAGTAGATTTCCCGGAAAAAGAATGTCCGAGTGCAGTGTTCGTAGCAAATCATATTATTAATTTGCCGAAATATTACACCAAAAAGAGCTTAGAGCCAGCGATGAAAATTATTCAAAAACATTTGATAAAGGAGGGTGATGGATTGGAATAAAGTGACCGAAACTTTTCCCGAGGCAAACTTTTTGCAGTCGCCAAGCTATGCCAAAATGAATGAGATTTTGGGGGCAAAGGTGATAGAGGAAGATTTTGGCGGCAAAGGGCGTGCGCTAATGGTCGTAAGAAATGCAAAAAGAGGTAGATATTTAGAAGTACCATGTGGGCCATTGATTAATTGGCAAGACAAAAAACTAGTGAATGAAGTAATGAATAAGATTAAGGTTGTGGCCGAAAAAGAGAATTGTGTATTTGTAAGAATGAGGCCGCAGCTTTTTGCAACAAAAGAGAATTTGGAATTATTAGAGAGCTTGGGTCTAAAAAAATCACCTATGCATCTTGCCGCCGAGCACACTGTAATAATAGATTTAAAACCATCTGAAGAAGAGCTATTAGCGGGGATGCGCAGACAGACTAGATACGACGTAAGACGAGCAAATAAACTAGGAATCAAAATATTGCGCGACGATTCAGAGGAAATCTTTAAGGAATTCCATAAAGTCCAGGCTGAAACCGCAAAGAGGCAAGGGTTTATTCCGCCGGATTTTAAAACTTTATTGGCTGAGCGTAAGGCTTTAGACTCCGAGATATACATAGCTGAGACGGCGGAGGGCGAAAAAATTGCTTATGGGTTGATCGTAAAAGACGGTAGAGAAGGTGATTACTATGAAGCGGCTTCGACACTTTTGAATCGCAAAATGCCTGGTGCCCACGCACTGCTTTGGCAAGTGATAAAAGATTTGAAAAAGGCTGGTTATGAGCGCTTTAATCTGTGGGGAATTGCTCCAGCTGGGCAACCAAACCATCGATATGCAGGAGTTACCACTTTTAAGACTGGATTTGGTGGTGAGATAGTAGAATATGTGCCGGCGCATGACATGATTATATCTCGAGTAGGATATCTGAAGGACTTAGTAGTAGAAACGGCACGCAAAAAAAGGAGGCATTTGTGAAAGACGCAGAAAACCGTGAGGAATGGGATAGATTTATAAAATCACATCCAGAAGCAAATTTTCTGCAGTCATGGGATTTTTATGAATTTCACAAAGCTCGAGGCAAAAAAGTAGTCCGGCGACTCGCTTATGATGATAAGAAAATCGTCGGGGCTTATGCTGGAGTAGTAGAAACCGCCAAGCGTGGTACTTATATGGCGATTGCGGGTGGACCAATTATAGATTGGAAAGATAAAAAGCTAGTCAAAAGTGTTTTCGACGACATTTTTGAACAAGGAAAGAAGTATAATTGCGTTTTTGTAAGGGTGCGACCACAATTGGAATTGTCCGAGAAATCGCTAGATTTGATGAAAAAGTTGAAGCTAAAAAAGGCGCCAATGTATTTGTCGGTAGAATATGCTGGGATTTTGGATTTAACTAAATCTGAGGAAGAAATTCTTGCTGGTGCTTCGCAAGGGTTTCGCAGGAAGTTACGAAAGGCCGAGAAAAACGAGATTGAAATAACCGCCGATGCCGAGGATGCTTCGATTGAGGCATTTTGCGAATTAGAGAAGAAGCACGCTGAGCGGCAAAAATATGTGGCGTTCTCTAGCGAATTTCTCAGGAAACAGTTTGAGGCTTTTCGCGAAAATGACGAGATTTTGATTTATACCGCGAGAAAAGATGGCGAGATTTTAGCACAAAACTTTATGATTTTTTATGGGCCAGAGGCGAGCTATCATTACGGCGTTTCTTCGCAACTTGGAACTAAATATTCTGCGGCGCCGCTTCTCCATATGGCGGCCATGAAGGAGGCGCGAAAGCGTGGCTGTATTCGTTATAATTTGTGGGGGATTGTGGGATTAGAAGAAACTTCGCACCGGTTTTATGGTGTTTCGGAATTTAAACGCTCGTTTGGCTGTGAAGAATTGAAATACACACCCGCTCATGACTTGATTTTGAAGCCGACTAAATACCAGCTTACTAAACTCGTAGAAACCACTCGCAAAAAAGTACGACACGTATAAAAATGTGATATAATAAGCATAAGTAATAAAGGAATTATTGTTTATGGCAAAAATTAATCGAAGATTTATTGATAAACATTGGTTTATGTTCGTGGTACGCGGAGCGTTAGCGGCGATATTTGGTTGTTTTGCGCTATTTGGTGGAATGGCGAATATCGAAAACGTAATTGCTGTAGTTAGCGTATTACTACTTTTGATGGGAATCGTGGATGCCGTAGGCGCGCTGTATAGCTCTACCAAAAAACACGGCTGGATTAACTCGATAATCGATGCGCTGATTGATGTATTGGCGGCAGTAGCTCTATTATTCTTCGCTAAGGATAACCTCGTGTTTGGTCTAGTGATTATCTCGGTCTACACTATCATTTCGGGTGTGATTGATATTTTCCATGGCTTCTTGTCCACAGTAGACCCAACCGATCGTTTTATTCGTATCCTGGCTGGTGTATGTGGCTGTGTGATTGGTTTGGTGATCTTGAATGCTGGTAATTTCGAAATCACAACCTTTATTCGCTTCTTTGGCGCTTATATGCTGATTGTGGGTGTGACAAGTTTGATTTATGGCGTACACAACCGCGAACAGGGAATTGAAGACAAAATCGCACGCAAGGAAGCGCGTAAAAAAGCTCCGAAAAAGAGCACTAAGAAGACCAGCAAAAAGCGCTAAAAATGCTCTGAGAAAAGCACGCTTATGGCGTGCTTTTTGGTGGTAAATATGTTATAATGAAGTCTCAAGGAGAACTTATTTATGGCGAAAGTTAGAAAAGCTATTATAACTGATGCTGGGTTTGCCAGTCGTTATTTACCAATTACTAAAACTATTCCTAAAGCAATGATTCCAATCGGCGCCAAGCCAGTGATGCAATACTGCGTGGAGGAATGCGCTGCGGCTGGGATTGAAGAAATAATCATCGTGGCGACGCCGAACACTATGTCTAAAGAAATCTACGAAGATTATTTCCATAGTAAGGCCGATAATGTAAAAGCATTGCTAGACAAACAGGGCAAAAGCGAAAGATTTGAGCCTGTTGAGGAGATTTTGAATTTTCCTAAAATAATCGTAATTGAGCAAGACCCGACTTTGCCATATGGCAATGGCTCACCGATTGCTACTGCAAAGGAGTTTGTCGAAGACGAAGATGCATTTGTGGTGCTTTATAGCGATGATTTGATTATGGGACCTAGTGATGTCAAAGTACTAATTGACGCCTACGCGGAACATCCTGAAGCAAAGGCAGTAATCGCCGCGCAAGAAATGCCTGAGGAAGTTTGGCATAAATACGGCATGATTGCAATGAAAGATAATGGTACTTTGAGCCACATCGTAGAGAAACCAAAAACTCCAGATCTTAGCCCGAGCAATTTAACGAGTTATGGGAGATATCTATTGACGCCAGAAATCTTTAATTATTTGATACCTTCTAATACTGGTCTAGATGATGAGCTTTGGACTAGCGATGCTATTACGAAGTTAACTGAAGACGGTGACGTAGTAATCGTAAAGAGCCAAGGCAAGTGGATTACTACAGGTGATCCAAAGAATTATTTCCTGGCGCATCTCGAATACGTCTTATCTGAGACTGACTATGCCGATGACGTCAAGAAAATGATTGAGAATTATGAGAATAAATAATATAATGGCTTTAAGGAGAAATAATATATGAATACAGCTGAATGGATATTAGTAGCAATTTTAGCCGTAACACTATTTGTGTTTTTGGTGACGGCTATAATACTACTCATCAAATTAATTGGTCTAACTAAAGAGGCTAAAGAAATTATGATTGAGGGCAAAGATATCGCCAAGAATACTAACGGAATCGTATCGAATGTGAAAGGTATGACTTCTATCGGTGGGACCGTAGAAATGTTTGTAAACAAATACATCAACCCAAAATTAAAGGAAAAGGCAAAAGAGTCAAAGGAAAGGAGCGAAAATGGCAGAAAAAACGGAGAAAAATAGGAGTGGGGCCAGTAAGTTTGTCCTTGGAGCAATCCTTGGTGCAGCAGTGGGAGCAATTGCCGGCAAATTTATCAAATTGGGTGAAGATGAAGGTGAAGAAATCGAGGAAGAAGAGCTCGAAGAAATAGCTGATTTCGGAGAAACCGAAGGGATTGAAGAAAGCACAAAAAAAGAAGCGAAAAAACCAGTAAAAAAGGCCGCAGAAAAGAAATCTAGCGAGAAGAAATGAAATTAAAGGCGAGCGATTATGTGCATCTACATAACCACACGCACTATTCGCTTCTTGATGGGCTGACAAAAATACCAGAACTGGTAAAATTTGTTAAAGATGACGGCATGGAGGCGGTGGCCGTAACTGATCACGGCACGATGTCGGGACTCGTTGAATTGTATAAAGAATGTAATAGTGCTGGGATTAAGCCTATTTTAGGCTTGGAGGCTTATGTTGCGGCTCGCAAAATGACCGATAAGGACCCGGCGCACGACAAGCAAAGATTCCATGTGACTTTACTTGCGATGAACAATAAGGGTTATGAAAACCTTTGTCGGATTATGAGTCGTTCCGAGGAGTATGGCAAATATTACCGACCGCGCACCGATCATGAGGATTTAGAAAAATATAATGAAGGTATTATTTGTTTGTCCGGTTGTATGGGCTCAGAGATTTCTGAAGCCATTAGAGCCGGAGACGATAAGCGTGCGATTGAATTAATTAATTGGTACAAAAAAGTCTTTAAAGACCGCTTTTATCTGGAGATGCAGGACCATGGTCATCCGAAGTCTTC
Organism: Candidatus Nanosyncoccus sp.; assembly: GCA_045646085.1. Lineage (GTDB taxonomy): Bacteria > Patescibacteriota > Saccharimonadia > Saccharimonadales > Saccharimonadaceae > Nanosyncoccus. The sequence continues at coordinate 13,128 of JAZRJZ010000017.1, forward strand.
TACGCATTCGGAAGAGCAGAAAAAGGTGAATGATTGGCACATGGCACATGCAAAGGAGCTAGGCCTGCCGCTCGTCGTAACTTGTGACGCACATTACTTGAAACATGAAGACCAGGATGCACATGAGGTTTTGCTTTGCATTGGTACTGCTGCATATTTGTCCGATACGAATCGGATGACTTTGAAAGATTATGACTTACACGTGATTCCGGCAGAGGAAATTATCGAACATTGGCAAGACACTTGCCCAGAGGCAGTGTTAAATACTAAAAAAATCGCCGAGCGCTGTAATGTGGATTTGGAACTCGGGCGGATTTTGATTCCGAAATTTCCAGTACCAGATGGTGAAGATGAAAAATCATACCTAGATAAATTAGTGTTCCAAGGATTAGTATACCGCTACGGAGATAAAACTCTAGAAGAGGCCGGAAAACTAGATATTGTCAAGTGTCGCAAAATTTTGGAAAAAGTAGACAAAGAACGGGACGACGAGCAAAAAGTTTTGCCACGTATCGATTATGAGCTATCGGTAGTAGATAAGATGGGTTATAACGGCTATTTCTTGATTGTGCAAGATTTTATTAACTGGGGTAAATCTCAGCGCATCGTGTATGGGCCGGGGCGTGGGAGCGCGGCTGGTTCTATTTTGGCTTACGCACTAAGGATTACAGAACTGGATCCATTAAAATACGATCTTTTGTTTGAGAGATTCTTGAACCCCGACAGAATTAGTATGCCGGATATTGATACAGACATTCAGGATACGCGCCGTGATGAAGTGATTGAATATTGTACAAATAAATATGGTGAAGAGCGAGTATCTAATATCGTGACCTTTGGTAAAATGATGGCGAAAAACGCGGTGCGAGATGTGGCTAGAGTGCTAGAGGTGCCGTATGCAGAGGCGGACAGGCTAGCCAAAATGGTGCCTGATCCAGTACAAGGGCATCATATCCATCTCGCGGATGCAATAAAAGAAGTGCCGGATTTGAAACAGGAATATGAAACCAACCCGACAGCCAAAGAGGTGATTGATTTTGCGTCGCGACTAGAAGGCACTATTCGAAACCACGGCGTTCACGCGTGTGGAGTAATCATCGCACCAGATGATTTAGTGAAATTCTTGCCCTTAGAGGTGTCGGCTAAAGGTCCGATTGCAGCGCAATTTCCGATGGGACAGGTCGAAGAATTAGGGCTACTTAAAATGGACTTTTTGGGACTCTCCAACTTATCAGTGATTAATAATGCACTCCGGATGATTCGCAAAGTTTACCACGATGATATTAATTTGTCGGCTTTGCCGCTGGACGACCCAGAGACCTTTGCGCTGTTACAGCGAGCCGAAACGACGGGCGTATTCCAATTGGAGTCAGCGGGAATGAAACGATATCTTAAAGATTTGAAGGCGTCTACGTTTGAAGATATCATCGCGATGGTGGCGCTCTATCGCCCTGGTCCGATGCAATTTATTGATTCGTTTATTCGACGGAAGCACGGCGAGGAGCCGATTACATATCTCCATCCCGGTCTAGAAGGAGCTCTTAAGAATACTTACGGAATTTTGATTTACCAAGAGCAATTCATGCAGATTTCGAGGACGTGGTGTGGGTTTACTGGTGGCCAGGCGGATACTCTACGTAAGGCGGTAGGGAAGAAAAAGATTGATTTGATGAAAAAGGTGAAGCCGGAGTTTATTGAGGGAGCGATTAAAGTAGGTGGCGCGACGAAGGAAATCGCGGAGACTTTCTGGGATCAGCTTTTGGAATTTGCTAATTACTGTTTTAATAAGTCACACGCGGCGTGTTATGCCTTGATTGCATATTGGACGGCGTACCTCAAAGCACATTATCCAGATGCCTTTATGGCGGCCCTCATGACGGCAGATATGCGTTGGACGGATCGTTTGGCAATTGAAATTGCAGAATGTAAAAAGATGGGGCTTAAAGTGCTCGGTCCTGATATTAACCAATCTTATGGCGATTTCGGGATTGTAGGCGGCGAAAACACAATTCGGTTTGGACTATCCGGAATCAAAAATATGGGAAAATCTTTGGTCGAAGATATCGTAATTGAAGAGCGAGACAAGAATGGGCCGTTTAAGTCGGTATGCGATTTCGCTAAGCGGGTAGACTCCACTAAGTTTAATAAAAAATCTTGGGAAGCGGCGATCAAGACGGGTGCGTTTGACCGATTCAAGTCTAGCCGCTCGGATCTTTTGTTTAATCTGGAAGCAATCCAGGCTTATGGGACCAAAATTCAAAAAGATGTCGGCTCGGGGCAGACAGACCTCTTTGGTATGATGGGTGAAGCGGGAGCGGTACCAGAGGTAGAAATCAAGCCGGCGCCAGTACAATATCCTGATAAGGAACTTTTGATGTGGGAGCGCGATTTGATGGGACTATACTTGTCGGCGCATCCACTGGACAAATATGATACGTACTTTGAGGAACAGACGCATCCAATGTCATGCGTCTGCGAAGAAAATGATAATAAAGTAGTGACGGTAGGCGGGATAATCACGGCCGTCCGTTCGATTTTGACCAAAAAAGGCGACAAAATGGCGTTCGTAAAGATGGAAAACAAGACGGACGAGATAGAGTTCATCGTATTTCCATCGGTATTTGCAGAGTTTGGCGGAAAATTGGAGATGGATAATGTCGTACGTGTGCGCGGGCGCGTGAATGCGCGCGACAAAAGCGGGCGAATCACTTCGGACGTGAAACTATTAGCGGAATCAGTGGAACTAATTTCGGACGATGTACTGGAATCATACAAACCGACTGGCACCAGATTGGCTGCGCCGACGTCAGCGCCAGGAGGTAAACGTAGTTGGTCTTCTGCCGAGAAAGTTTACAGGGGCAATGGCGCGAACGGAGCGCGTACGGAAGCTCCGAAAACAGAGACGGTGAGGATATTAAAGGAGCCACCCAAAGATCCTCGCAAAGAAAGGTTGTATATCTTGGTAGAAAATCCGGATGATACGGAGGTGTTGACGGCGATTCGAAAGTTGGCGGATATTTATTTGGGTGTTCAAGAGGTAGTACTGGTGATGAAAGACGGGGGGACAAAGAAGGCTCTAAGGATGCCGTTCAAGGTAGATGCGTCGGAAGAATTATTGAGTGAATTACGAGAGTTGGTGGGAGATGAGTGCGTGAGGGTAGCATAAAGCAATAAAAATAGGTTAAGCAGTTGATACAATTCAGAGTATCTTATACTTAACCTCTTGGTATATATTATACTTTATTTATTTTTTAATGTCAATTAGTTCGTGGCGCTTTGTGAGAACTTTTAGGCGCTTGATTCTATACCTCTCGGCTTTAATAAATTCTTTTGCTCTCGAAATTCCTTGTTTATCTGTAAGTTTCGCACGAGTCAAATCTAGAATTACATTTTCTGATTGGCCATCCGTGTTTCTTAAGTTGTTTTGGATGGTATGCTTACTACCACCAGTGGGTGATTTTAATTCCCAACGAGCATTAGTCCTTAGGATGTATAAATCTGGCGTTTTACTTTGAGCCCTGCGCAGAAAAATAATGTCGCTTTTAAATAATTGGGCTAAAATATTTGCGGTTGCTTTCTCGTGCGGACGAGGCTTAGAGTTTTTGTCGTTTTCAATATGAACTAAATATTCTTTCACGTGGGAGAGAGTAGCACGGAGGGGGAAAAATTACAACTCCTGGGTAGTGGTTGTGGCAATCTAGCAACGCTAGATATAGCGCGCTAGATATGGTATATGATTACTTACATCACACGCTAACTCTGCTGTGCCACACAACGAATAGAGTGACCAAAATAACGGCCGTCGCCGCCACTTGAAGATAAATAATCATCAAAGGAGAAAACAAGCTCATATGAAAGATCTAGCGTCGTCCTCTGCCCCGCAAACTGCATTATCCGGTCTTCGCGCGGATTCAGTCCCGAAGTCTCTAAATCATAAAAGAAAAATGTCTTGTCCATAACTATATTATAAAACAAATGCTACATTATAAAAACTATTGCTTCACAACACACGAAAACTAGCTGTACTCATATGCTGGGTAAGCACCTATTTCGCTACGCAACGCAGGGTATAACCATTAATGATAGGCGCGTAATTCATAGCTGATCTGTTTTCATTAATCTCCCAACGCTCGCCATTATTACTGGCATCACTATATCCTACCCAATAATTTCCTGTCGTACCACGTCCTGTTACTATATTATTTGTTGCATCAATGTAACCAGAGAAAACGAAATTTGCCGGCGAAGCTCTTAATCCCGCAGAAGTTGTGCTTGAACCAGAATTAATGGCTGTATTTAGGCTAGTAAATGATTTAGCACCCGATACTCGTGGAGCCTGCCACCCGGCAGGACAGATATCGCCCTCATTGAAATAATAATTTGTATCCCAGTCATCATTTCCAGCCGCGGCTACATAATTATTATAGTAAACTCCATATTCGTCATAAGTATGGTTGTCGCTATCTACCGTAGCGTCGTTTATATTAATTGTACTATATCGAAATGCCTCCCAGCAACTTTGTTGACTTAGGCTACATGCCCATGGAGTGTCAGCACTCGGATTTGTGGCCGATGGTCTAGTATTTGCTGTGGCGATAAAAGCGCTAGTTGGGTTATTTGTATTACTAGCGGAAATATCTTGATGTAGTTTCGAAAAATCTAATCTCAGGTTGTTAGTCATCCAACATTCATTGTTAGCCAGCTTTGCTACAGTGTAAACAGAGTTGTCCCTTTCGTCAATTAAGCTAGCTACGCTATTAGCGCCAATCACTTCGGTATTTGCGCAAATACTAGAATTCATATCTTGCATCTTGTAATAACCATTTAGTCTAGTTTTGCCAGCATCTTCAAAGGCAACTTCAATATCTATTGGTCTAGGATTAGTAGTAGCGGTAAAATTAATCACATTAGTATAATCGCCAGCAGCTTGGGAAGAAGAGGCTTTGGCGCCAATCTTGAATAAGATACTGGTAGTACCATTAGCATTAGTACTGGCTATTTCTTTCCAGGTAGTGGATGAAAAGATGGGAAGACCTGAGTAATTAGACCAACTAGAACCATTATTAGTAGAAATAGAATATCCCCATGTATTGTCCGTAGTAAGTGATGCTTGACTGGCATTAGTAGCAATACTAGCAAAGTTGTTAGAGCCATTGACTAGATTAGTAGTGTTTTTAGTACTATTACCTACAGAAGCAGTCAGGACATATCCTGTGGCATTATTAGAAGTAGTAGTTACTGTAATAATATTACTTTCATCAGAATTGCCTGTCACTAGATTATAGATATGTAAATCAGAAGCAGAGACTGTGAGCGACAGGCCACGATTAAAAGTAAATGAGACTGGGATTTCTTCCTGGTAGGTGAGGGCGGAGGTGGAAGACGCAAAAACCAGACCTAACAAACCAACCGACATGCTCGCTAATAATAATTTGTTTTTATCTTTCATTAATACCCTTTACTACTTAATTTTAACATAACTGGGATGGCTTTGTAAAGAGCTTTTATAGATATGATATAATTAAGACATGAAAAAACGGAAGACTCCTGATAGTATGACAGTAAATCGTAGGGCGCATTACGATTATATTTTGGGCGACGAACTGACGGTAGGAATGTCTTTGTCTGGTCTTGAAGTGCGAGCAATTCGTGATCATCATGTGCAATTAAAAGGGTCTTTTGTGACGATTCGCGGGAATGAGCTTTGGCTGAATAATTTGACTCTTGGCGCAGATACGGCGAGGAACATCAAATTACTGGCGACAAAAAAACAAATTGCGGCGCTTGCGCGCGAAAAGGTAGCTGGGTCTACTATTGTGCCCGTGAGGTTATTAGGCGGTTCGCGATATATCAAACTCGTGATTGCAGTAGGGAAAGGTAAGAAAAAATACGATAAACGCGAAACAATTAAAAAACGTGACATTGAGAGAGGTAGATATGCTTAAGATTTTTTCGTGGAATGTAAATGGGCTTCGTGCAGTGATAAAAAAAGGCGCATTTCAGGATTTTGTTGAACGAAAACAGCCAGATATTTTGTGCATTCAAGAGACCAAGGCTAAACAAGGCCAGGCAGAAATCGACTTGCCTGAGTACGAAGAATTATGGAACTCAGCCGAGCGGCCAGGGTATTCTGGTACGGCGATCTTTACGAAAATTAAGCCGTTGTCGGTGAGCTATACTTTGCCGACTGAGCAGGTTTTTGCGGACTCATTTGGGGATCCCTTGACCGAAGGTCGTGTATTGACGGCGGAATTTGAAAAGTTTTTCTTAGTGAACGTGTATACGCCAAATTCTAAAAACGGACTAGAGAGATTAGGGCTGCGCGCAGAAAAATGGGACCCAGAATTTTTGAAATATTTGAAGGATTTAGAAAAGAAAAAGCCGGTGGTAGTGTGCGGTGATTTTAATGCGGCGCATGAAGAAATCGACATCGCGAGGCCAAAAACAAATCATCATTCGGCTGGTTTTACGGATGAAGAAAGGCAGGGAATTACGAATTATATTGAAGCGGGGCTGGTCGACACTTTTCGAACTTTGCATCCGGACGAAGTGCGCTATACTTGGTGGTCACATTGGGGCCACGCGCGCGAAAACAACGTAGGGTGGAGAATTGATTATTTCTTTGTTTCTAAAGCTTTGGTACCGCAGCTTAAATCGGCCGAGATTTACGAGAATGTGATGGGCTCGGACCATTGCCCGATTTCAATAGAATTGGAGGTGTAAGTGGATTATTTTGAGAAGGTCGAAAAAAATCCTGACGAGGATCTTGGCTGGAATATTCCGGAAAGAGCGCAGGGGTCGGTGAATATAATCGGCGGAAATGCAAATAGCTTTCGTACTGAGATAAAAGTAGCGGAGTTTTTGGCTAATCATTATAAAATCAAAGAAGTAAATGTGATTCTGCCGGATGCTTTGAAGGGCAAATTACCAGATTTGCCGAATATCCAGTTTTTACCATCAACGGAGTCTGGTTCGTTTGACGAAAGTCAGGAACTAATCAATGTTTTCGGCACAGCTGAGTTTAATTTGATTCTAGGGGATTTGTCCAAAAATTCTATGACGGCGCGAGCTCTAGCAAGCGCGTACAAAAGTTCCGAAAAATCCCTATTAATTACACGTGATGCGGTGGACTTGTTGACGGAGACGGGAGCGGAAAAAACTTTGATGAATGAAAACCTCGTATTGTTTGCTTCAGTCGCACAGCTTCAAAAATTATTGCGGGCGATTTATTACCCAAAAATGTTGCTACTTTCACAGTCGTTGGTGCAAGTTGCAGAAGTATTGCATAAGTTTACCTTAAGCTATCCAATTTCCGTCGTGACTTTACATAACGAGCAGATATTGATTGCTAGTAGCGGAACAGTACGAGCGATGCCGCTGAGTAAAACTGGCTATGCGCCGTTAGATTTTTGGAACGGAGAACTGGCCGCCAAAATCACAGCGCTAAACTTGTTTAACCCGAATAATTTTATCGGGGCTACGACTTGCGCCGCGTTTGACTAGATTTGGAGAGTTGTTGTTCGAGCTCTACCGCATCGCGGGAAACGTTTTCGCGACGCTGACGAAGGAAAAACCAAGCAAAGAGAAATATTAAACAGCCGAGGACGAATAAGCTGTATTTGACTGGGTCGGGCCAACTCGTAGCAAAGAGAATTAGGGCGTTAATAATGCCTAGACAAATCGCATATAAATGACGCCTAAAGAGGACGATGGTTTTTGCGAGTGGAAAATTGCGTCGCATGAGGGAATTTTTGGTGCAATCATCGGGATGACCAAAGAGTTTGCCATAGAGAATTAATTCTAGCACGCCACAGATGATGACATAAAAGCCAATTACTACGAGACCGGCGATTAGGTTGACCTGAAGCATGCAGAACAAGACCTGTGCGCCTGCCAGTAAGACGTCTGAAATGATATCGAACCGAGCGGCGTATTTGCGGTATTTTGGAATTTTATTCTTAGGAAACGGCCACTTGCGAGCACAGGTGCCATCAAAAACATCGGTAAGCTCGGCAACTAGAAAAATAATGAAGGCGTTTTCGGCAGGACTACCAATAAAAGCTAGAGTCAGCAAGACGCACGCTAGAATAAAGCGCGATAAAGTAAGGAGGTCGGCCAAGTATCTCATTTTTTAATTATATCACTAATTGCTTTTTCTAAGATTTCGATACGGCGACTGATTAGGACCTCCTCGCGATGAGCAAGCATAATTCTACTCATCTCAGCGATTCTTCCGGGGTGGTTAATCAAATCGTCGAGCGCCTTTGCCATATCTTCGGAACTTTCGGACGCGCTTAATATGAAACTACCTTTTGGAACAACTTCTCGCATGTCTGGGTCGCAGAAAAAAACTGGTGTACCGTAAGCCTCGGCTTCGATCAAAGTCATACCAAAAGTATCATAATTATAAGATGTCAAAACATCTAGATGGGCCTTTTCGATCGAGTCTTTTAGTGTTTCGAATTTAACATCACCGTGGAATTTTACCTTGAGCCGATGGAGCTTGGCGTACTGCTCGGCTTTGACTTTGTCTGGTCCGCTCCCAAAAACGTCAAGATAATATTCGCCTTCTAGCTCAGAAAGGGCTTTTAAAAATGTCATGATGCGTTTTTCGCCGGAAAGACGGGAATGCCAGATGATTCTGAGTGATTCGTTGGGAGCGAAGGTGCGCAAAGTAGGGTTCTTGGGATAGTTTTTGTCGGCATAGCCGTTAGGGAAAACTCGGATTTCTTGCCCGACTCCATAATGTATTAATTTTTGACGGAAATGTTCAGAAGGAGTGAGGACTAAATCGGCGACGTTTGCGTGATTGACCATTAAAGTCCACATTTTTGCTTTGGCGATTGTATTGGCAAGATAGTTGTCGCGCGAGACTTTGATTGGATGAGGTAAATACCAAGAATGAAACCAATTTAGCGAAGCGGCCACAAAAGTACGAAAACCGGTGGGGATAATATTGCTTTCGCCCATGTCTTCTCGGCCATGCATGACTTGGATGGCGGGAATATTAAGTTTTTTGGCTAAACGAAGACCTGCAATTGAGCAGCCGGATTCATAATGAATGTAAAAAACGTCAAAATCTCTTAGCTCGGGATGCTCACGAAGGAGCCATTTTTCTATAATGCGTGGACGACGTGAAACCGGCGTAAAGCCACGAAAGAATAATTTGCAACTGGGGACTTGGTAGATATTTTGCTTTGCGAGTTTTTTGTGTGCAGCTGAAGATTTGGGATATCCAGAGCTAAAAACGTAAACCGTGTGACCGCGTTTTTCGAGCTCGGCTTTTTGGGCATTGATTGAGCTAACAATACCGCCCGTTAGGTCTAAATAGCAATCCGAAAAGAATGCAATTTTCATGTTATAATTGTATCACGAATATCAAGAAGGAGCGAGGGAGCGGCCCCATGACCTCCTGCCAACCTAGCTTTGCCAAGGTGGTAAGTCCGACCAGAAAGGAAAGATATGTTCTATAGAACTGCGGAGTGCGTTTCTCCAAAACATCCAGACAAATTATGCGACCAAATCAGCGACGCGATTTTGGATGCGTTTTTAAAAGATGACCCGAATGCGCGCGTAGCAGCAGAAACCTGTGGAGGGCACGGCGTAGTTTTTGTGACTGGTGAAATTACGTCGACTGCCGAAGTAGATATTCCGGCTATCGTAAAACGAATTGCTGGCGACGACATAGAAGTACACACCAAGATTGTCAAACAATCGCCAGAAATTGCGCAGGGTGTAGATACTGGTGGCGCGGGTGACCAGGGAATCATGATTGGTTATGCCTGCGATGAAACTGAAGAGATGTTGCCGCTCGAAGTGGTACTCGCGAGGAGACTCAACCAGTTTATTTATAAAAAGCATCCATATGATGGCAAAACTCAAATTACGATTGCGCCGGATGGCACGATTGATTCGATTGTGGCAAGCTTCCAGAATGTATCGCATGATGAATTAGAGAAGTTAGTGCGCGATTTTATTACTGAACAAGAACTCGAAGGAAAACTGGAACTGCATTTAAATCCGGCTGGCGACTGGAACCAGGGCGGATTTGAAGCAGATACGGGGCTTACTGGACGCAAATTAATTGTAGATAATTATGGGCCGCGTGTCGCGATTGGCGGTGGCTGTTATTCTGGTAAGGACCCTTCGAAGGTGGACCGTTCGGCAGCTTATATGGCGCGTCGCATCGCCGTAGATTATTTGCGCAAGCGTAAGGCGCATGAAGTGCTGGTGCGGCTAGCATATGCAATTGGTTATGCTGAGCCACTTGAAAAAACGGTGATTGTCGACGGTAAACCAGAAGAGATTGAAGGTTACGATCTTACACCAAATGGTATTATTAAATATTTGGATTTGAAACGACCAATTTACGAAAAAACCGCAATGTGGGGACATTACGGCGAGGGATTTGACTGGGATAAATAAATAATACAACCCGAATTTCGGGTTGTATTATTATATATGAGGTTTATTTTAGCTCAATACCGTTGACGTATAACTTGTATCCGTTCAGATTAATGTTGCTATTAGTCGTATCGGTGTTGGTTAGCGCTTTTACGTAAGTATCACCGGTCAAAGTTAATGTACTAGAACTATCTAAACTCAGAGATACTTCGCCAGTATTTTCGTGATTAATGGTGCCTTCAAACGACGAGCCATTACTCAAATTAATCGCTAAGCTCGAGATAGAATCAACAACAATGTTCCCGGCGGCAGACTGATTTGTCATATTTAGCGTGACCGTACCGCCATTGCTACCAGAATTGCCCCACGAATCGGCTTGAATTCTAAGAAAATTGCCAGTTGAGTCATGATTGATAATCTGATTATTTTCTAGATTAATAGTTGCGGTTGTATTTGTCACATAAAAACTATCGCCTTTGTTAGTGGTGATAGTTGAATTCTTAGCAGTAAATACTGCTTCGCCGGAAGCGGCATCGCCGGACATAGATTGATATAAGAAAATGTTTTTGTAGGTCGTCGATTGGCCGTTTAGGGTGTTGTTGGTATCGGTTAAGGTGACGTTTTCAAGAGTGACACTGTTTTTGCCCTCAATCACTACCCCTTCGGAAGCGGATGCATCAAGCGTCGCATTTTTGACGGTGATATCTGCCGTAGAGTAAATCGCCGGGGAGCCTTTGCCGGTAGTTTTGTAGGTGCCTTTGTCTACCGTAACTGTTCCGCCACCACGATCCGAGCGAATTGCCGCGCTAGAAGTACCAGCAGTAGTAATAGTAAGGTTTTCGGCATTCATGATGCCACCACCAGTGGTCATGATACCACCAGAATTGTCCTTGCTCGTAGTAATAGTGGAGTCAGAAATGTTTACCGTGGTACCATCAGACGTAGAATTGTTTGTAGTTGCAGAACCACCATAGCTGAATACTCCGTTTGCGCCAGTGGCATCGGTAGTAATTGTTGCGTTCTTAATTGTGAGATTTGCACCACCTTTAGCGATGATTGCAGAATTTGTACCGTAAAAACTCGTATTATCACCGCCGTCCGAGTCGCCCGTTTTGATTACATTAATATTGGATAATGTGGCCGAAATATTCCCCGAAACAGTGATGGCATTTTCATCGCTGCTAGTTGATGAAAATTCTCCGCCGTCGATAGTTTCGTCTGTCGTGATCTCCTTGACCGCGGAGTACGAAGCAGATGAGCTAATGTTTGTCGTATTGACGTCCCTAGTCGTATTCCTGGAGTTTACTGTATCAATAATCAAAAACCATAGTACGCCCAAGGTTAAAACTAGCGCGGAGATTATGGATGCGTAAATGATAGTTTGTTTCTTGTTCACGATATTCTCCTTTTAATTATTGTCGTTTTGCGAAGAATTATCACTACTTGGTTTTTCTGGCGGAGTACCGCCTTGTTCATTTTGTCCATTTTCGCCACTCGGCATTTCTGGTGGAGTACCGCCAGGCATCTGCATTGTCGTTGAACTATTAGTGTCACTACTTGTACCTAATGTCTTCGTGTAGACAAGAAAGGCTGCTGTAGAAATTACTGCGCCAACCAACACGCCAATTACGAAGAGAATTATTTTTTCCTTCGTGATGTCTTTTTTATTGTTTTCTTTATCGTCCATATATAATGCTCCTTTTTAATTATTATATAGCCTATTATGGCTTGTTTTCCTGAAAAGAACCTTAAACATGATGCAAGAAATGTTTTCAGCTTCGTTTTAACTTCTAGGGGCAAAATTATAATATAATTAAACAAGGAGAATTTATGCGAATACTTTATGTAGAAGATGCTACCTTCCTAGCGGAGGCCGTGAAACATAATCTAGAAAAACAAGGTATTTCGGTTGATTTGGCTAGCGATGGTGAAACTGGACTAAATAATGCTGTGAGCGATATTTATGATTGTGTAGTTTTGGATATTATGCTGCCAAAACTATCTGGCACAGACATTTTGAAACGTATGCGCGAGAAAAATGTCCAAACCCCTGTAATTATGCTTTCGGCCTTGTCGGAAGTTGAGACGAAAATTAGTCATCTCGACCATGGAGCCGATGATTATCTTGCTAAGCCATTTAAAACCGCTGAACTTGTGGCTAGAGTAAAGGCCTTGGTGCGCCGACCAAAACAGATAGATGTTTCAGATATTAGTTTTGGTGATTTAGTTTTGGACAAAATTAATGCGACTTTGAATGGCGAGCAATTAACAGCCAAAGAGATTGAGATACTAACCGAATTTTTGAAATCGCCAGAATCTCTAATTAGTAAAGAACACCTGCTAGCGAAAGTTTGGGGAGAAGATGGTCTCGGAGAGGACAACTATGTTGAATCGTATATTTCTAGAATTCGTAAATTGTTGAAAAAAATCCACAGCAAAGCTAAAATCGTCACCCTTCGTGGTTTAGGTTATAAATTAACGAGTAAATAAAATGTTTAAGAAATTACGAAACCGAATTATTATTATTACGATGACTATCACGACCGCAGTGATAATCCTGTCTGGCGTTCTAATTATGGTTTTTTCGTCTACGACGCGCCCAGAGCCAAGACCCCTTCCAGAGCCAGATTATAGTATGCCGGCTCCGGCCTCTTATAACGACCAAGAATTAAAAGATTTTATTCAGAATGATCGTAGGGAAGGAAGCGAGCGTCTGCTCGTCACTCTCTTGTGCGTCGGCGCAATCATTGAGGTAGCAACTTTCTTGATTGTATATTTTGCTTCCCAAAAAATCGTTGAGCCAGTAAAGGATTCTTATGAAAAGCAAAAACTATTTATAGCTAACGCTTCTCATGAATTAAAAACGCCGCTTGCTACTATGCAGGCTAATATGGAGGCGCTTGAAGTAGACAAAGATAACGAAAAATGGAAGTCTAATGTTGAAGGCGAAATTGATCGAGCAAACAAGCTAGTCCTAGATTTATTACAGCTAGCTAGAATGGACGCGGGCAGCATTGAAAAAGGTACTTCTGAGGAGATAGATTTGGAGGCGGAAATTAAAAAACGTATTGAAGTGTTCAAGCCGAGATTTAAGGGAAGTATAACCTTTAAGTCCAATCCAGAAGAGAAGCTTGTCTTATTACCAAAACGAGATTTTCTGCAAGTATTAGATATATTATTAGATAACGCAACAAAATATGGGAATAAAAAAATCTCTGTCGTTTTAGAAAAAAACAAGGTTTCTGTCTCGAATGATGGAGCTAAAATTTCTAAGGGTGATTCGGAAAAAGTGTTTGATCGTTTTTACCAAACTGACAAAACGAAAGATGGCTCTGGACTTGGTCTAGCAATTGCTAAAGCACTTTGCGTGCAGAATAATTGGAATATTAGTTGCGAAAGCGACAAAACATTGACGAAATTTACGGTGGTGTTTAAAAAATAAGCCTGTTGGCTTATTTTGTGTTGGTGGGCGAGGAGGGACTTGAACCCTCACGGTATTGCTACCACAAGATTTTGAGTCTAGCGCGTCTACCAGTTCCGCCACTCGCCCAGTGCTGTAATTATATCATAAACTGATAAAATATGCTATAATCGTGTTATGAATTCCGAAAACGGTGGGCATAATTCTTCTGACCTGCAAAGACAAGCTGCCGCAGCATTAGCCAGAAAAAAGGTTCTGGCGGCTTATGCTGACCCTGCAAAAAAAGCTACGAAAGAAATACAGGAAAACAATTCTCATCTCAAAAACGAGCCAGTCACTTCAAAAATCAACTCTGAATCCTGGAAAAAATATCATTCGGCTTGGCAAGATTATTACCAGAAATACTACAGCGAATACTATTCAAAGGCTGCCAGGAATTATATCGAAAAGGAAAAGCTAAAACAAGCCCGAGAAAGAGCTGAAGAAGAGGAGATTTTGAGTTCGATTGCAAAATCGAGCGCCAAGATAAATCATGCTTCTGGGTTGTCATTAAAAAACGGGATTAGTGTTCAAGACAGCGCGTACGAAAACTCCGAAAACGGGGAAGAAAGTATCCGTGATAATTTACGCCGATTAGTGCGAAAAAAGGCTACCGACAATGCCAAAAAATCGCGTCGGCGTCGTCATTTGATTCCGATTTTAGCAGGAGTTGCCGTGGTATTATTAGTGCTTTTCTTGCAGTATAACAGATTGATATTTGCTCCGATTATGGCTTATGTCTCTCCTGGAGATACACCGGCAACTGAAATCGAAGCGATCGACCCGACAATTACCCAGACGGTTTCGCCAGATCCACGCCTGATTATTCCAAAACTAAATGTGGATGTGCCGGTACATTTCGGCATTTCACTATCCGAGGTAATGCCGGCAATGAATAACGGTGTGGCGCACTATCGGATTGCTGGGGCGAGCGCATATCCGGGAGAAATTGGTACGACTGTAATTACGGGACACTCTGCGGGAGATATTTATAGTTCAAATCAATACAAATACATTTTTTCGGGACTAGAGAGGCTAGAAGACGGTGATTTGATTTATATAAACTACAATTCGGTGAGATACACATATCAGGTGGTGAAAAAGGAGGTCGTGGAGCCAACCAATGTAGCGGCTTTGGTCGTAAACACCGATAAACCATTGCTCACCTTGGTAACCTGTACGCCACTTGGAACTTCTAGGTATCGCTTGTTAGTGACCGCAGAGCAGATTTCGCCGAGCGTTGAGAATGCAACCAAATCAGAAAACCTACCTACTGTTGACCAGAATACCGGAGATTACCTACCGTCTAATGAACCATCCTTCTTTGAAGGAATCTGGAATTGGTTAACTGGAGCTTAGTTTATTTAACGATTTGTTCTCTAATTAACGAGCCGTCACTAAAGTAATAAAGCCATTTGTCATTTGTGATAGTGGCTGGAAAATGACTAGAAACGTTCTTTGCCAGCACGCGACGATTGTTGCCGTCGAAGTCGTAAGTGATTAACTCGCCGTCGGATACAGTATAGACCATTTCGTTTGCTAGCCAGCCATAGTTGCCATTGTCAATCGTCCATTCGTTAACGGCAATGGCTTCCATGTCGAGTGTAGCAATATGGTTGTCGGAATACATAAGAATAAATTCGCCCCCTTGACCAACTCTTTGACGGTCTGGCGTGAAGCTCAGTTCGAAATCCGAAACCTTGGTGAATTCTGGGGATTCTTTGAAAAGCGATACCGACTGGTCGTGGATTGTTGCGTAATATATTTCGTCATAGAATTTTGCAATGGCAACCATTGAGGGGTGCGAGGATGTTTTGAGCTCGGTAACTTCGCCGTCACCAACTTTGAAGACGCCTAGGTAGTAGCCTTCGTCATTGCTGGCGGCAGAAAACAAAACCGTGTTGTTGTAATGATCGAAGTCGACAATATCTTCTACGAGTACGGCGGAAATGGATTTGCCGGAGACATCAATCTTGTGGAGATTGCCGTTCTGGACGGCGAGAAGAGTATTGGAAGAATTATCAAGGATTTCGATCCTCGAGAAATCTGCACCGAATTCTTTGGTGAGGTTGATGCTGTTTTTGAGGTTTCTCACATCAATAAGCACCCATTCTTTGGTTGATTCGCCCTCAATCTCGAAAAGGATATGATTGCCGTCGGCGTCCCAGTTTAGGCTAAGAATTTTGCCATTGAATAGGCCGGTAGTGGCATCTTCGGCGATGCTAACGTCAGAAAAATAGGTTGCAATATTAAGGCTTTTTGGCTCTAATGTTTCGTTTTCGAGGTTGACTAATTGCCATTTGGTGGTGCCATTGATGAGTACCATATCGGTAAAGTCTGGCGAAATTGTCGCAATAGTAGATGTACTAGCGTCTAGCATTTCTAGGGGAGTGCGGTCTTTTAGAAATAGGCGCGGATAATGAAGGCGGTAGAGAAGCCCCTCTTTTAGGTCGATAGTCTTAGACCAAGTATCGTAGCCGTCTTTTGAGAGAGTAATGGTATGCTTGCCGCTAGTTAAGGTCTTAGAAGTGTTGGTGCGCTGAAGCCAAGACGAAGCTTCGCCGTCAATATCGATATTTGCGCCGGTTGGGATAGAATAAACTTGGACTAGCCCTTGTCGTTCGACCTTAAAATCGGAGTTTAGCCAGTAGCCAGAGACTATAAAAGCCAAAATAATAACAGTCACGATAACTGCAAGTACCATAATTGCTTCGGAAATGATTACTTTTAAGCTTTGGCGACGTTTGATTTTGTCTCGATCCATGACAGTTATATTATACCATATATTTTATAAAAATTAGCTCTTGCGTTTTTAAAACATAAATAGTATGATAGATATAAGAATAAGCGAGGTAATAATGCAACAATCCGAAAATCATCAGATGGCAAAGACTGTACGTAGGCAGACGCAGGCTTCAACTACGTTAAATCGTAAATATGTGAAGCGTCCTGTTCGTACTACGGATTCGATGGTTCAGGTGAAGAGAAGCACCAAAGTGAAGAGGTTTAATGATACTATCGCGCAACAGCAACCTCGCAAAGTTCAAGTTAGCGTCGCTGAGAAGGCCGTCACTCACCCGCTTCAGACTAAGGCTAACGAAAGAATGAAAGCAAGGGCTGTTTCCGTCCAGCAAACTACGGCGCCAAAAGTAAGCGCCAAAGAGTTAAAAGACCAGGCAATCAAGAAGGCCTTGATGCAGGCAGCTACTATGGATGAAACACCGAAGACTCGTACTACTAAGGGAGAGAAGTTGCACTTTGGTTTTGGCCGGGTAGCACTAGCTTTGATTTGCGCAGCGACAGCGGTTTTTGCGATTGCGTATTTTGTAAATTTGAGCATGCCGGATGTGTCGTTGAAGGTTGCAGCTATGCAGACTGGTATTGATGCCAAATATCCTAGCTATGTACCTCGTGATTATAATATTTCCAGTATCACATCTGAGAATGACAGAGTGTCTTTGAGTTTTCTTAAGTCTGAGACCGGTGATAGTTTCACTTTGAAAGAGGAGAGGTCGGCTTGGGATTCTAGCGCACTATTATCTAATTTTGTTAAATCAGAATATGGGGAAAATTATAATATAATTCGTGAACAAGGTATTACGATTTATATTAGTGATAGCAATGCGTCCTGGGTAAATGGAGGTCTCTTATACAAGATTGAGGCGACTCAAGGCACGTTGACCGAGAAGCAAATCCGTTCAATCGCAGTTTCGTTATAGATTTTATAAAGCTCTGGCTACTAAGTTTAATCTGGCTAGAGTTTTTTCTTTGCCTAGTACTTCCATGGTGAGATTAAGAGCGGGGGAGAATGGCGCAAAACTAATTGCGATACGAATTAGACTGAATAGCTCGGCAGGTTTTTTGGCGGTTTTTGCTAATAGTCCATTTAAAGTATCTTGCAGATTATCGGCGGTCCAGTCGGTGATTTCTGAGAGCGCAGAAATAGTTTGTTTTAGCATGTCTTCGAGCTCGGATTTTGATAGTTTTTTGAGGAACTTATTACTAACAAGATAATCTAAATCTATTTTTGGTTCTGTAAAGAAATATTCTGTCATTACGCGAAGATCCGACAACGTCTTAAGGCGATCATAAATGATTGAAAGTACTTGTTTCTTATATTCGTCGGCAGCAGTCTTTGCGGTTTCGGGCCAAAAACCTTCTGTACGGGCGTAAAGTGCATCTACGCCTTGCTCGTCGAATATTTTGCGAATCCATTGACCGTTTAGCCAGAGTAATTTAGTGTCATCGTAACGCGCGCCAGAGTTTTGAATCCTGTCCAGGGAAAAGCTTTTGATAAGTTCGTCTTTGGTGTAAATTTCTTTTTCTGTGCCGTCATTCCAGCCGAGGCATGCTAGATAGTTTAGTATTGCTTCGGCCAAAACACCGTCATCGCGATGTTCGGTCACAGATTTGGCGCCATCGCGTTTGCTGAGTTTTTTGTTGCCTTGGGGAGCCAAAATATGAGGCAAAGAGACTAGTTTTGGGCGAGGAAGCTCGAGCGCTTCGTAGAGCGCAAGATAGTTTGGAGTGCTAGAAAGATATTCAACGCCGCGCATTATATGTGTAACACCCATTTCCGCATCGTCTACGATATGCGCAAAATTATAGGTAGGAAAACCGTCTTTTTTGATTAGAATAATGTCGTCTAGGACTTCTGGCCCTGAGCTCATGTCTCCCATTACTTCGTCGTGCCATTCGTAAGATTTAGGCTCGGCCTTGAAGCGAAGAGGCATGCCTTGTTCCCATTTAGGTGGGTTCTCGGGGCGATAGTTGCGATACAAAAATGGTGTTTTGTTTTTACTACATTCGTTGCGGTATTTTTCGATGGTCTCGGGCGGAGTGGGATCAGCATAGGCCCTGCCAGAAGCGATGAGTTTTTTGGCCCAATCGAGATATATTTCTTTTCTTTCACTCTGGAAATACGGAGCATTAGGACCGCCCACAATTGGGCCTTCGTCCCATTCTAGTCCTAGCCACTTTAGTGTATCTTCGATAAGCTCGGTAGCGTCTTCTATATAACGTGCGCGGTCCGTATCTTCGATACGCAAAATCATTTTGCCGTGGTTTTGACGCGCCAATAGGTATGGATAAATGGCCGAGCGCACATTGCCAATATGAATATAACCCGTGGGGCTCGGAGCAAATCTAGTTACAACATTCATGAGATGATTATACCATAAATTACTAGAGTTCGGGGGGTTCTTCGTCGTCTTCACCTTCTCTACGGGCGGCAATGACGAGGAACATGCCGGAGGTCGCGGCAACGGTAGCGGTCAAGGCGAGACCAGTGGCAAGAGCAGAATTGGTGGAGATTTTGCTGGAAGTATTGCTAATGACGCCTTGTGGATCTTGATACAAATTCCAGTTGTTTCCGGCTGTGACGTCGGTGGTGGTGGTAGTATTACCCGAGGAAGAACTGCGCTGGGTATAAGTCGTTGTGCCACTGGTAGAGCCGCCAGTTGGACTGGAGTGATATACGGCGACATCGTTGGAAGGATTTGGGGTGGCAGGATTGGTCGGGGTGACGGGATTGTTTGTGCCGGTCGCTCCGCTCACTACATTAATTACTACGATACCGGTATAGGTGCCTGATGGAAGCGAGGCATTACCCTTGGCGCCGAAATAAAAATCTTTGTTGCCGCTGTTGCCACTGCTCTGAATTAAAGTGATAGGAGTGGCATTTGAGGGGACCATAGCGCTATAAGTGCTGGTACTGGAGCCGGCAACCGTGTCGTTGAGCGAGTAGCCCCAACGATTTGCAGGGAAACTACCACGGGTGGAGTTACTTGCGAGCGTGGGTAGGGTATAATTACTATTCGAGGTATTGGTAAGCGCGGTGCTAGTGGTTTTTGAGCTCATGGTAGCAATAAAACCGCCTGTGCTATTGGTGGTAACGCTGACGCTGACTGGATTCCGAAGGAATTCATCCATATCTCCACTAGCCCAGACAGTAGGCGTGGTGACAGAAACAGAAAGTGACTCGATAACATTAACTTCGAAATTTGTATTCGCATCAACAGCAAAAGCGTAATTGATGTTAAAAGACGTTAACGTTAACACGAGCAAACCCGCAAAAGATAAGATGACCTTCGGTTTTTGTTTAACCATAAGTTTATTTTATCACAAATAATATTTTGTGCAAGAAAAACGTAATTGTTTTGGACTTTGAATTGGTTAGTTTGCGAGGGTGAAGGATCTACTACGAGGTGGAGTAGCGGTAACCGAAGTAGTGTTACCGTATAGGTTTGAGGTAGTGTTAGTAATTGGGCCAGTGGTAGTACCATTATTGGTTTTTGGAATAGTGACATACCAGGTGGTAGCGCTGTAGCCGGCAGAGCTGAACATGCTAGACATATTTGTTACACTAGAAGTGTTCCAAGAAGAGAGATCTAAAGTGAAGGTGGTGGCGCTGTAGCCGGCGTCGTGAAACATATTTTGCATAATTGTCACGCTGGAGGTATTCCAATTAGAAAGATCGCCAACAGACCAGGTGGTGGCGCTGTAGCCGGCGCCGTAGAACATATTAGACATATTTGTCACACTAGAAGTGTTCCAGGAGGAGAGGTTACCAACAGACCAGGTGGTGGCGTTGTAACCGGCCCAGCTGAACATATTAGACATATTTGTAACGCTGGAAGTATTCCAGGAAGAGAGATCGCCAACGGACCAGGTGGTGGCGCTGCGGCCGGCAGAATCAAACATGCTAGACATATTCGTCACGCTAGAAGTGTTCCAATCAGAGAGGTCGCCAACAGACCAGGTGGTGGCGTTGCGGCCGGCAGAGCCGAACATGCTAGACATATTCGTCACGCTAGAAGTGTTCCAATCAGAGAGGTCGCCAACAGACCAGGTGGTAGCACTGTATCCGGCCTGGAGGAACATACCAGACATATTTGTTACACTAGAAGTGTTCCAAGAAGAGAGATCTAAAGTGAAGGTGGTGGCGTTGCGGCCGGCGTCGTAGAACATGCTAGACATAGTTGTCACACTAGAAGTGTTCCAGGAGGAGAGGTTACCAACAGACCAGGTGGTGGCGTTGCGGCCGGCAGAGCCGAACATGGTGCCCATACTTGTTACATTAGAAGTATC
>JAZRJZ010000018.1:0-28822 GCA_045646085.1 Candidatus Nanosyncoccus sp.
GTTATCTTGGAGTGTTTCTTCGGCGGAGACGGTGGTGGAAGTTAGGCAAATAAACGACAACAGAGAAAGACCAAGTAATGTCAGAGCTGGAACCGCCATAAAAATAATAGACCTTGATCTTTTTAACATAAGCTAATTATAGCACGAAATTTTAGATTTTTTGGCGAATTTTAGCTAAAAAATGATGTAATTGATAGAATGTTTGGTTTATCGGTAATTCATAGGCACCGAGGAGTTCGACAACGTGACCACCGAAGCCTTTTTTGAATTTATAGATACCGTAGCCGGGCTTTGACGGGTCTGGGAGGCCTTGGATGCCGTAGAAGTTGTATCTCTTGAATTTATTCTTGAGGGCGTATTCTATCATGTACCATTGGATGGCGTATTGAGCGTTGTATTCTTTCATGTATTTTTCGTCGCTGCCAGAGAAAAGATAGATTATTTCGTCGCCGTAGGTCATAAACATCGCTGATGCTATAGGGATTAAATCCGGTGCTGCGCGCCCTTCGGGCACGCTCCGGGCCGCTCTGGCCAAGTCTTTATGTCCCGTAGGACTCGTAGCACCGGATTTAATCCCTGGAATCTCTGCCACTATAAACTTCACTTCGCCCTGATTAGCGAAGAGGTCGTACATGGTTTCGTAGTAGTCGAGAGACTTGTCGGAGAAGTGACGACGCTCAGAGGTGGACTCGGTGATTTGCTTGAACTTGTCGAGTTCGTCCTTTCCTAATTCTCGCACTTTGACTCCTTTTCTGGCGGTGCGACTGATGAGGTTGCGGGTGTTTTGTTTGAAACTGGCGAAGAGTTCGTCTGGTTTTCTTCCCTTTAAATCTAGCACGAATAAGTATTTTGGGTTGTCGGATTCAGCCTGGATAAAGCCGAGGTTCCGGAGATTTTTAACTGCCTTTTGATGATTGAAACCGCCTTTCACTTCTTGCCCATCACGATCGCGTTCTACTACTTCGTAATAGGGTTCGATATGGAGTAGGTAGCCGTTGTGGGTTTTGGCATAATTCTTGAGGTTTTTAAAAAAGAAGTTAACTAGAGCTGTATCTTCGTAATCTAGTAGTGGACCACCGGGGATATAATAGGTAGATTTGCCGAGGAAAGTGGGCCTCGCGACAGCCATCGTAGCGGCGATTAATTTGCCATCATCTTCTACGCCAAAATAATACGCCGTCCAGCCGTTTTTTTCTCTTAATTTGGCGATTTCGACGGTTTGGAGAAAAGATTTGTAGGGATTTTTTTTCGCAAATTTGGTGAATTCTTCTGGTTTTAGTTGGACGAATTTCATTTGATTTTCCTCACTAATCTATTGATTGATCTAAAAGCTTGGTAAAGACGGTATTTAAATGGATTCAGAACAATGTCATAGGTGCCGGCATAATCTACTTCGCGACCAGCGAAGGTTTTTTTGAAATTTGTGAAGCCGGCCCAGGGGTGATTTTTGGGTGCGCCTTCGGGTGCGATACCCCAGAAATCGAAGAATTTTTGACCATTTGCCTTGGCGTCTAAAATGAGTTGAATTGTTAGAATGCCGGTGGCATGGAGTTTGCGACCAGCGTCGGACTGAGCTCCTTGGAGATTATATCTGGTAGTTTTGTCGTCAAAAACCATGCCTGCAGCAACTACTTCTTGATTAGATTTTAATAGATACAGAGTGGCGAATGGCTGAGCGAGCTCAGTTTTTAGATAGCTTTCCGAAAAAGTGCTAATTCCCTTTTCTTTGGCAAGTGCTTTTTGTAAATCTATAAGGTAATGAATATCTTCTGGGTCCTGGGATTGTTCAATAGTGAGTCCGTTTTTAGACATGTTTTTATAGTATCTAACGAGACGAGAGGGTAGCTTTTGTTTGAGTTCTGCTTCACTTCCCTCTAAATCTAGCACCCATGTCTCTTTAGGGTTTAGATCCTTCGTCTTTTTGAATTCTTTCGTAAAGTGCTTTGTTAGTGCAGGATTTTGAGGTTCGATACGGATAAATGATATATCATGTTGCGATGCTAGGATCTTAAGACTTTTTATGGATTCTTTTAGCCCTTTTTCGTCATCAACAATGGGTCCGTATGGTAGATATAGATAATTTGCGATAGGTGTATGATTTTGAATGGCTAAATACTGAAAACTGTCCTGTTTTTCCCTGTAAGTTACCTCTCCAAGGTCATCTTGGAGTTTTTGCCATGCATCGGATTGTGTAATCGGAATATTCATAAACTCATTATACCATATCAGCATGTGAATTTTATTGACTACTTATGCTTATTATTTTATAACATAAGCAAAATTCTCCGTTCTAGGGTTTTTCCCTGCCGGTTGCTAGTTTCCTCCAACTCTGGCCCACTCGCAAGAGTTGTTACTGTCATTTTAGCGCTCGTGCTTTGTTTTGTCAAGCGGGTTGCCAAGCGTTTTGGTTGCTAGACATAAGGGGAATATTAGTTTTAGCGCTTGTGTTTTTAGTGGAAAAAATGGGGGAATTGTTGTGAAAATCTCTAAGGCTCCAGTGTGCTACAATGGAATTATGGCTTATATAAGAAAATTTAAGACCACTTCTGGCGCAACAGGGGTGCAGGTATGCTACAAAGAACAGGGAAAGGTAGTGAAAACTGTACACGTGGGATCAGCGGCTTCCGAAGTGGCGCTCGAAAAGTTACTACGCAAGGCGCAGGGAATTATTGATGGTGAAAAAGGAAAGCCTTTATTTAATTTAGAAAGATTTAATAAAAAGCAGTAAAAACCCGCGCCGGGAGCGCGGGTTTTTGGTTTACTAATCAGCTATTACGCCAATTGTTGATCCACTTTTTGGTTAGGTTAAGGTAGGAGCTCGGAAAGCTTTCTTGAAAGGCGTATTCGTCTAGTGGTAGTATCACGCGAGCGTTTGCTCTTGAGGTAGCACGAAGATCGCGAATCAATTCGCCACTACGGAATCGCATTCTGGTCTGAGCATCCAACTCGACCATTTTGAAACCGGGTAAATCTTTTTCGGTTGGGTTGTCGAGCGCCAATTCTTGTCCTTGATAGAGGCAAAGTGCATTTGCTTTAGTGTTAAACATGTAGAAAATCATGTCTTCCGGGGTAGCGCCACGTGAGATGAACCTCGGGGAATCGTGAGACTCAAGGTCTAACATAAAGCCAGGGTTTTTGACTTGCTCACCCAAAGCATGAAGAAATTCTCCTTCACCGTCAGCGATTTTATCCTTCAGCGCAACGTTAAGAACGAAGTTTACTGGGGTATTATCGAGATAGTATTGTGTGAGCTCTCCAAAAGTTGGGTCGAAACACTCCATCATCAGGAAACAATCCGTTCCGCCAAACAAAGCATTTAAGACTCTGACTGATTGATTGCCGTAGAGTAAATCTTCGAACTCTAACTGATTAAGTTCAAAGTCTTTATTAATGCTCTGTGGCATATCAAGTCGAAAACCATCCACGCCATGTTCTTGTGTCCAGAAATCGATGATTTTGTGGAACTTTTCGATAAGCTCCCAATTTACATCTTTTTCGGGACCACGAGGGAACCAATTGAGGTCTGCCTGAGTTTCGTCGAAGAGATGAAGGTAATATTCGCCTGCCGCTTTGCTATAGGTCCAGGCCGGACCGTGATTGAAAAGGTTTTTCCAACCACGACGGTTTTTGGACGACCAACAGTATAACCTCTTTCTCATTTTCTGATCATTAAACCACTCATGGGTGATTGAGGTATGATTCAAAACGAGATCGATGATTACTTTGATACCAAGCTTGTTAGCCTTTTTAACAAAGTCGTCGAAATCCTCCATCGTGCCGAAATATGGCTCGATGCTGCAGTAATCCGCAACGTCATACCCGTGATCGTGCCAAGGGGAATGAAAGATTGGCCCGATCCAGACTGCGTCTGCCCCGAGAGCTTTGACTCGATCAAGATGTTTAGTGGCCAATTCTATCGCTCCGTGTTCGTAAAACTTCGTTGGCTTAATTACTCCTTTCTCTAGAAACCCAAATAAATAGATCTGATAAACCAATGTTTTTGCCATTAAAAACACCTCTTTTCTTTGAAGGCAAAAATAGCTAATAATGTTCTAAGTGTATCTTAGTTATACTATATTTTTACGTTTTAGTCAATCTTAACAAATGCTAAATAAGCTCGAGTTGCTGCTTGAGGCGAGCGATGAGAGCCTCTTTTTCTTTGACGCCGTCACGGGTTTCTTTGACTAGATGTTCGGGTGCTTTATCAACATAGCTTGGATTCATGAGACGTGCGTTTAAGGCATCTAGTTCGCGTCCGACCGAGAGGATTTTCTCCGTAAGAACGTCTCTATACTCTGAAACTACTTTTTCTGGTACGTCGAGATATAATTCGTGGTTAGCTAGTGCCAGCCTCAGGCCTCGCGGAGAGCCTTCTAGGTTGGATAGGGAAGGGACCTTGGTGAGAGCCCAGATTAATTCAAGATTATCCGCCACAATACTGTCATTGTCGTATAATAGTCCGTATTTTTTGGCGTTATTGGTGCCTGGAAGGGCCGTGAGAGTGCCTCTAACCTCAGACACGATAATTCTTATGTTTTCAAACTCTTCGGCTGAAATAGGGTCATATTTGAGCTCCTCGGGCCATTTAGAGGTAGCAATAAAGCCTTCGGTCCAAGAAAGATTTTGCCAAATTGCCTCTGTTACAAATGGGGCGAACGGATGAAGGGTAATTAAGAGAGATTCGAGAGTAATCTTCAAAAGACCCGCATTTTTGAAAATCTTTTGGCTTTCAAGGAACCAGTCGGCGTATTTGTCCCAGATGGTCTGATAAAGAACTTCTACGGCTTCTGCGAAACGATATTTTTTGATGTCGTTTTCGACCGCTTTTATACAATTATTAATTTCGCGGCATATCCAGTCTTCGCCCATGTTATTTGTTGAGAAGGAAACAGCGTCTTCTCGGGGCGCGTCGCTCGCGCCCGTCGCCACGGGGCGAGCGCGCTCAGCCTCGCCTTGCCAGGCTCCGGATCCCCTCGAATCCGCTGTCTCTTCTTCGTCCACTATGCTTTGGACGAGGCGGGAAATGTTCCAGAGTTTATTACAGAGGTTGCGGCCAGCAATAACACTATTCTCAGAGAAGGCTTGGTTCATGCCGGCGGAACGACCCCTTAGAATTCCCAAACGAAATGCGTCGGAGCCGTATTTGGTGACAAGATCCATCGGATTAATAACGTTACCTTTGGATTTGCTCATTTTTTTGCCGTGAGCATCAAGCACGAGACCGTGCAAGTAGACTTCTTTGAATGGAACTTCGCTTGTAACATAGAGGCCCATCATAATCATGCGGGCAACCCAGGCAAACAGGATGTCTGCGCCGGTTTCCATAACATCTAACGGATAATATGGGTTGAAGTTTTCTTCGGTCCAGTCGGTACAGACTATTGGCCAATGAGAACTAGAGAACCAGGTATCAAAGGTGTCTTCGTCGCGGATATATTTGACGCCGGCTTTTTCGATTTCTTTGAGATTGGTGCGGCGATCAAAAATCCAATCTGGTTCATCGGTAGCTTCGGGGGTAACTTTTTTAAACATTGGAATTGCAATACCCCAAGGGATTTGGCGTGAAATGTTCCAGTCTTTCAAACCCTCATAGTAATTGATGAGAACTTTCTTCTTGTTGGCGGGGTAAAATTTAATTTTATCTTCATTGAGTGCCTGAATGGCGACCTTGGCGAGTTTTTCGACATCGATAAACCACTGCTCTTTAAGCATTGGCTCGAGCACGGTGCCACATTTGTAACAATGAGCGACAGAGTGCTCAATGGTTTTTTCGCCCCTTAAGAGGTCTTGTTCCTTCAAATCTTTGAGAACTAATTTGCGGCACTCGTCGGTTTTTAAGCCATTGTATTTTTCTGGCACATTAATCATAGTGCCATCCTCGGCAATAACCTGGATACGTTCAAGATTATGTCGTTCACCTACTTCAAAATCGTCAAAGTCGTGAGCTGGCGTAATCTTAACTGCGCCAGAACCATACTCTGGATCGGCGTGTTCATCGGCAATAACCGGAATTTCGCGGTCAATAAGGGGAAGTTTAACCATTTTACAAATTAAATCTTGGTAGCGTTTATCGTTGGGATTTACAGCTACTGCGGTGTCACCAAAGAGAGTTTCTGGTCGAGTAGTAGATACTATTATTTCTCGGGGCGCGTCGCTCGCGCCCGTCGCCACGGGGCGAGCGCGCTCAGCCTCGCCTTGCCAGGCTCCGGATCCCCTCGAACTAATAGTATCCACTACTTGGTATGCAATATCCCATAAGGTGCCTTTTTCGTCTTTGTGCTCGACTTCGATATCAGCAAAGGCAGTTTGGTGTTTGGGGCAAAAGTTGACTAGTTTTTCGCCACGATAGATTAAACCATCATTCCACATTTTTTCGAAAGTAGTATAGACGCGATCGATGACGTTTTCATCTAGAGTAAAGGTGAGGTCATCCCAGGCACAAGATGCGCCGAGAGCACGAAGCTGAAGTTCCATGTTACCGCGTTGCTCGGCAACAAAATTCCAAACACGAGAATAAAGCTCGTCGCGATCGTATTCGAAACGGGTATGGCCGGATTTTTCGAGCTCGCGCTCGTAAACCACCCAGGTTTCAAAGCCGGCGTGATCAGCACCAGGAATATACCAAGAAGATAAGCCTTTTAGACGATAGTAGCGAATCAGGGAATCTTCGAGAGCAACAGTGAGACCGTGACCGATGTGGAGGTTACCGTTGGCATTAGGTGGTGGCATCACAATAGAATAACAATTGGAAGTCTTTTCTATACGATCATCTGTGCCGTCACTATCGTCGTCTACAGGATAAGATGGGATAGTAGGATTAAAAATACCACTAGCCTCCCAAGCGCCATAAATATCAGATTCATATTCCCCCGGTTCATAACTACTCGCAAATTTCATAGCTTTATTATATCATAAAGCGAGTTTTTGGCGGAGCTGTTCAAAATCTTCCTCGGTCATCTCGATATGACGACCATGGTTCCAGGTTTCGTCGTAAGGTAATAGATGGACATGCGCGTGGGGAACATCGGTACCGATGACTTTCCAGAGTGTGCGGGCGCCAAGGATTTTTTCCATATGCGCTGACAGTTTTTTTACCGTAGCCATTAAGGCTTGATAATCTTCGTCTGGAAGTTCGTAAATTTTATCTACTTCGTTTTTAGGAACTACTAGCGTATGACCTTTGGTTTCTGGATTGATATCCAAAAATGCCATGGTTTTGTCGTCTTCGTAGATTTTGTAACACGGAATTTCTCCGTTGATGATTTTAGTAAAGATACTGCTCATTTTTTGGCCTTTAATTGTTTAGATTTCTTGGATTTCTTGTTGCGGATAACGTAATAATAAACCTCGCTAAAGATAAAAGCGAAAATTAAGCCACCGAGAACATCGATAGGGTAGTGCATATCGGCAAAAACACGACCTGTGGCGGTGAGAGAAACAAGGATAAACATGGTAATTTCTATTGCAATGCGAGCTCCGACGCTTTTAACGTATTTGGGCAGGATTACTGTGACTATAAAGAAGATTGTAGCTACAATCATCACGTGGGTGGAAGGGAAGGACGGCTCGCCAGAACCATTGGGGCGAGTATTTACGATCCAGAGTTTGTCAAAAATAAAATAGACGATAGTCATTAAGGCTAGGGGTAGTGGCATCCAGCGGATTTGTTTGTCGACTTTTTTGATGGATTTACGAGTAATCCATTGGTAGAGTCCCAAAAAAACGAATATCCCTAAGACAATTAAAGCTATTATTAGAATAATATTAGTAATTAAATCCCACTGCATGGTTTGATTATAGCATAAGATTTTTGTGCGGAGCAATAAAAAAGACTCTTACTGAGTCTTCTTTTTTATTTGGTATGCCCGACAGGATAAAAGATCCTTTTTGGTCACTTTAAAATACAAAAACGAGAATAAATTCTCGTTTTTCTATTTTGGTATGCCCGACAGGATTGTTTATCCTTTTTCGGTCATATATGAACAAAAAAACGAAAATAAATTTTCGTTTTTTCATTCATGGTATGCCCGACAGGATTCGAACCTACGACCTTTTGCTCCGCAAGCAAACGCTCTATCCAGCTGAGCTACGGGCACATATGTGGATGTTTTGATTAAATCTCGACATCCACCTAGAAATTAAATGAGCATCACCATAGTGGTGACGTTGTTTATTATAACATATTTTTTAGAATAATTGGAATATTAATTAATAATTTTTTTATTCGTCAATTAACTCAACTTCTTAGTGGTGGTTGTAGTCAAAATAATTATTCAAATCTCTCCAGGGAAGGAAAAGCTATAAACTTACTACGCAGCGCACAGGGGACCCGAGGTGTTTACCGAAATTATTATTCGTACCTGGGTAAACACCCCCACTGCGCAGGAGGAGAGCGTACGAACCGTTACTACCGACTACAGTAGAGGACCAATAGTAGCCTTCAGCACCCCTGTTATTTGCTGACGACGTATTGAAGCTGCCGGAATAGATAAAGTTATTAGGGAAAGCTCGCCAAGCTTTAGATATATCTGTAGAAGATGAAGTTGCCCCAGTCCCGCCTAGTTGAATATCTAAATACGAGAAGCCACTAGCAGTGACGCCATTGCCAGAATCTCTACCATATGGGAGTCTCCAACCAGAAGGACAGAGAGAGGTATTAGCGGTTTCGCTGGTTTTACCCTCTGTTTGAGTAGTGGGGCTAGTATATTCTATAATACTTGCCATAGCTGCGGCCCAGGTGTAATAGTTACCATATGAATAGATACTATTAGCGCCACTAGTAGGGCTGCTAGCTCTAGTAGATGTGTTAATATTATTATAGCGTGGCATACGAGCATAGAAGTAAGAGTCACTACCACCTTGAATCGTATTGGTTGTGTTACCGTCTGTACTATATAGACTATTAGCTACCGGAGGATTAGTATTAGTGAAGTTGGTAAATTCTGCATTAGCTAGCCCAGAAAAACTGCCGTAAATAGTAGAAGTACCGTAGCCTTGAGCTAGTGAGCCGGTGGAGTTATCTGAGTTAGTACTTTCTAATCTGAGATTTTCTATCATCCAGCATTTATTGTCGGCGAGTTTTGCTACAGCATAGGTTTGGTTATCACGTTGATCAGTGAGAGCAGTAATACTTTGAGCTAAAATGTTAGTGGCTTGGTCGGCCTTAGTGAGATTAGAGCAACCAGTCCAGCCTTGGAGGTTGCCTTGTGACTGAACCCAGACAGCATAAAGTGGTAAACCGGCACTCATATCGGATGGGGTAGTGATAGTCTCGTTGGGGCCATAAATAGTGCTAGAAGACGTAATGTTGTAGTCTGGACTCCAACCAACGAAGCCATAACCTGATCTAGAGAAGTTAGAAGCGATGAGGGTGACTGATGCATTGGCGCTAGCGGTTTGTTGGCCCATAGTACCTTCAGCCGTGCCAGTATTGGCGTTGTAGCAGATTTTACCGCTAGCACAGGCGACTAGATGAGGAATAGTTTCGTTTTGTGGATGAACCAGAGTGTATTTAACTTGCCCAGTATAAGCATCAGCAGCTTGAGCTGAGGAGATGTAGACTTTGTAGGTGGTGTAGAGGACTGCGCCTAGAGTTTGATCGGTTTTAGACGAGAAGGTAGCTACTTTGGCCCATTCAGTTGGGACTGACGAGTAAGCAGTGTATGGACTAACGATAGTTAGATTGTTTGGCTGATAGGCTTGGCTAGCATTGGTTTCTTTAGTGAGTTTCATAGACCACGAAGAGGTACCTGAAGTGGTGGTACCCGTATTGATAGTTTGGCTGGTGTTATTACCTACTAATGTAGTAGTACCATCTACGTCGCCCGTATAGCCGATAGCATAAATAGCAAAGCCATTATTGTCGTTGCAGAAGACTTTGAGCGTGGTCTTGCCAATGTCTTCTGTGGCAGTGCCAGGATTAATGGTGGCTGAGTGGGTAGTATTAGTACCGACAAGGTTACAGGAGATAGGGACAATGATGGAGACATCGTCTACGTGGGTGTCGTTGGCGGAGGTGGTGTGGGATGTTAGGATTGTGCCAGAAAAAAGCAAAGCAAAAACGAGGGTTAGCGAAATTTTGGACGCCAAACGAGACTCGTTCCTCCTAAACATAAGCTAATTATAGCATAGCTATTTTGTTTTTTTGGTTTTCTTGGTATGAATGTGAGCAAAAAAGCCATATCTACCATTGATTGGATCTTTGAAAAGGAAGGTTTTGAGTGGTCGCAGAGTAAGAGTCATGTAACAACCGAATAGAATAAATAATCCAAAACAAGCTAGATAGTTCACGATGAAAGGTTGAGGGGGAAGTGTAATTAGAACATAAAAGATGAGCTGACTAAGAATGATTGAAATTAGAAAAACTGCGATGTTTATGATTAGATAACTCTTTTTAATGACGGCGCGATAAGAATAAAACAAAGTTGGAATAAGAATAATTAAGAGGAGCACACTAGTGAATTTGGCGAGGAAATAGTTGGGCTCGAAACCATAGGTAAAACCGTCATAAAGCGCCCAAAGGAAAGTGGGAGTAAGTGCGATTTTGATATGTTCCCAAGTGGATTCATTGACAGCAGCGAAAAGGCCGGCGGTCTTGTTGTGATGAGACCACTCATAGACAAAATGAGCAATGGTGCCTAGAGTAGTGATTACTACAACGCCAAGCCAGAAATTGAAAACGTGATCCATACGCCTATTATAGCATAGCAGTAATGGTTTATTTGAGGGGATTATATGATATAATTATAGATGGAAGCGTGGCCGAGTGGTTGAAGGCGCACGACTCGAAATCGTGTGGGCGGGTTGACCGTCTCGGAGGTTCGAATCCTCTCGCTTCCGCCACGGCTCCAACGAGTCGTTTTTTTCGGATTCGGATCTTCGGTGCGAATCCTCTCGCTTCCGCCAGGGTTTATTTTTTTATGTAAAGGTGATAAAATATAGGTATTATGGCAGAGAGGGAAAAGAGTAACCAGAGCAAAAATAAAAAAGGTGGTTTGAAAGCTAGTTCGCAAAAAATTAAAGCTAAGGTATTAAAATCTTACTACGGCAATCCGATGCGTGACATGAAACTTATTGCGATCACTGGTACAACTGGTAAAACTACTGTGGCGCATTATGTACACGAAATCCTGCGCGCCACCGGAGAGCAGGTTGCGGTTCTAGCATCCGACCAACCATTTAAAATCGGTATGCTGCATAAGTTCTTAAGTGATGCTTGGAAAGCTGGAGCTAATTATGTGATTGTAACAGTACCCGCTGAAGGACTACGCGATAATGTGTTTTATGGACTACCAGTAACTGTGGCTGCGATGACGAATTTCGTGACGGCCGGACTTAAGGATATGGAGCCAGAAGAGTATCTAGATAACGAAAAAACACTCTTTGATATGAAACCAGAGATGGTAGTTTTGAATCATGACGATTTAAACTATGAGACGTTTTCCGATTTTAAGGGAACTAAAAAGACTGTGGCTTTTGGACAAAGTAGCGCGGATGTAAAGGTGTTAAATTCAAAACTATATAGTAAAGGTACAGAAGCGACTTTGTCGATAAAGTCAGAAATTATCAATGTGGCAACTTTTGTGCCGGGCGAAACTGCGGTTTCTTATATGGCGTGTGCAGCCGCGATCGCCTATGCGCTTGAAATTGAGAACGAAAAAATAGTGGATGGTATCGCGGAATACTTACCTGAGTAATTTCTTTACAACTTTGATGTCTTCAAATTCGTGAGGTCCGTCGGCGCGGAGAATGGTTTTTTCGTGGCCTTTACCAAGGATTAAGACAATATCGCCAGGTTTAGCGGTTTCGAGAGCGAGCTTGATAGCTTTTTCGCGGTCTAATTCTTTGAATAAATCTTTGCCGAGAGTCTTGCCGGATTTTTCGGCGCCCTTAATAAAGCCAGCGGCGATCTTTTCGGGGTCCTCGTCACGTGAATCGTCTTCTGTGATAATAACAATATCTGAATACTTACCTAATATTTGACCGCGGATTGGACGCGTTGAAGGATCACGACGACCGGCACCACCGTGAACTGAAATTATTTTACCTTTGTGGTCACCGATAGAATTGAAAACCTTTTCTAAAGCATCGGGGGCGTGAGCATAATCTACGATTACCGTAAAAGGTTGACCTTCGTCAATAATATTCATACGACCTTCTACGGAGTCGAGAGATTTAATACCTTCTTCGATCTGCTTATTTGAAAGCCCGAGTTTTTGCCCAACTAGGGCAGCGGCGAGGGAATTGTAGACGTTGAACTCTCCTGGAATTTTGGTCTCTATATTTATATCACCAAATGAATATTTAACACCTTCTACGCTGAGTTTTATGTTTTCCGCCTTGTTTTCGCCATTTTTTATACCATATGTTGAATAATTATTGGTAAGCTTTTTGTAGTAAGTAGTAGAGGAGTCATCGGCGTTTAGGATAGAATATTTGGCTTTTTTGAATAGTTTTCCTTTGGCGGCTCGATAATTTGCGAGAGTTTTATGATAATCTAAGTGTTCGTGAGTAAGATTAGTGAAAACAGCTATTTCGATTGGAATATTAAGTGTTCTAAACTCAGAGAGAGCGTGAGAAGTAACTTCCAATACTAAAAATTCCGCACCGGAATCAGCGATTTTTTTTATGCGACGATTAAGTGTAAAGGCATCAACAGTAGTCATATGACCAAGTTCTGGTTGAAGATTTTTAACTCCCCAAGCAACAGTGGTCATAATGCCAGTTTTATACCCAGCGTGGTTTAACATTTGCCAAACCATGAAACAAGTAGTAGTTTTACCGTTGGTGCCAGTTACGCCGATAACACGAAGTTTTTTACCTGGAAAACCAGTTTTCAGGCCTGCAATTACTGCTTGAATGTAGTGGTAAGGTAAAACAGCTTGATTATAAAAAGGGAGCTTTTCTAATAACACTTTCATATTTTAATTATATCACTAACGGTAATGTTTGAGGGAATCGATAGGATTCTTAGCTGCGGCTTTAATGGCTGGGTAAATACCAAAGATGATTCCGACAGCGAGGGTGGTGAGGAGAGTAATTAAGATAATCTCCCAACTGATAAACGGCGCAAATGGAGTGATAGTGGAAATAACAAAGGCTAAGATATAACCGAGGATTAAACCAAAGATTCCACCTAAAATCGAGAGAATGAGAGCTTCGAAAAGAAACTGCATTAAGATATTGCGGCTTGAAGCACCGACGGCTTTACGAACACCAATTTCGTGATTTCGTTCCGAAACTGAAACTAACATAATATTCATTACACCAATACCACCAACTACTAATGAGATAGCTGCTACTAAAGTAAGCATGCCAGAAACAATTGAGAACAGTGAGCTAGCTGGATGGGTAATTTGGTCTCCATAAGAGACGGAGAAGTTTTGGTCGCCAAGTTTTTGATTAGTCAAGGCATCTTTGATGTTGTCGGAGATTTTGGGTAGGCTATCCGTATTATTAGCTTTGACGTTTATTTGTTGAATTTGAGTGGAGCCGGTAAGTTTGTCTAGACTTTTAATGTTCATAATGAGGGAATTATCGAAATCTATATTATCGAAATTAATTGATTTTTCTACTTCATCCAATACACCGACTACCATGAATTTTTGACCCATAATTGTGACGGTTTTTCCGATAGTGCTATTAATCGTATTAAAGAGCGCAAGTGATAAAGTGTGGCCTAGGACAACTGAATTTTCTTCGTTTTCTTCAGTGAGGAAACCACCGTAACGGAGCGCGAGAGGCTCAATCTTAATAAAATCGGCAGTTGTAGCGAGTACGGGAACCGATGAGAAGGTATTTTTTTCTGATGTGATAGTGTTTACTGATGTAGCAATGGGGGAGACCGCAGAAACGTCTTCGACTTTTTTGATTGCGTCGATATCTGCGATAGCTAGACTACTGCTTTGGAAAGAGTTTGCCGAAGTAAGCTCGTCTACAAAGCTAGTAACGGAATCTTTGGTGGAGTTTGGACGGACAACAATTAAGTCGGCGCCAATTTCATTCACTTCGCTCTTAATTAGATTTGAAATGCTGCCCATTAGTGAGAGAATTAAAATAATACTAGCTACACCAATCGCGATACCGAGACAGGTTAAGAATGAACGAGTACGGTTTTCTTTGATGGCGGTTTTTGCTAATTTGTAATGAGTTTTAATTAGTAGAGCCATTATTTTTTCCTCCGAGTAGTTTTATGTTTTTTGGCTTTTCTCGGTTTTTCGGAATTTGGTAGTTCTAAGGAAACAAACTCTTTTTCCTTCTTTTTCTTCTTAATTTTAACACTGATGGGTTGAGGTAGATTATGATCGGCAACAGTCTTGACATCGGTGTCGATTTGGCCATCTAACATATTAATAACACGAGTAGCATAAACTGTAAGGGCTGGATTATGAGTGACCATAATAATAGTGTTGCCTTCTTCGTGGATAGCTTTGAGTTCTTCCATTACAATATGTGAGGAGCGGGAATCTAGATTGCCTGTAGGCTCGTCTGCAAGAATAATCTCTGGATCACCTACGATTGCGCGAGCAATTGCAACACGTTGTTGTTGGCCACCGGAAAGTTGATATGGTAGATAATATTCTCTTTCTTGGAGATGAAAACGTTTAAGGGCGGAAGAGGCATTTTTGAGACGAGCGGTTTTAGAATAACCTGTATAAACTAATGGTAATGCAACATTCTCTAAAATCGTAAGATCTTCAATAAGATTAAAGTTTTGAAAGACAAAGCCGATTTTTTTGGCGCGTAGTCTGGCTTGACGACGAGCAGAAATTCCAGCAACATCTTCACCATTTAAGTAATATTCGCCTCTAGTAGCCCGATCAAGTAAACCAATAATATTAAGGAGAGTAGTCTTACCACAACCGGACGGACCCATAATCATGATAAATTCACCACGTTTGATGGTTAAATCAAAATCTTTTAAAGCGAATGATTCGGTATCGCCATAACCGTATCGTTTTGTAAGACCTTTTAGTTCGATAATAATATTTTCGCTCACCTTTTTCTCCATTTTTTGGCGGAAGCGACAGGATATAAATCCGGCTTTCGCTCCCTCCAAATTATCACCAGAAGAATGAATTATTCTGTTGCTAATTTGGCGGAAGCGACAGGATTCGAACCTGCGAATGGCGTGAACCATTACACGCTTTCCAAGCGTGCGCCTTCAACCACTCGGCCACACTTCCATCTTTTAAAAAATTTTAGCACAACACCACTAAGTTTTCAATATGTGGAGTGTGTGGGAAAAAGTTGTAAGTTTTGATGGTTTTTATCTGGTAATGGTTCAATAAAACTTCTAAATCACGAGCTTGAGTGGCGGGGTTGCACGATAAATATATAATGGTTTTTGGTTTTACTTCAAGGAGTTTATTGATTAGTTTTTGGTCGCAACCGGCGCGGGGAGGATCAAGGATGATGGTTTGGTCAGGTTCGATATAGTTTAAAACATCTTCTGATTTTGAGAGAATTGCAAGAATATTACCATTTCGGACACGCTTCGTCGCGCCCGTCGTTACGGGGCTCCTCGCTATCTCGCTCCTCGTTAGTCGCGAAATGTCCTCAATAGTAATATTTCTTGCTAGCTCTATAAAAGCAGACTTATCGACTTCGACCAAGGTGAGGAGTTTGTCTCGGGCGGTGGAGAGTCCGATTGTGCCGACGCCGGCGTAGAGGTCGAGGACTTTGTCGGTATTGATATACTTTTTGATTTCTTGGAGTGCCATTTCATAAACTGGTAGGTTGATTTGAAAAAAGCCATTAGGTGAATAAGAATAGGTATGGTCTAGGATTTTGTCGGTGAGATTATTGAAAGTGGGGTGGGGTTGATGGTTTTCATATAACCCACCTGAAACTTCTCCGTTTTGATTACATCTTAATAATAATGATTGATATTTACGAGCTTCTTCGTGGCGATTATTTAGGTCTTGAATAATATTTTTGGCTTGCTTAAATAACTCCGGACGCTCAATAGATGATGAGGTAATTGGGAGTTTGCGATGAGAACCGCGCTCGTGAAAAGCAAGTTCGATTTTGTTGGTCTCGTTATTCCAATAGAGAGTATACTCCATTTTATTACGATAAAAATAATCTTGGTTATCCGTCAGTATTATTGGTGTTTTAATGCTAATTTTGTGCTCACGGAATATTTCGACAACTAATTCTTGTTTAAGTTTTAATTCGTAATCATAATTTATAATTTGCCAAGGTGAAGTAGAGAGGAAACAAGAGTCTTTTGGTTTGACGCGGTATGGTGATGGATTTTGAATACTAGTCGCAATCGCTTTTTGATAGTTAGTTTTATTTTTTGTGATTATGTAATCTGTAACTGTTTCGCCAGGTAGTGCTCCCCAGAAAAATATTTTTTTACCATTTTTTAATCGGCCAAGGCTTTCACCGCCTGGGATGATTTTTTCTACTAACACACTCTCGTTTTCCATTGCTTTATATTATACCAAAAATATGTTATAATTTATATAAGATGGGTGCAGACACTATTTTGAGGGAAAGTGAACAGAAAGCACTTTCTAGTGATCATTTTATTTCAAACGTCAGCGGTAAAACTAAAATTAAATCTAATAAAAGTATAAAATCTGCTGGTGTTATGGTTTTTTTGACGGCAATCATTTTAGTGTTTGCGATATTATTTAGCTCTGGAAACTTAATTCCTTCTGCTATTTCAGAACGATTAGTTGAAGAAACTGACGTGCAGTATGCGGATGCAGTGGAAAGTAAAAAAATCGTTTTTCAACAAGCTCTTTATAATGGTGAAATCCCTGAAGATACCGCTAAAATACTAAAAGAGAATGGGGTTTTGGTGGGGTATAGTAGTGGTAGTGAATTTGTTGAGGGGAATAAAAGTGATGGTGGCGAATTAGTATTAAAAATGGGCGATAAGATAATCTCAGCGAAGGATTTTGTTGCCGAAGTTAGCCATAATATTAAGCTTTATAATGCCTTTAATAACGCTACTTATTCTAGGGCTGCGTATTACTACGATGAGGCGGCGAAAGAAGTTTTTAAAAATATTGGAACAAGTAGAAATAACTATACAAATGAATCAGATTATAACGAGGTAATGAATTCTATATTAGGAAGTGGTAGTAATATTAAAGTTAATAATGTATCTTTGGAGCAGACCGAGAAGAAAAATGAAGAAACTGGTGAAATTGAGATATATTATGATTATGTGGAAAATGGAAATGCGACAAATTCTAAATCTGATCAATTTATTCAAGATGTAGGTGGGAAAAACTTGGCGAGTAGTGAAGTCGAAGCGACTCTTTATTCGGCGGACGCTTTAAAAACTGCGGACACTATTTCTAAAGAGCAGCGTTCTAGTTTGTTTTTTGCTTTGTTTATGGAGAATATTAGTAAGATGAAAGCGGGTGAAGGAAATGAATCAAAAATAAATGAAGCGATGAATTTTCTTTATCAAGATAGTGAATCTGAAATAGTAGATGTAAAAACCGGCGAAGTGAAAAAAGTTAAAGGCACACCACTTGATTCGCCGAGCTTATACGCAGTACTTGCTGACCAAAAAGTGGATAAGGAATTAGTGAACAATTATTCTTCAGATAGAGTATTGAAGACGGTTGAAAGTCGGTTAAGTATCGATGATAGTTCTAATATACTTAATAATACAGTTGCTTCTTCTTCATCTAAGGTTTCTGGTTCGGTTGGACGATTAATTCAATCAGGAAATTCAACTAGTAATTTTGAAGTGTTAAACCTGGTTTATCCTGCAATTAATAATTCATTAAAAAATAACTCTTACGAAACAATAAAAGGTGTAAATGCTGGCGAATTATTAGTAGAAGGGGCAATAAATGTAGGGAAAGAACTAGCGAAAGCAAGTGGTGGCGCAGCAGGCGATGAAGCGGCTGTAATAGCTTATTCTCGATTAAATTCGGAGGTACTCGCGATGGATGCAGCGGCGGATAGAATAAACCGAAGTCCTTTTGATATAAGCTCTAAGAATACCTTTTTTGGTTCTATAGTTTATAAATTCGCTATTAATCTAAGAAACAATTCTAAAGGAAGTTTTAGCGGATTAAAAACTTTTGCTAAGACTACTTCTGATTCAATTGCGGCGATTATACCTAACACAAAAGCTGATAGCGCGGATAATTATTTAGCGAATTTCGGAGATTGTGAAACTTATGAAAATATCGGTGTAGTTGGTTCAGCTCAGTGTGCGGAAATCGCGACTTTTGACCCATCTACATTGAATGATCCATTTAATGATGAGGGGTTCATTAATTTTGTAAATAATAACACTACTATTAGTGCCTCTGGTACTCGAACTGTAAATAAAAATTCTGATCTTAGTAATTACATTTTATTCAATGATGGAAGGAAAACTCCGCTCGGAGTTATGGATGGGGGAATTATTGAATCAATTAATAATAATTCTTCTTCTATTCGTTTTGTAAGTGATATTGCTAATATGGTGAGAAGTTTTGTTGGAGCTTCGGATGAGAGTAAAAGGATTGCTTCTGGGGCTGAATTTGTAAATTCGAGTAATAATCCAGATTGGCAGACTTATAAATACGCGCAAAGATATGTGTCACTCGCTAGAGCTACTTCTGTCTTAAAACAGTACGCTGGGAATTCTACCGCATATAATAATATCAAATATTTTGAGGGTGAAGAAAATCCAGTGATAGCGTTTTTGAGTGAGTATTATAAAGTAGCTAACAGAGATTACTAAACGTGCCCTGCGGGCACGTTCCGGGCCACTCGGGCCAAGTCTTCATGTCCCTTAGGGTAGATTAGTAATCTCTGTTAGCTACTTCTTCTACGCTAGTAATTATAACTTGGTTATCTTTAAAGTTTTTAATAAGGCATTTGCGGCGGGTTTCATCGAGTTCGGAAAAAACATCATCTAAGAGAATGAGTGGTTTTTGATTCTGTTTTTGATCAACCAAATCTGCTTCAATAAATTTTAGAGCTAAGATGATTGAGCGAGTCTCTCCACGCGAGGCGGAGCCGTTGGCTATTTTTTGATTAAAGATGAATATAAAATCGTCTCTATGAATGCCGAAACTGGTGTGATTTAGATATGTATCTTTTTGGAAGTTTTCTTCCAGGGTTTTTAGGTATTCCGCTTCGGTTTTTACTTCTGATTTATAGTCAATTATTATTTCATCTTGGTTTTCAGATATAGAACGATAGACTTTAGTTAAACTTTGATTGATTTCTTTTATGTATTGATTTCTTAGTTTAAATAATTCTGAGCCATATTTTGCGAGAATAATATTCCACGAAAACAATTCTTCCGGTTTTGGGTTATCGGTTTTTAGCAATTCATTACGTTGTTTTAAGGCCTTTTCGTATTTTAATAAATAATTATTATAGCTTTCATTAAACTCACTAAAAATCCGATTAAAATAGTCGCGGCGAGCAGACGGGGAATTATTAATCAGATTTAAGTCAGATGGTAAAAATAAAACTACGGGGTATTTATTTTTTTTGGGTAGACGACGATTTTTTTGATCAGAAATAATGAAGGTTTTGGTCTTGCCGTCATAAGTTACGATGTTTTGTTCGCCGTTTTGATATTCAATCTCTATCCGATAGTATTTTTTACCTCTTTTTAAAATATCGGGGTCGGTTGCACGGAAACTCTTACCGCGAGTTAATATATATATTGCTTCTAGAACTGAGGTTTTTCCGCTACCGTTTTTACCTAGAATCAAAGATGTATTATCTTGACACTCTAAAAAGTAGCTACTATGATTTCGGAAATTTGTTAGTTTGATTGATTTTATGATCATGAGTTTAGAGGCATTATAATATGAGTATAATTATTATTCTTCTTATTTTTTAATAAAATCGGAGAAAGGGAACTTGAGAAATTAAATTCTAATTCTTTTTCTTCTAAAGTATTTAAAGCGTCGAGAAGGAAACGGGAATTTAGATTAACTCTACCTTCTTTTTCGATTTTCGCTTCAATTATTGAGTCGTTTTCGCCAAATTCATTTGCGATTGATTTAACTGAAAAACTATCTGGTTTTTTGGCTTCACAGATAATTGAACCACCAACCGAACGGGCGAATAAGGCGGCTAGTTTAGTGACACGAACTAATTCTTCTCGATTTAAGATAACTTTAATATCGTTGTTTTTAGGGATTAATTTTTGATAATCGGGGAAACTCGCATCGATTAGTTTAGAAATAACTTCTATTTCACCGATACGGAAACGGGCTAAATCATTATTGAATGATATTTCAACTTCTTCAACATCGTCACTAATTGAGCGAAGGACTTCTTGGAGGGAAGCGGCTGGAACGATAGCTTGAACTTCGCTTTCAACTTTGTCGATGAGGATTTTTTCTGCCAAACGATAACCATCGGTAGCGGCGATAGCTAAAGTATTATTATTTGTATTAAAATATACTCCAGTTAGCGCAGGGCGAGTTAAATCGTTTGAGGCGGCGATTATTACTTGATTAATACTGTTTTTAAATTCATCTACACTTATTTTGTAAATTACAGCTTCTTTCTCGTTAATCTCCGGCAATTCTGGGAAGTCATCTGCAGTTGCACCGTTGATAGTGGATGAATATTTGCTAGAAGAGATCGTGAGCTTGGTGTCTTTAGAAGATATCTCAATAGTTTCACCTTTTGGTAAATTTGAGACAAATTCAGCGAGCAGTTTAGCTGGGACGGTAACAACTCCGTTTTCAGAACTTGAGACTGGAAGAAAATCGATTACAGCCATATCTAAATTAGTAGTAATAAGAGATACTTTTTTGTTATCTACTCTAATTAAAACATTATTGAGGATAGGTAGAGTTACTTTACCTACTGCAATCCTACTTACATTATTTAATGCCTTACTTAGTTTTTCTTGTGTAACTTTAATTTTCATAAAAGAATCCTTTCTTTATTATATATAAGTGTAGTTGTAGTAGTATTAGGCTCGGTGGAATAGTGGAAAAGATTGGTAGATGATTGGGGTGATAGTGTGGTGGATAAATTAGTGAATAAATAATTAAAAGTATGTGTGAAAGTTGAGTTATTCACATTTATTTTTTTGAATAAAAACTTTCCACTAAGTTTTGCGTTGGTTTTTAACAATGATTTCCAGATGTTTTTACACACGTTTTCCACTTTTTTAACCATAAATCCTCTCTTTGATTTCTTCAATTTGGTCGCGGAGGGTGAAGTTAAGTTTGAGGTCATTTTCAATTTTTTTAATTCCGTGCATAACCGTGGTGTGGTCTTTTACTCCGACTTCTGCGGCAATTTTATTGGTACTTAAACTCAATTCTTTAGACAGAATGAACATTGCAACTTGTCTTGCATTTTTAATATTTGAAACCCTAGACTTACCACACATCTCTTTAATTGATAAATCATAATATTTAGCAACTTTTTCGACGACTTGTTTGGATGAGGTGGGACGAAGCTTAGAGGTTTTATTAACACTAATTGAGCCGTTTTTGATTAGTTGTAAAGGTGTAAGACCGCGAACTTCGGACATCAAGACTATAGTAGAAAATTCTCCTTCTAAATCACGAATATTAGTGTTAACATTCTCTGCGATATATTCAATTGCTTCTGGCTCTATCTCTACATTTAGTAGTTCAGCTTTTGCACGGAGTATAGCGCATTTATCTTCAAATTTTGGAAGTTGAAGATCGAAAGCACCAGCCCAAGTCAATCTTGATGCGAGGCGTTCATCTACGGTTTTGATTTGAGAGGGAAGACGATCTGAAGTAACAATGATTTGTTTGTTGAGTTGATAAAGATCATTAAAGATATTAAAGAATTCTTCTTGGGATTTTTCTTTATTAACCATAAATTGAAAATCATCAATAATAAGACAATCAAGTTTTTGGAATTTACGGTTAAAATCTTTTCCTTTACCACTTAAAACTGCATCGACGAAGTCAGAATAAAAATGGGAGATTGGAGTGTATAAAACTTTGTAATTAGGATTGTTTTTTACGAGTTCATTACCGATCGCTTGAATAAGGTGGGTTTTGCCAAGGCCTGGCCCTCCGTAAAGAAAGAATGGGTTATAGCGTGAACCAGGATCTTTTATAATGCTTTTTGCAGCAGCTACAGCGAGTTCGTTATTTGAACCGATAACGAAGCTATCCAAGGTGTATTTATTATTGAGACCGTTATTTAATTGTTCTTCGTTGGGTTTAGACTGGATTTTTTTGACACGCTCTTTAAAGACTGGAGTGGATTGATTTACTTCGCGGGATTTTGTTTTGTTTTTTGTTGGGGTTTTTACTTCGAAATCAAGAGTTTTTACTTCTATATTATTATTCTGGAGGGCGGTTGCGATAATATCGTAATAACGGGAACGGAGTTGTTTGATGTAGAATGAGTTTTTGACACCAATTTTGATATTACCATCTTCGGTAGAGAGGAGGGAAGTATCTTGAAACCAAGTCGAGAAGTTTGCGACTGATAATTGTTGCTCGATTTCAGCAAGAACGTTCTTCCAAACGTCATACATAATTTATTTTTCCTCCTTTTAATCTAGTATAGCATAGATAATTAAGTTTTCCACAGGTTTTGT
The DNA here is from genome assembly GCA_045646085.1 of Candidatus Nanosyncoccus sp. GTDB lineage: Bacteria > Patescibacteriota > Saccharimonadia > Saccharimonadales > Saccharimonadaceae > Nanosyncoccus. The sequence goes on from JAZRJZ010000018.1 coordinate 22,541, forward strand.
GGTGATTTTTTTATGTTCTAATATAAAAAACATTTAACAGATTAAAATTTTTCCACATAAAACAATTTAACCCTAATATTAATGTGGAAAACTGCTTGAAAATTGTGGAAAAATGAGGTATACTATACAAGGATTTTGAAAATAATTAAAATTTAAGGAATAATATGCCAAAACGAACTTATCAGCCTCATGTTAGGCAACGCAAAAAAGAGCATGGCTTCATGAAGCGTAATGCTTCGAAGTCTGGGAAGAAGGTATTAGCCCGTAGACGCTTAAGGGGGCGAGCTCGCTTATCAGCTTAATATGCTTAGTAAAAAATTTCGGTTTCATTCGCGTGGGGGAGTGAGATTTGTGTATCAAAACGGAAAAACTATCCGTTCTCCTAAGATGTCTTTAGTTTTTATGGATAATGTAAAGGGGTTCACTAGGGTGGCTGTAGTAGTTTCAAAAAAAGTTGAGAAGTCCGCTGTAAAACGTAATAGGATCCGACGTAGGATTTATGAAGTTTTAAGAATATATTTCGAATCTATCCCTAAGAAGAGAGATTATATTTTCGTAGTATATACAAAAGATTTGTATAATATGAAACATGATGAATTAGAGAAAATAATTGGTAAATTAGTTTCCGAATCAAAGATATGATATAATAAATAAAGATGAGTGTGAAAAAATATATTTATTGGTTGATTTTTATACTGATAGTTGTTGGCTCAATTATGGCTGGTGGCTTGTTTCAGTTTATCGATATTATTATAGTGCGACCAATAGTAAATATATTATTTGTTATCTTTAATTTAGTTCATGATTTTGGGTTGGCTATTATTATCTTTACGGTCATCGTGAAGCTGTTAATGTGGCCATTAATGAAGCGACAATTAAATCAGTCTAAATTAATTCGTAAATTACAACCAGAATTGACCCAAATCAAAAAGAATTGCAACGGTAATAAGCAATTAGAGTCAATTCAAACAATGGATCTTTATAAAAGATATAACGTAAAACCTTTTGCTTCGATTTTGACTCTTTTGATTCAATTACCGATATTTATCGCAATTTTCTTTGCGATTAAAGTAGTGGCGATGCCTATTCCAACAGATAATGTAAGTAATAGAGTTTACGATATAGTAGCTTATGAAGGTTCAGAAATTAATGAAGTTAAGCAGAAACAATTGAATTATTTAGAGAGTTTAACAAATGAAGAAGTTCCAGATAATGAAAAGGTCGCATATGATTTTCATCCACAATTATTTGGTGTAATTAATTTAGATGTAAGAGCAAGTGATATCTTCGGGGTTATGACCGGGAAGATAGCCTTTAGTTGGAGTGTGATATTTATCTTAGTTTGTACCGTACTTGCTTCGGTAGTCCAATATTGGGCGACAAAACAACAAATGCCTTCTGGACAATCAGAGAAGAAAAAGAAATTTAAGGATCTAATAAATGATGCTAAAAACGGTAAAGAAATTGAAACTTCCGAAGTTAATAGTTTTGCGACTGGCCAAATGGCGTTAATGATGCCACTTATGATGTTCTTTATTATGTTTAGTTTGCCTGGTGCTTTAGCATTTTATTATTTCTTGAGTAATATAATTACTGTGACACAACAGAGAATTATCCTAAATAAGACCGAAGATGATATTGATACTGTGACGGATAAAGCAGTTTTGAAGGAATTAAAAAATATTAAAGAAGCTCAAGTAATTGAAAATAAAAAAACAGGAACAAAAATTACTAGAATCTCCGCAAAAGATACTAAAAAGAAAAGGAGATAATAATGAATAAAGATGAATCAATTAGATTTGCTGCGAGATACTTGGAAGATTTATTAAGTTTTTTTGGTATCAATGTAGCGGTTTCTTCTACGATTGACGATGAAGTAATTCAATTATCGGTGCCATCTACTTCGCTTAATTCACTTTTGATTGGGCGAAACGCAGATAATTTACGCGCATTACAACATATTGTTTCTATGGCTCTAGTTTCAAAAGAAGCTGAAGTAACAAGGGTGAATGTTGATGTAGCGAATTATAAAAGACAGCGCGCAGATAGGATTGCGGATAAAGCAGAAGGTTGGATTAAAAAAGTACGTGAAACTGGAGAACCAATGACGATAAACCTCAATGCAGCTGACCGTAGAGTAGTACATAAAGTAGCACAAGATTATTCAGATATTGAGACGCATTCTGAGGGTGAGGGTAGGGAACGAAAACTTATAATAAGTAAAATATAAGAAATAGAATAGCATTATTTGGGGTCGCGTCCCTCGCGCCCGTCTTTACGGGGCTCGGGCGCTAATCCTCGGCAGCAGCCTCCGGAATCCCCCAAATTAATACTATTCTACTTCTTTGTTTACGATTATAATGAAGTCGTAGTTTTGGCTGATGCCTGCTGGGAGTTCCTCGAGAGATTTAGCCGTGGTGTTATACTTTTTCTCTAGGAGCTTCTTGGTTTCTGGAGCTGTGTCGGTTAAGGCGTACATAGTATATCCTTCTTCATATGTACCTTCAGGGGCATCATCTATATATATATTATTATAATTATCTTCTTCTAGATCTGTTTTTTCGCTTGAGGCGATACCTGGGGTTTCGGTGGCGTTTAAGACTAAGATTGCGTAGTCTTCACGGACCTTAGGGTCGCTATTAAACATTTTTGCGACGTAGTTTTGAATCTTTGTGTAGTAACCGGCTCCGCCAACAGGTAAGACGTAGGAAATACCGTTGATGGTACCTGTAGTGACAAGCATTTCTGGTTCAATTAGAGAAACTTGACGCATACTTTCGAAATCATATTCGTAAGTGAGGTGGGCAAGAGTTTTAAATTCTTCTACTGAAAAATTACTACGGAGGTTGTCGCCTAGGGTAGAAGCAAGACTGAGGAGATCGGTAATAGAAAGACTTTTTTCGAGGACTTTGTCTTTGATACCGATAAGGATTTTTTGTTGTGAATTTGCTCTAGTGAAGTCACCATGCGCAGTGCCGTGACGCATACGAGCGAGCCAAAGGGCTTCATCGCCATCAATATTACGAACATCACCAGCGTGGTAAACGTAATAATCATAAATATCTTCGTCAATAGTAACCGTAATACCACCTAAAGTGTTGACAATTTGGACTAATGAACCCCAGTTGACATGAACAAAATACTGAAAATCTATATCAAGGATAGAACTAACCTCATCCATTAACGCCTTGGCTGCAGCAGCTTCTTCTTCAGTAGAGATATCACCATTGCCGCCGTTACACCAGTATACTTCATTGATTTTGCTAGTAGAAGTACAGGTAGGAGAGGCTTTGAGATCGCGAGGAAGAGAAAGCATAGCTATATCGCCGGTGTTTTGATCTAAACTGATGACCATTATAGAATCAGTGAGTTGGGCTCCGTCATGAACACCACCATTTTCTTCTCCGTCCATATCATATCCGCTAGTACCGAAAGCGAGGATGTTAGTACGACCATTTTCGTCGGTTTTTAGTGGTTCATAATGTTCATCTTGGAACATTAAATCAAAAACGTTTCCTTGGCCACCAGTGATTTTTGCGATAATATCATTTCCCCAAAGAATAAATGCAATACCTCCGCCAATTAAAAGAAGAAGGATAATAGAAATAACCCAAGTGATGATTTTGCGTTTTTTAGTCATTTTTTTCTTTTCTTTTTTTATTTTTTGTTTTTTTGGTGGTTTTTGATTCTTAGTGGCCTTTAGATTACCACTATTTTCATCATAATCAAATGCTTGAATTGGGGCGAGAAAATCTGCAGCTGTAGTAGTAATAGGTGTGGCTGGTTTTTCTATAACTTTTTTAGCGGTTGTTTTCTTGGTTGGGGCTTTTTTGGTTACTGGTTTTTTTGCTGAGGTTTTTTTAACGGGTGCTTTCTTTGAGGTAGCTTTTTTAACAGTAGTTTTTTTGGTGGTGGCTACCTTAGATTTTGTGGTCGTTTTTTGAGGACGACGAGGACTAAGCCCATCAATTGATTTATTCTTTTCCATTGTTTATAATTATACCATGAAGGCTCATAAATTAACAAAAAAACAATTAGCGGTACTGGATTTTCTAGAGGGATTTAATGAAGAAAATGGCTATTCTCCATCTTATCGCGAGATTATGGCGGGACTTGGGCTTTCTTCGGTTTCAGCAGTTGCTGAACATATTGATAATTTAGTATCTAAAGGGGTGTTGAAAAAAGTGCCTGGCGCAGCTAGGTCGCTAGAGATTCTAAATTATAAACACGAAGAGACGGTAGAGTTATTTAAGATTAAGATGATGACTTGCACTGAAGAGGAAAAAACGCTTTTAGAAAAAGCGGCGGATATTTTGGAGTTAGATTTGGAACAGTAATTATATGAAAAAAAACGATACATGGTGGAAAATTTCGGTGGCCATACTGTTTTTTTGTATTGTAGGGTTAGGATATTGTTTGACTAATAAACTAAATTACATTATCTATCAAGGTGATTTAGATAATGGAGTACCTAGGATAGATATTGAATTAAATGGAGTGAATCTAGAAGAGATTAAAGCAGGATTAAAGCAGGAAAAATACAAAGGCAATAAGTTGGATTTATACTACGATGGACGGATTTATAAATATAATAATGTTGAATTGTCGGGAAGAGGGAATACGACTTGGGAACAAGAAAAAAAGCCTTACCAGATTAAACTAAAAAGTAGTACTAATTTATTAAACCTTGGTAAAAATCAAGAATGGGTGCTTTTGGCGAATTATTATGACGTAACTTTTTTAAGAAATGATATTGCCTTTTTGTTAGCCGAGATGCTAGGTATTCAATATAATCATAGAGGTGATTTCGTGGAATTGTATTTTAATGGAGAATATGAAGGTTTGTATTATTTAGTACAAAAAATTGAAATATCAAATGGCTCAGTTGCTTTACACGATGAGAAGGGTATTTTGTTTGAAATAGAAAACTTTCGTTGGCATGAAGAGGGTTGCGATGAAAGCTATTTAGGGAATTGTTTAGTTTTGAAGGATACGGTCTCTAATAATGATGAAGAGAAAAAAGAGGCGGAAAAAGAATTTCTAGATAGTTTTAATCAATTTGAAAAAGCTGCAGAGAAAAAAGATTTCAATAAAGTATCTGAAATTATAGATATAGAATCTTTTGTAAAATATTTTATTGTTAGTGAGCTGACAGTGAACCCAGATGCTTACTCGTCTAGTTTTTATTTTTATAAAGATGGAACGGATGATAAAATTCATGCTGGACCGGTTTGGGATTTTGATTTGGCGTTTGCAAATCGTAGTTGGGGTTGGCAAATTGATAATAGTTTTTATTCACCATACGAGGAGATGGTGAGAAAAAAAGAGGCTTTTGGAGAAAATGGTTTAGAAGCAGATTCTTATATATCTAAAGACATTTATTATTTAATGGAGATGCCGGAATTTAGAGATGAGGTAAAGAGAATTTTTCAGGACAAACTTTCCAATAAGGGGGATATATTGATTAAGGATATTGAAGAAAATAATAAAAAGATAAAAAAGGCCTTATTAGTGAATCATGAAAAATGGAAAGAAAAAAAGTTTGAGGAAAACTATTATGATATGATGGACTGGTTAAAAGAAAGATTTAATTATTTAAAAATAAAATATGATGATAAAGAAGAATTTATCGATCAAAAACATTTCCAGTTTCTATAATAGTAGTTTCATCCCACGCTTTACCAGTTTGAATTTCTTCTACCATGTGGTTTTCTTTGTTCCAGATATAGTAAATAATAGTACGGTCCCTAGGTGATTCTATACTACTAAATAATTCTGTACTAGGTTTTCCTTTATATAAGTCCTGGAAGGCATCACCTAAATCTTCGAACGAAATAGGTTTATCTGAACGATGCATTTTGGAATGTGTTTCATCTACACCTTTAATGTATAGAATAGGATTAAATCTACTATTAATATAGTCATATTCCCAAACCCCATCTTTATAACCATGATCAGCCATAATGACTATAGAAGCATTATCGTAGGCATCGGCTGATTTAAGGCGATCTAAATAGGCTTTAATAACTTTAAATGTGGCCGTTTGTTTTTGTGCATAGGTTCCTACGGTCTTGTCAATAGGATTTAGGTTTTCATCGAGATTAAACCAAATATGACCACCTTCTAGATGAATGAAATGAAAGACTTTATTATCAACTACTTCAAGTTTTTCGTTATTATAGATATCATAATTGACTTTGTCTTTCCAGTTGAGCCGATACAGATCGAAGACCGAGTTCTCGGGAAGGTCTTTCGAGCAATGATTCCAGAAGAGGCAATCAT
>JAZRJZ010000019.1:0-13801 GCA_045646085.1 Candidatus Nanosyncoccus sp.
ATCGTAGAAGTGGTAAATGTCGATAGCTCTGACTCAGCCAAACCATTAAACACACCACCAAAACCCTGTGCTTTTGACGAATCAACCGAATGTTCGTCATCAAGTCTTAAGTTTTCAATCATCCAACAATTACCATCAGCGAGCCTAGCTACAGCATAAGTTTGACCATCTCTAAGATCCGTAAGGGCAGTCACGCTATTAGTGCCCATATTTGAACATCCAGTCCAACCTTGGAGAGTACCTTCTGATTTCACCCAAACAGCATAGAGGGATAAGCCATTAGTCATACTGCTTGGTGTAGTAATAGTTTCATTAGGACCATAAATATGAGCATCAGGGTTGGAAGGGCTACCGCCATTTCTTACATCATAATCATACGCATCACTCCAACCCGCAAAACCATAGCCTTCTTTAGAGAAGTTAGAAGCAATTAGAGTTGTTTCTGTGTTCGCATTAGCTGATTGTTGTCCCATAGTGCCTTCATAGATACCATTAGCATTTGGCCAGTAGCAGATTCTGTTTGCTACGCAATCTTTTGGTTCATTAGGTACTGCAGTAGCAGGATGCACCATAGTATATTTCACAATACCACTATAAGTACCAGCAGGTTGAGTACTTTTAATATTAGCTCTGTACGTAGCGGTAAAGGCTGAACCAGTGGCGTTATTCCCTGCATCAGTAATACCATTAAAGGTAGCCACTTTAGTGCTAGTACTTGGTACTACATGGTAACTAGCAAAGGATCCATTAGTGTCACTTTGAATAGTAGGAGCATAAGTGCCACTCTCTGCAGTTAGTTTCATCGCCCAAGAGGATGTATTAGCATCCATAGAGAGTCCTGTTTCTATATCATAAGTAGGATTAAGGGCTCCACCTACTGTAGCTAGTAGTTTAGTGTTTCCCATTTCATAGTTAGCATAGCCTATTGCATAGACCGAGAATCCTGCAGCATCATTACATACTACTTTAAATGTAGTTTGTCCTATATCTGATTTATTAGTGCCTGCTGGAATTGAAGCAGAATGAGGGGTATCTGTAGTTGATCCACTATTCATTGTACAAGCTTCAAGCACCCTTACTGTAGCATTCACAGAAGTAGAGGCAGAGACTTCTGCGGCAGAAGATCTAGAAGAAGAGAGAAAGAGAAAAGAAACAAGAGTCGCGACAAAAAGACCTAAAGTTAATTCCACAAAAGAACTTGGTAAACAATCGCTCCTTCTATACATTAGTTTCTAAACCCTTTATATTTTAGATTCTTATGGTTATATTATAGCACAAGTTTTCGAAAAGTAACAAAAAACGGGCCAAACCCGAAATTGGTGGAGTGCAGGAGACTCGAACTCCTCACCTCGACAATGCGAATGTCGCGCTCTACCAGATGAGCTAGCACCCCATGCTCCTATATTATACCATAAAAATAAGCCCCCGAGGGGCTTATTTTTAACGCTTTGAGAACTGCTCGCGTCGACGAGCCGAGCGCAAGCCGTATTTCTTGCGTTCTTTTTCGCGCGGATCACGCTTCATCATACCAGCCTTCTTTAGAACTGGACGAAGGTCCGGAGCTTCGGTAGTCAAAGCTTTCGAAATTGCGAGCTTGATTGCATCAACTTGACCTGCCAAACCACCACCTTTGACCAAGATCGAAATATCGTAATCTTTTTGCTTTTCGGCAATCGCTAATGGATCGGTAATTTCAGCAAGATAAGTCTTGTTACCAGAAAGGTATTCTAGCGCTGGCTTATCGTTGATAGTGATTTCACCTTTCCCCTTATAAAGTCGTACGGTAGCCGTAGCAGACTTACGACGCCCCAAGCCATAGGTATATTTCTTCGTAACCATTATTTAATCTCCTTTGGGTTTTGCGCCGTATGAGCATGTTCTGCGCCTTCAAATACGCGCAATCTAGCCAATCTATCCGCCGCTAATTTATTCTTTGGAAGCATCCCTTTTACGGCCTCAGAAATCACACGAGCTGGCTCTTTTTCGAGCACTTCTTCGAGCTTTAATTCCTTCAAACCACCAGGATATCCACTATGACGATAATACTTCTTCTGAGTCATTTTCTCGCCAGTCACTTTGATGTCCTTAGCGTTAATCACGACTACATAATCACCATTGTCAATATGCGGGGTATAGGTTACTTTGCTTTTACCCATCAATTTATCCGCGATAACGACCGCCAACTTGCCTAGAGGCAAAGTAGAGGCGTCAATCAACCACCATTCGCGCTTAATTTCACCTGCTTTTTGAGAATAAGTTTTCATTATTTATCCTCCTTTTTCTCTGCTTTTTTAGCAGGTTTTTTAGTTTTTTCAGTTTTCTTTGGCTCCACGCTGAGGTCAATTTCATCTACAAAACTAATCGTACCCATTTCGGCGTTATCACCACGACGAAATCCAGCACGCTCAATCCTGAGATAACCAGAATCGCGCTTAATTTGCGGAGCAATTACATCCATTAAGAGTGTAGCCGCTTCCAAATTATTTAATCTAGCAATAATCAAGCGACGTCGTGCAAGACCACCTTTCTTTGCCATCGTCACTAATTTCTCAGTACTACGACGAATCTCCTTCGCACGTGCCAAAGTAGTCGTAATCGACTGTTCTTTAATCAGAGAGCATTGCAGGCCTCGGGTGAGCGCCAATCTCTGATCGGTTTCTCGGCCAAACTTGCGGCCTTTATATCCGTGCCTATGCATTTTAAATATTTAACTCCGTTAACTTTTCTTTCACTTCGTCTAATGCTTTCTGACCAAATCCTTTCAAGTCTTTTAAGTCGGTCTCGGACAAAGTCACGAGATCGCGAATCGTCTTGATATCATTGTTTAGTAGTGCATTAGCTGTACGCGCCGACAAATCTAGTTCTTCAATTGGCAACATCAAGCCAGAATCATCTTCATCTTGATGTGTACCAGGAACTGGAGCAGATTCGACCTTCGTGCTCCCTGCGAGCGCAGTATATTGGTTAACCAAAATTGCTGCAGCTTCTTCGAAAGCCTCTTTTGGCGTGATAGTGCCATCAGTTTCGATAGTCATCGTAAGCTGTTGCAAATTGGTGTCCTGTCCCACACGAGTATTCTCTACTTTATAACGTACTCTAAGAACTGGCGAAAATACTGCATCAATTGCAATCATGTCTGAATGTAATCTCGAATCGCCAGCGTCTTCAATCGTAAGATAACCGCGACCAGATTCAACTACAAAGCGCATTTTCAAAGTAAACTTCGGGTCATCAATATGACAAATTACCTGATTAGGATTTGCAATCTCAACTTCAGCTGGAAGTTTGATATCACCAGCTACCACACGCTTTTCGCCGTCTTTTTCAGAAGATTGTTTATCACCCTTCATTTCCAAAGCCAACTCAACTGGAGCATCCGTATGCATCTTAAAACGAATATTTTTAAGATTTAGCATAATATCTACAACATCCTCACGAATGCCAGGAATTGCAGCATATTCATGCGTAGCACCTTCAATCGAAAAGGCAGTAATTGCTGCACCTTTTACGCTAGAAAGCAAAACTCTACGCAAGGAATTACCGAGAGTATTTCCATAACCTGGGTAAAGCGGCTTAATGACGAACTCGGCACTAGTATCGCTAAGTTCCTTTACGTTAGCAAGCATTGCTTCGTGTATATTCTTTGTTGTCATTTCTTCTCCTTACCTTAGCGTGAGTAATACTCAACGATTAATTGTTCATTAATTCCAGCTTCCGCTTCTTCGCGCTTCGGAAGCCCAGTAATTTCGATTTTCATTTTCTTGCCGTCGACCTTGAGCCATGAAAGCGGGGTTACATTGGCTGCTCCCATGATATTCGGTAAATTCTTGAAATACTCGGTTTTTGCTGATTTTGGACGAACCTCTAAAACATCACCCGGGTTCAAACGAATCGATGGAATATCAATTCTATGACCATTTAATAGAAAATGTCCGTGACTCACAAGTTGCCTTGCTTGACGACGTGTCAAAGCAAAACCTGCCCTAAAGACAACATTGTCAACACGTCTTTCCAAAAACTCCAAAAGCTTCTCGCCTGTAAGACCTTCAGCTTTTTGAGCTTCTTTCATTAATTTAGCAAACTGCTTTTCAAGTAAGCCGTACATACGACGTACTTTTTGTTTTTCACGAAGCTGAGTCAAATACAGACTGCCGCCTCGTACTCTTTTATCGCCATGCTCACCCGGAATACCAGATTTCTTAGCCATTACTTTGTGCGCTTTAGGCGCCAAAGCAAAACCTTCACGACGACTTTGTTTTACAATTGGAGAATGATCCCTTGCCATTATGGTTTCCTTTCTCCCTTCGGTCGCACACCGCCGTGCGCAATCGGGGTTACATCAGTAATGCTATCAATCTTAATTCCGACTGTTGAAATTGCGCGAATCGCCGCATCTCGGCCAAGACCGATTCCCGATACATATACATCTACCGAGTTTAAGGCGTGATTTTTCTTAGCAATTTCTAGAGCTTTTTCTGCTGCTACGCCAGCCGCAAAAGCCGTACCCTTCTTTGAGCCACGAAAGCCATTTGCCCCCGCACTCGAAGCTGAAAGTACGCCACCATTCTTATCGGTCACACTAATAATCGTATTATTAAATGTCGCCTGGATATGAACGGCGCCTACATTAACGATTCTTTTAGTTTTCTTAGACTTTTTAGTCTTTGTAACTGCCGCTTCTTTGACCTCAGGAGTCTCTACGGTAGCCTGATCTTTAATTTCTTCTTCTGCCATAGTGTCTCCTTAAGTCTTACTCGCTGCCTTTGGTTGTGCACCACCGACCGCGATCGCCTTACCCTTACGAGTACGTGCATTCGTACGAGTACGCTGGCCGTTGACTGGCAATTTCGCCTTGTGACGCATTCCCTTATAGGAATTAATATCCTTAATTCTTTTAATATTATTGCTCACGAGACGTCGGAGATCACCTTCGACATGATATTTCTTAGAAATAATATCGTTGATTTTCTGTTCGTCAGCCTCGGTGAGATCTTTCACCCGAGTGGTAGGCTCGATTTTAGCCTCCGCAAGGATTTTTTTACTGGTCGTACGACCAATCCCATACACATAAGTTAGTGCAATCCACACTTGCTTATCCGACGGGATTACTACACTAGCTATTCTAGCCATAAATTTAACCCTGCCTTTGCTTATTCTTAGGTTTTTTCTTGTTGATGACTCTTAGCACACCTTTTCGGCGCACGATGATATCATCTGGGGAGATTTTTTTAACACTAGCACGTACTTTCATTGTGTTAAAATCCTTTCCTTGTTAGCGCTGTAATTTTTGCGCATTAGTATAAAGTTCACACTAAATACTTTTGCAACTAGTATCTAGTTCTCCTACTTAAATACTAATGTTGTAAAAATCACAACAATTAATATTAATCCTTGAGTCTAAAGCTGATTCTGCCCTTTGTAAGATCGTATGGGGTTAACTCAACCTCGACTCTGTCACCCGGAACCAAACGAATGTAATTTTTGCGCATTCGCCCGCTCATATGGGCAACAATAATATGACCATTCTCGAGTTCAACCCGAAACTGGGTATTCGGTAGAGCTTCAACAACACTACCTGTGAGCTTAATCACTTCCTTTTGACTAGCCATAAATTACCTAACAAGTTTATCACAAAAAAACTACTTTGTAAAGATTAAAATTGTAGATTTCGAGACATTTCGCGACCAACGGGGAGCGAGTTAGCGAGAGCACCTTGGGCGACGGGCGCGACGAAGCGTGTCGAGAAACTACAATTTTAATCTTCCACAATTACGGCTCTTGTGAATTGCCTAGAAAGATAAGTTCCCTGCTGTTGCGACCACTCGCCAGTACAAGAAATCAAAGTAATCGACTCTTTGCCAGGCTCTGGTGATTTTGCCGCCGTTGCCATATAGTCGTCTGAATCATCCAGCGACACCGCAACGTTTTCGGATACAGCATAATGGTAAATCACGCCATCACCCCTCTCAATCGTAATAATATCACCCGCAACGAGATTCGGAATGTTTTTAAACACACCGAGAACATGCGGACCACCGTTGTGGCCATCAATTATCAGAGTGCCTCCCTGACCAGGCTTACCGGACCCCTCATACCAGCCTACATCAAAAATATTACGCGGAGTGTCTAATTCCCCCTTTGCATTTACACCCATCGGCAAAACTCTCGCTTTATTAATTCTGAGCTTTTCGATAGATAAATAACGTGGTCGATCGGGTGCGACTGTATATTCCTTTACCTCTTGTTCAGTTGGTTCTTCTTCAATTAACTCTTCATCGTCCGACACAATCTCTGCGATAGCACGTTCAGAACCTTCTTTTCCATTGTAATAATTATTCTCAAATACTGCCACGCGAATCAAAAACACTAAAAACAAAATCAATATTACCGACCAAAACGCCCACTTTGTAATTTTGCGCCACCCTTTAATCTTCAAGCTCATCTCCGAAATCGTCGTATGTTATCATTAGTGCTCTGGAATCTATCGACCGTAGATTCTCTAACGCCACCGTCACTACGATAAGAAGACCGGTACCCGAAATCGAAAGGCCAATCGGCGCCCCAGTCACCACGATAAATACATAATCCGTAATAAACGGCAGCATTGCTACCATACCGAGCGCCAAAGCACCAAACAAATCTAGTCGATTCACAACCTTATTTAAATATTTAGCAGTGCTAATACCCGGCCTTACACCTTCGATAAATGCGCCTTGTTTTTGCAAATTATTAGCGATTTCTTTTGTATTGAAGATAATCGAAGTATAGAAATACGTAAACAAGAACACTAAGACAAAATACAACGCAGGATATGCAAACCATTGCGCAGTAATACCATTTGGATAAATAGTCGAGAAGTTACTCGCAGATGGGGCCGAGAATGTCGTCACAAGCGCCGCTCCAGCTTCACTGCCAGGATCAATCGACATCATCACCTGACCGATAAGAGCAGGTAAGGACAAGAATGCTGTCGCGAAGATAACCGGAATCACACCCGCAGCAATCAATTTAATCGGTAGAATCGACTTAATGCCGCCATAAGACGAGTTCCCATGTACACGCTTAGCATAATTAATTGTAATTATGCGTCGAGCTTCATTTAGCTTTACCAAGAAGTATATTACAGCTAGCATCGCAATACAGAAACCAAGTACAATCCAGAAGATTGTCGGATTAACCGGTAATTCGAACCAACCGAATAGATTTAAAGTACCCTCACTAGTATCAAACAGCGCACCCCCAAGAGCAGCCATTGTATTTGGTAATTGAGAAACAATTGACGCAAAAATCATGGTAGAAATACCGTTGCCGATACCCTGTTCCGTGATTAATTCACCCATCCACATCAAAATCATCGAACCAGCCGTCATCGCCGTCACCGAAAGCGCCCAATCACCCATCGTCGGCGTGAAATCTGAAGCTATATTCGAAGTAATTGTCGACTGATACAAGATAAAGATATAGGCAATCGACTGTACAATTGCTAGAGGTACTGTCAGAATCCTAGTCCATTGATTGATTTTTTTGCGCCCAGCACCGCCATCATTCGATAACTCTTCTAGGCTCGGAATCGCCTTTGTAAGAAGCTGCACTACGATTGAGCTCGTGATGTAGGGCGAAAGACCAACCAAGATGATACTAAATGACGCCAAACCACCACCAGAAATCAAGTTCAAAAAGTTCGAAAAATCTGACTTATCCAAAAGATTAGAAACTGCTTCCTTGAAAGTAGAGGCATCACCCATCGGGACCGGAATCTGTGCCATTAATCGATAAGCTACAATAATCCCAAAAATCACCAGCACGCGCTTGAGCATGTCTTTGTTTTTTAGAGATTTGAAAATAGTCTTATAATGCATAGTACCTCTCAGTCATTGTATCTAGTTTATCACACTTTTAGAGATTTTCAAGCTCTGCTTCGGTTGGAACTTTCGTGTTCGAAACTTCATACTCAACCAATGGAGCAGCACCCGTACCTACCGGAATCTTGCGACCAATAATCACATTTTCCTTAAGGCCACGCAACCTATCAACTCTACCATTGATTGCCGCATTGATTAGTACACGAGTAGTATCCTGGAATGAAGCAGCCGAGAGGAAGGAATCCGAAAAGATAGATACTTTAGTAATACCAAGCAACAAATTGGTATAAGTTGCAGGAGCCTTACTTTCTGCTTCGAGTTCTTTATTTTCCAAAATCGCAGCCGACTTAGAAACAATGTCACCCGAGACAAAGCTAGAATCACCCGGATCATTAATCTGTACTCTTGAGAACATCTGGCGCACCAAAATCTCCAAGTGCTTTGGCGAAATCTCATGACCTTGCGCCGCATAAACGTTCAAAACATCATTCATAATGTAACGTTCAGTCGCCTCGATACCCTTATATTTCAAGAGATCTTGTAGATTCAAAGAACCAGTTGTGAGCCTATCACCAGCGGTCACGGAATCGTTCGGTTTTACTACCAATTCTGCATCACCAGGAATCTCAATTTTAACTGGAGCGCTAGCGGCGGTCACTAAGACTATAGCATCTTTAACCAATTCAACTACACCTTCCTTTGGTGCTTTAATTGCGGCCTTATCTCCGCTCTTTCGAACCAATGTAGTCCCTGCTTTTACTCTTTCACCATCTTTAACTACCGGCTTTCTACCATCAAGCTCAATCTTTATTATTTCGCCTGATTGTGGAGTAATTTGTACGACATATTTATTACCATCTTCCCAAACATCCACTACGCCGTCAATCGAAGAAACATAAGCTTGACCTTTTGGCGTACGAGCCTCAAGAAGCTCTTCAACACGAGGAAGACCTCTTGCAATCGCACCAGAACCAGCCACACCAGAACCGTGTTTTGTATCAAGTGTAAGCTGAGTACCAGGTTCACCAAGAGATTGCGCCGCAATCACGCCAACCGGCTCATTAGCAGCAACGAGTTCGCGTTTCGACATGTCAATACCATAACTCTTGCGAGGAATACCATCTACGGCAGTAGTAGAGAGAATTGATTGGATTTTGACTGCGTCAATCTTTTCATCAGCCTCAATTTGATTCGCCAAATCTCTCGTAATCAACTCATCTGCTTCTAGATAGCCCGGAACAGCTTCTGCGGTATAACGACCAGCGATTCTTGCGCTAAAGTCTATACCAGATAATTCGCTTTCATTGCGATATACCATAAATCCAGGATCTTCCGCTTCCTCGTCAGTCGTAAAGACATCTTGAGAAACGTCAACCAAACGACGAGTCAAGTAACCAGAATCGGCTGTACGAAGCGCAGTAGAAACCTGACCTTGGCGTGCACCTCGAGTCGCGATAAACGACTCCAAAGTATTCAAGCCTTTCTTATAACTTGATTTAACAGGAAGCTCGATTTCATTGTTATTGATATCCACCATGATACCAATCTCCGCCGAAGCAAGCTTAATATTCGAAATATTACCACGAGCACCAGAGTTCACCATCACCGCGATGTCGGTATCCATCTCTGCCAATTTCCCTTGCAAGAAATCAGAAATCTTTCTATCAATATCACGCCAGTTCGCAATCGTCAAATTATAACGTTCCTCTTCTGTTACTAAACCATCATTAAACTGTTCCTGAATCATTGCGGTCTTAGCATCACCTTCAGCGATGAAGTCTTCGATTTCATCATAAGTTGGATAATCGTCCTTTGCGGTCGAAATTGAAGCAATTGTCTCATATTCAAATGCCAAATCTTTCAAATCATCAGCAGTTTTTACCATTACCTCAGACCCATACATGTCAAAGATGTCAGCCATCACCTTAGACAAATGCTTTTTGGTTTGTACCGCATTATCAAATGGATAATCTTTTGGCAAAATCTCATTGAAGATTACACGCCCCAAAGTAGTATCTCGAATCTCTTTCTTAGCGAATACACGAATTGGCGTCTGAAGCGCAATCAAGCCTTGGTCGTATGCCATTTCGGCTTCATATACACTCGAGAATGCTTTTGGATCACCCTGATCCGTACCTGGCTTGTCGTAAGTCAAATAATAAGCGCCGAGCACCACATCTTGGTAAATTGCAAGCACCGGAGACCCATCTGCTGGCTTCAAAAGGTTCTTTGATGCCGACATTAATTCCCTTGCCTCAGCTTGCGCCGCATCCGACAAAGGTAGATGTACCGCCATCTGATCACCATCATAGTCAGCGTTAAAGCCTGATGCCACCAATGGGTGAAGCTTAATTGCTTTACCATCAATCAGCTTCGGCTGGAAAGCCTGTACACTCAAACGGTGAAGCGAAGGAGCACGGTTCAGAAGTACATACTTACCCTGAATAACCTCGTCCAACGCATCCCACACTACCGTCTCTTTCGATTCTATCAATCTAGATGCAGCACGAATATTATTAGCATATTCATTACCGATTAACCATGAAATCACAAACGGCTTAAAGAGTTCCAAAGCCATTTGTTTCGGTAGGCCACACTCATTTAATTTGAGCTCTGGACCTACAACAATCACAGAACGACCAGAATAATCTACGCGTTTACCGAGAAGGTTCTGACGGAAACGACCTTGCTTTCCCTTTAGAAGGTCAGAAAGTGATTTCAGTTTACGACGACCATTAGTAGAATTTGCTCCCCTAGAGCCACGTGCTGCCGAATTATCAATCAAAGAATCAACTGCTTCCTGCAACATTCTCATCTCGTTACGACAAATCACTTCTGGCGCATTCAAATCAAGCAACTTTTTCAAACGGTTATTACGATTAATTACTCTACGATACAAATCATTAAGATCAGAAGTAGCAAACCTACCGCCAGGAAGAGCAATCATCGGACGAAGATCTGGTGGAATAACAGGGATTACAGTCAAAATCAAATCTTCTGGCCTAATCCCAGCAGCCTGCATACCTTCAAGAGTCTTGAGGCGCTTCTGCAACTTCTTCTCTTTTTGGCCTTTAGCTTCCTCTTTTTCCTTGTGAAGATCATTGATTAATTTATCTAAATCAATCTCATCGAGCATCTTCTTAATTGCGGTTGCGCCCATTTCTACCGTAATTAATTCTTCATATTCTTCTGGTAAATTACGATAATCAACCTCACTAATCACGCCACCTTTTTTGAAGGATTCTAGCGTGTTCTTGCGTGTATTGAAATCAGTATCAAGCGCCTCCAATTCCTTTGTCTGAGCTTCAGCCAAAGCCTTCACGTCAGCATTTTCAGCCTTTGCTTCTTTTTCATAACGAATTCGAATGGCTTCTCTTGCTGCAACAGTTTGACCTTCGAGCTTAGACAATTCCTTTTCAATTTCTGCAGTCTTCGCGTCCGTAATCAAATATGTTGCAAAATACACTACCCTCTCAATATTCTTGACGGTAATATCAAGAAGTAAACTCAAAGCAGAAGGAATTCCTCGCATAAACCAAATATGCGCAACAGGTGCAGCCAAAGCAATATGACCCATGCGTTCACGACGAGTAATCGACTTAGTTACCAAATTACCCTCTTTATCTACGGCCGCCTCACGACTTCTGACGCCTTTTAGCTTACTATCATGTGGATTAATATCCTTGGTTGGCCCAAAGATACGTTCGCAAAACAAACCATCTCTCTCAGGTTTTTGAGTACGATAATTAATCGTTTCTGGCTTCGTAACTTCGCCATAGCTCCAATTCAAGATATCGTCACGACTTGCAACCGATAATCTAATCGAGTCAAAGTCTGAAGCGCTAATGAAATTATCCATCCAAGCCATCTTAGAACTCCTCTCCGAGGTCGACAGTACCATCATCTTCGTCGCCCTCTGTTATTTCGATACCTTCTTCCGCCATCATCGCCTCTGCCTCATTTTCATCGAGGTCGAGAATTTGCGGTTCGGTCTCCTTCTTGTGTTGATCATAGATGGATTGATCATCTTTCGATTTTTCAATTTCCTTTGAGGTTTTTTCAATCACGTCTCCGGCGTCCGCTGCCTCGCCATGGTCCAAAAGATCTACCTTGAGACCTAGACCTTGCAACTCCTTCACTAAGACGTTAAAGCCTTCGGGCAACTTCGGCCCTTCGATTGGTTCATGTTTAATAATTGCCTCGTAGGCTTTTGCACGACCATAGACGTCATCTGATTTAATCGTCAACATCTCTTGAAGAGTAGTAGCAGCACCATAAGCCTCAAGCGCCCAGACCTCCATTTCCCCAAATCTCTGGCCACCGTTCTGCGCTTTACCACCAAGCGGCTGCTGGGTTACCATTGTGTATGGGCCAGTCGAACGTGCATGAATTTTATCTTCTACCATGTGGTGTAGTTTCAGTATGTGCATTACACCAACAGACGTCTTCTCATTAAATGGCTCACCAGTTAAACCATCATATAGTTGTACTCTACCATCTTCGGTAAAACCAGCTTTTTTAAGTTCAGAAGAAATGATTTCATCTGGTACACCATTAAACGATGGTGTAGCAACTTTGTAACCCAAAGCTCTCGCTGCCATGCCAAGATGCGTCTCAAAGAGCTGCCCAAGATTCATACGGCTTGGTACGCCCATCGGGCTAAGCACGATATCAATCGGTGTACCATCTTCCATGAATGGCATATCTTCTACCGGTAATACTCTAGAGACCACGCCCTTGTTACCGTGACGACCAGCTAGCTTATCACCCACACCAATCTTGCGCATTTCTGCGACAAAGATTTTAATCTGCATGATTACGCCAGCTTTCAGTTCGTGACCCTGTTCACGCGTATATACTCTCACGTCAACAACCTTACCAGTCGAAGAACCGTTCATACGCACAGAAGTATCGCGTACATCTTTCGCTTTTTCACCAAAGATAGCGCGAAGGAGTCTTTCTTCGGAGCTAAGTTCCTGCTCACCTTTTGGCGTAATTTTACCAACTAGGATATCGCCATTCTTAACCTCAGAACCAACGGTTACAATGCCGTCTTCGCCAAGATGTCTTAGAGAATGCTCTGAGACATTTGGAATATCTCGTGTCACTTGTTCTGGACCAAGCTTAGTCTCACGTACTTCTACATCAAAATCCTTGATATTAATAGATGTCAACGTATCATCTTCAACTAAACGATTAGAAATTACAATCGCGTCGTCCATGTTGTAACCACGCCAAGGCATAAATGCCACCAAAAGATCACAACCAAGAGCTAATTCGCCATTATTGACCGACGCACCCTCGATTAACGTATCACCTTTTTTAACTTTTTGACCTCTCGAAACAGCACAACGTTGGTTGTAACAACGATCATCATTGGTCTTTTCAAAATGTACCAACTTATATTCAACATCCCCGTCTTTATCATAAGTCACAATCACAGACTTACTGTCGGCTTTTTTCACTACACCAGGACCTTTTGCAATCACTAGCTGTGAAGTGTTCTTCGCGACTTCACGCTCGATACCAGTACCAACTACTGGATTGTCATTCTTAAGCAATGGTACGGCTTGTTTCTGCATTGCGCAGGCCATCAAAGAACGGTCGACGCGGTTCTTCTCTACAAATGGGATCAAAGATGCAGATACGCCCAAAATCTCTTTATGTGCAGCATCTACATGAGTTACCAACTTCGCCTCTACTTGAGCCGGCGCGCCATGCACACGAGCAGAAACCCAATCTTCCACAAATTTACCGTTCTTGTCTAGCTTTACTGAAGCATCAGCAATCACCATATCATTCTCGGTGTCAGCATCCATGTAAACGACTTCATCGGTTACCTTACCATTCTTCACTACACGATAAGGTGCCTCAATGAAACCATATTTATTAATCTTGGCGTAAGAAGCAAAGTTAAGCACTAGACCTACGTTACCACC
>JAZRJZ010000020.1:0-43561 GCA_045646085.1 Candidatus Nanosyncoccus sp.
CTGCCCAACCTAGGAAATTATAGCCATTTCTAGTTGGTGTAGTATTTGGAATAGTCACAGCACAAGTTGGATGATTTATATCAATCGTACAAGTTTGTGTCGCCACAGTTCCCGCACCACCATTCAAATTAAAGTTCAAACTCACATCCGTCGTAATCAAATCCCATACTGCATAAATCGTCTTGTTACCACTCAAATTTATCGTGTTGCCAGCGCTATATGCCGCAGTAGATGCACTGGAATTATCTGCCCAACCTAGGAAATTATAGCCATTTCTAGTTGGTGTAGTATTTGGAATAGTCACAGCACAAGTTGGATGATTTATGTCAATCGTACAAGTTTGTGTCGCCACAGTTCCCGCACCACCATTCAAATTAAAGTTCAAACTTACATTCGTCGTAATCAAATCCCATACTGCATAAATCGTTTTGTCATCAGTAAGTGTCAAAGAACCTCCTCCATGATAAATTGCCGAAGTCGCACCCGAATTATCGGCCCAACCAAGGAAATTGTAACCGTTTCTTGTAGGTTCAGTATTTACGATGGTCACACTACATCCACTCGTAGTGTCATTCGCATGACAAGAGCTAGTTTCAGGAATCGAACTACCACCATTTCCGTTATAGTTCAAGGTATGAATTGGCGCCCAAATTGCATACAAAGTTTGATTATCATTCAAAGTAAATGTACCACTAGGTTGATAAGCAGCCGTAGTAGCGCTAGACGAAGTAGCCCAGCCGAGGAAATAATAACCACTTCTAGTCGGAGTCGTACTAGGAATAGTTACATTACAAGTTGGATGATCAATATCAATTGCGCAAGATTGCGCATCAATCTGCCCTTCTCCACCATTTGTATTAAAGTCCAAGCTCACAGCTGTACTTACCAATCCCCAAGCCGCATAAATCGTTTTATTTCCAGTTAGCACAACAACGTCATCAGCAACATAATCCGCCGACGTAGCCGTCGCACTATCCGCCCAACCCAAGAATTCATGATTTTCATCTCTAACTAGTACAACCGAACTAACCGTCACCTCACAACCGCTAGTAGTATCATTAGCATGACAAGTCTGCGCTGCAGGAGCCCCACTAGCGCCATTACCGTTATAGCTCAAAGTATAAATTGGCGCCCAAATCGCATACAAAGTTTGACTTTCGCTCAATGCAATCTCTGCGCCAGGTTGATAAGCACCAGTAGTTGCACTAGCCGAAGTAGCCCAACCGAGGAAATGATAATTCGTTCTCGTTGGGGTATTGTCGGAAATCTCAACCGTACAATTACCAGTTTCAGCTCCTGGATAGCATATCTGCGTCTCAAAAGTCCCACTACCACCATTCAAATCATAGTTTAATATACTCGGAAGACCAAGCAAATACGAGAACCCACCCTCGTCCTTGTCATCAACTCCATCTATCTCCACATAACTACCAGCTCCTTCAGGATCATTTACTGTAAGTCTCATATTATCTTTATCATAAGTATAATAATCCGTATCTTCTATCGAGAACACAACATCATAAGCTTGATGATTGCCATCCACAAGAAACCCTAAACCACTTAAATCATATACGTAATTCCCGTTCACTATTGTAGGTTCTACACCAGTATAAAGCGTAATAACGTCTGCCCTTAGGTCATTTAAAGAGGAATTATTCGAAACATCTAAAGCCGTCAAATTGTTATCATTAATATTCAAAAGACTCAAATTTGTCATATTCGACACATTAAGGGATGTTAACTGATTACGATCAAGTTTAAGACTCATTATCAAAGGACTATTCGCAATATTAATTGAAGTTAATTGATTTTCACTCAAATCAACATCTTTAAGAATACTATTATTTGTCAAGTTAATAGAAGATAGTTGATTTTTATTTAAATAAAGATTCTGCAGTCCAGGATTATTATCTAAGTTAATAGATGAAATCAAGTTAGTATGCAAATTAAGATGTCGTAACAAATTAAAACCAGAAAGATCAATCGATGAAATATAATTAGAGCTAAGGTCAAGGTAGGCCATTCTAGACATTTTTTCTATCCCAGTAGTATCGGTAATCCTATCGCCATCCTGTCTATCATTACAAACTAACGTATCTATTCTCAAAAGCTGCTCGTCTGTTAGCCCAGTAGCTGGCACTTCCTCAACAGGGTAGACGCTTCTAAACGCCTTCATTGCGCAGTCATAGAAGTTTGGGTCCACCATCGTGGTATAGCCTTCCGGCATCTCATAAGTCACAGCAGCAAAAGTATCCTCCGACACCGCAAATTTATTCGCAGCAAAGGCTATCGCCGGCAAAACCAAAGCCAACGCAGTAATTGTCGAGAATACGATTCTTTTCTTTCTGTGGAGCCTAAACATTTCTGACCTTTCTATTTTTTGTTTCTGATCGACACAAAAACCCTGTTGTTATTATTTTCACAGTATTGCACATTAATATTCATTTTATATTCCTTTTTTATTAGCATGACCTTTATGCACCTCTATAATATATCATAATACACACGTTGTCAAGTACTAAATCATAATTCTATGAATTATTTATCGAAATCAATTCTTTTATAGTGTAGCTTCGGCAATAAACCGATAATCATTGCACCAAAGGCAACTCCAGTAATCGAAATCGCAATCGGCATCAAACTATCCTTAGATGTGAAACTACCAGTATTTGGCGCTGCCGGCTCGTCTTCAGTTTCGTGTATAGCAGTAAAAGTAATATCTTGATCCACTACTACCTGCTTCACTTGCGCCAAAGTCATCTTCTCCCCTTTCTTGATTACCGTACCATCCTCCAAAGTCACGTCAATATCGGCAATCCAATACACAAATTTATATTCACTATTAGGAGTCGAAGCTGAACCAGACGGATTACTACTAGCAATAATGTCTTCTTCGCCGATTCCAGATATCTTCCCATTATCATCTGAGATATACTTTACTACGAATTGCTTAGCATAGTATTGCACCCCACTTCCTGCTGAGCCCACAAAGCCAAACACCATATTTAATCCATCCGCTTGTGCTTTGTTGCTTAGCTTCACGAAGATATCATTACCACTAGTTTCAATATTAAATCCATTACCACTATCTATATATTCAGAATAAATATAATTGTTGCTAGCGTTAAATCTATTTCTAGACACTATTGACGAATCCGTAGGTTGAAGCTTGGCGGCAGATTCAGCATACATATTACTGGCCTTTAACGAATCTCCCTCATTCAAGATTTTATAAGATTGAGCTGCATCAATATCGACTAGTCCAAAATATAAACCATTAGACACGTATTCTGTCCCATTTTTGTATAATTTAATATTCGTCTCTACAAATACTTTCCCATCATCGGTCGTATTCATCCCTTTTATAGTGTCATCGGCAGTTTCACAAGTATCATCAGTATAAATCTTATAGCCAACATGAAGACCACCATTCTTCTGCGACGCAGCTACAGCAATACTTTTCCCCCCAAGCGATTCTTCAGTTATCCCGTCCAAAGAAACATCATCTATCTTTACCACGATAGAATAAGCATTATTTGATATTGTGTAAGACGGAGAAATATCTGTAGTCCGATTAGAGGCAGCCTTGATACCCCCATCTACGCTAGGATACTCCAAATAATAGGCCTTCGAACAGTTATTCGTATTGATATACCCTTCTTTCCAACCGCCATTCTCCGAAGCAGTAATACGATTACCCATTTGAGTTCCATACTTTATAAGCGGCGCTAATTCATTCACTAAAGTCGGATTAATCTGAACGTTACTTGCCCCAAGTTCAGTTCCACCAGAATAGTTAATCCCATATGGGTTATCTGCAAATGTATTTGGTACAAACAGCAAAGCCCCGAGCAACGCCGAAGCAAACGCTGTTAACCTATAATTAATCCTTTTCATTGTATTTCCTTTTTTATTTTGTATAACCTTATTACAGCTTAAGTATAAGCACTTTTTTATTATTTGTCAAGAACTGTTTTACACTCAATCGCTCAACAATCTCACGAATCCGTCATTACTCATGTGCTCACATGATATAATAAAAATCAAATGGAAGATCAAATCATCTTAGTCGACAAGCCTGCCGGTATCTCCAGTTTTGGTGCGGTAGCCAAAATTCGCGGCAAATTAAAAGCCGAATTTGGTCACAAAATCAAAGTCGGTCACACCGGGACGCTAGATCCCTTCGCTACTGGTCTTCTCATAATTTTGACTGGCAAAATGACCAAAAAATCCAATGAATTCCTAAAGCTCGACAAAGTTTACGAAGCCACCCTGAAGCTTGGCTACGTTTCCTCCACCGGCGACCCCGAAGGACAAATTCAACAGTTTTCAGTTGAGGGGCTTTCGGAGGTTACGACCGAGAATGAGGGCGCGAGCCCCGTAACGACGGGCGCGAGCGACCCGTCCCCGAAACGAAAAGCTGTTGAATTTGTCCTTTCTTCGTTCATCGGTAAGATTGAGCAAACCCCGCCAAAATTCAGTGCTATCAAAATCAATGGTCAACGCGCCTATAAGCTCGCCAGAAAAGGTGCAGATTTTGAAATACCATCCAGGCAAGTTGATATCTATTCCATCGAAATTCTAGATTATCATTATCCCGAACTCAAAATCAGAACCCATGTCAGCTCTGGCACCTACATTCGTACTCTGGCCGAAGATATCGGCAAAGCTCTCGGCACCGGCGCCTACCTTACCGCTCTCCGCCGTACCAAAATCGGCGATTACGATGTGAAAGATGCTATAATAAACTTATGCTAGTTTATGCTTCTAGACTTATTGGCGCACGCGTCCTGAGCGTTCAAGCCGGCGGCGCTATTGCTCAAGTCTCCGAACCAATCATCGATCCTGACACTCTAAAAATCATCGCTTTTCGACTATCTGGACCTCTCGTGAATAAGTCTCCAGCAAACATTTTAGATGTTTCTAGTATTCGCGAATATTCCAACTATGGCATAGTCATCGATAATATCGATGAACTAGTCGCGCCAGATGATGTTGTTAAAATTGCCAAAGTTTTAGAGCTCAACTTTAATCTTATCGGTCTCAAAGTCGAAACCAAAAAAGGTTCAAAACTCGGCAAGGTCTCTAATTATACCGTAACTTCCGACAACTTCACCACTCAGCAAATCATCGTCAAACGCCCAGTCATCAAAAGTTTCGTCGACCCAGAACTGACCATTCATCGCAAAGAGATTGTCGAAATCACCGATTACAAAGTAATCGTAAAAGACGAAGAAAAAGTCATCAAAGCTCGTGCCGAAAAAGAAGACTTCGTGCCAAATTTCGTCAATCCTTTTCGAGAACAAGGTTTCGCGCCAGCTGATAATCAAAACCTTGCCGAAAAAGATAATTAATTAATTTCTCATCATCATATTTATTTCGTTTTTTTGCAATTATCTTGCGAATTTCATCTTCGTCATTCCGTAAATCTACGACTCTCTCGACAATATCGTTTTTAATTCCCTTTTTCATCAATTCCATTTTAAGTCGTCGTTTCGAAATACCTTTTTTTACAAACCTATTCTCCACATACCATTCTGCAAACTTCTCATCATTGAGATAGTCACGTAACGAAAGCCTGTCAATAATTTTTTGAGAAAGCTCCGAAATATCATCTGAGGACATTTCGCGACCAACGGGGAGCGAGTTAGCGCAGTCTCGCCCGTGACGACGGGCCGAGACAAGCGTGTCCGAAGATGATTTTCGGAGTTTTCTCCACAAATACTCTCGTGTTTCTTTTTCACTGCGAGGCCTAACAAGGACCCATTCTAATGTTCTTTGGTATAGTTTTCCAAATTCCGAAGCTTTTTTAAGTTCCGCTAAATCCTCATCCGAAATTTCCAACCCTATCTTTATCTTATAATCTACTACTTGCGCTACATCCAACGAAAATGAGTATTTTCCGTCTACAAAAACATTCACGCGGTTCGGATTTTTTACCCCCTGCTTCAGTTTCGTTATTATCATCAATCTTCTTGAGCAGCCTTTTCACGTACCTGCTTTTCAATTTCTGCCATCAATTCTGGTTTTTCGCGGAACAATCTCTTCACTGCCTCTCGTCCCTGCCCCAATGTTTCACCATTATACTTAAAGAATGCTCCAGCCTTATCTACTACTCCATAACTTACACCAAGATCTAGTACATCGCCAGCCTTTGAAATACCTTCGTTATACATAATGTCAAACTCAGCCGTCCTAAATGGCGCTGCAATTTTGTTCTTTACTATCTTTACCTTCGTACGGTTGCCAGCGATATTATCACCTTCCTTAATCTGTCCAATCCGGCGAATATCCACGCGCACACTAGCATAAAACTTCAACGCATTTCCGCCAGTCGTCGTCTCAGGATTACCAAACATCACGCCAATCTTCATGCGAATCTGATTGATAAATATCACTGTGGCTTTAGACTTGCTAATGATGCCGGTCAACTTACGCATCGCTTGCGACATCAAACGCGCTTGTAACCCCATTTGCGCATCGCCCATTTCACCATCAATCTCAGCCTGCGGCACCAAAGCTGCCACCGAATCAACCACAATCAAATCTACTGCATTTGAACGCACCAAAGTTTCGGTAATTTCCAAAGCTTGCTCACCATTGTCCGGCTGAGAAATCAAAAGATTTGCCGTGTCTACGCCAATCTTTTTTGCGTATGCAGGATCAAGAGCATGCTCCGCATCAATAAATGCCGCTTGTCCACCCTGTTTTTGGATTTCTGCAATTGCATGCAAAGCCAAAGTCGTCTTACCAGAAGATTCTGGACCATAAATCTCAATAATTCTCCCTTTTGGATAACCACCACCCAGAGCCAAATCCAAAGACAAAGACCCCGAGGGTAAAAGCTCTACATCCATCTTCGGAGTCTCACCAAGCTTCATGATAGAACCGTCGCCAAATTGCTTTGTAATTTGCGAGATCGCAAGTTTCAACGCTTCGTTTTTCCCATCCACATTAGAATTTTTCTTTTCTGCCACCGCATCCTTTTTTGCCATAATAGTATTACCTTTCTATTGACTATTATATATTATTTTATAAAATTGAAACAGGATTGACTTTTACACTTGTGTATGGTAGAATCAATTCAGTTTTGGTTAATTGCTCTTCTTACGAGGAGCAATTTTTAGTCTTATCGTCAACTTTATGTCTTCGAGCTCAACATCCATAAACCTCCTTTCCTCTGGCCATTGTTTTTAAAACTCCGCCAACCCTGTTTCTGCGCCTCTTGTAGCACACCTCAAATCATTTTTCAACCCACCACCTTAGCTTATGGTATAATTACACTATGAGAGTTAATGAAAATATTTTGATTTCTAGTCTTACTACTATGCGTCTTGGCGGCCCCGCCCGTTATGTTTTAGAGGTAGAGCAGCCTTCCGATGTCGCCGATGCTTACGGCTTTGCCGCACAGTTCAATATGCCAACTTTTATTCTCGGCTACGGGGCCAATGCCATCGGCCACGACGAAGGTTTTAATGGTGCCATCATTATCAACCGCATGAAAGGCATTACCGCCGAAAAAAACGGTGACCAAACTCAACTCAAAATCATGGGTGGCGAATACTGGGACGATGTGGTAGAATTTGCAACCAATCTTAATCTCACCGGCATCGAAGCTTTAAGTAAAATCCCTGGTCTCGCCGGTGCTGCACCTGTCCAAAACATCGGCGCTTATGGTCAAGAAATCGCCGACACCCTCGTCAGTATTGATGTCTATGACTCCGCTACCGGCACATACAAGACTCTACCAAAAGCCGAACTCAAATTTGCTTATCGCAAAAGCATTTTAAATACCACCGATAAAAATCGTTATTTTGTCATTTCTATCACTCTAGAATTACACGAAGGCACCATGGAACGCCCATTTTACAATTCCATCGAACGTTATATCGAAGAAAATAAATGTACCGATTTTAGCCCTAAAGGCATCCGTGCCATCGTTTCTGCAATTCGCGCCGACAAACTTCCCGACCCCATGAAAAAAGCTTCCTCCGGCTCATTCTTTAAAAACGTCTATCTCACTAACGAAGAAGCCGAAGTCGCCGAAAACAAAGGTCTGCCAGTCTATCGCGGCAAAGACGGCAACAAAATCAATTCCGGCTGGCTCATCGAAAAGTGTGGCTTTTCCGGCAAACTCATTCACGGCATACGCGTCAACGAAAAAGCCTCTCTAGTCCTCATCAACGAATCCGCAAAATCTTACAACGACCTCGCCGAAGCCCGCTCCGAAATCGTCGGTAAAGTATACGACAAATATGGATATTGGCTCGAACAAGAACCCGTGGAGATCGTATGAAGCTCTTAAATGGCTCTGAGCTAGCCGGCTTTATCAAAGAACGTCAAGCCCACCAAGTCCGCAGCCTAAAAACCAAACCGCATCTTCTAATCATTCGCGACAGCGACAATCCCGTTATTTTGAAATATGTTGGCCTCAAAAAACGCTACGGCGAAGATATAGGAGTCGAAGTAGAAGAATTTTATAGCAACGATTACGACAAAATTACCGACAAAATCAGGCAAGCCAATCAGAACGACAAAGTCACAGGGATAATTATTCAGTTACCATTTGTAGACAAATCTAAAACCGATGAGCTTTGCAATCTAATCAGCCCATCAAAGGACGTCGATGGCCTCGGTGAAAACCCCAAGTTCGATTCTGCCACCGCTACGGCAATAGTTTGGCTTCTAGCGGGTTACGGCATCGAATTAAAAAACAAAAAAATCGCCATCGTCGGCCGTGGTAAACTTGTCGGTGCACCACTATACAAAATGTTCGCCGATTCAGATTACGACGTCGAACTCTTTCATCGTGGCTCCGACTTGACAAAGCTTAAACAGTATGATATAATCATTACTGCTACCGGAGTTCCCGGTCTGATTTCTGATTCTATAGTCGGCCCTGGTGCCGTCATCGTCGACGCCGGCACCGCTTCCGAGGGAGGCGTCCTAAAAGGCGACGTCGCGGACCAAGTCCGCGAACTAAACAACCTCACCGCTATCACCCCCATCACCGGCGGCGTCGGCCCTCTAACTATTTCCGTCTTGTTTGATCACGTAATACAACAAAACACCTAACTTATAAACCTCTTCTCTTCGCTTCTTCTACCGCAGAAGCTTGGATTTTTGCATTCTTAGGATTTGGATCAGTAGCAAGCTCCAAAATTCTTTCATCCGACATATTTCTATAGACTTCCATTTTTTTGGCATTCTCTTCTATTTGTCGTTGCAATCGAGCATCGTTTTCAACTCGGGTACTAAAATTACCACCCATATCATTTCCATTCTCATCTACCCATCTACCATCAGCCTGTCTAGTTAATACCTGCTCGCCACTCGCACCAGTCATTCTCAAAGTTGCCCCAGCAGAACCAGTATCAGTAACGCCACCACCTCCAACAGCCCGCGCCCCCTGCTCAATTGCTACGTCACCTCCAGTACTCTGTACTTCCGCTTCTGCTACGCCTTCCATATATAGCTCCGCCGCACGCTCAGTCGAGAGCTGTGGCCCTACACCGGAAGGATTACTTCTCTGATTATAAATACCGGCCTGAAGTTCTCTTCTTTTTTCATCATCAAGTGCAGACATCACCGATTGTTCTTGACTACTTAATATTCTCTCAGCTTGATCTGCACTAAGCTGACCATATCCCATAGCACGTTTTATAGCACCGGCGCTTTGAGATGCCCAATCCGTATCACTTCTAAGATAATCTGCCCTAAAGTCCCGCAAATCGCCATACGTTGGATTACCTTGGCTATCATGACCAGTTATACCACCTGAATTGATCATTCTCAATGCGTCCTGATTACTACTAAAAGCCTTTGCAAAATTAGGGTTTTGTCTAGCAGTAGCTTGCAAAGTCTTCAATGCGCCAGCAACTCTCTGATCAACATTACCCTCCGCGTCTTGAACACGCTCATTGTCTAACTGCTTTGCTATATGAGATGCACCACCAGCACCAAGTCTGCTTATCAATGCGCTACTTAGAACATCTAAATCACTAGCATTATCTTTATAAGCTTTATCCCACCTTGCTTTTAATTCATCATCTGACAAGCCAAGACTCTCCAACGCTGCAACACCCGCCGTCAAATCTTCACCCTTCAATCTATCTCGTATTCCAGTCGCCCGCGCCAATCTTCTTGCATCTCTGCTAATCAACTCACCACCATTATTAGCCATCCTCTTATTCATTCTATTAATAATTCTATCAGCATTTCTCAGTTGTCTTTGTCTTGCAACATCTTCAGCTTGCGATTTATAGGTTTCCGTATTTTTAACAGCATTCGCCCCACTCTGCAAGCCACTTCTCAATCCATTACCAACTGAAGTCAAAGCCCCACCAATCACACCAAGTCCAGCCAAAGCACTCTTCAATAAATTCGGTAGCACCAAGAACGGCAAAAATGGAGTAAGAATTAGCACTATTCCTTCCCAAAGGCCAGGAGTCCCAGAACTACCAAACATCGCTTTGATTACGAAACTCAAACCATACAGCAACCCACATAGCGGATACATTACTAAAGCTGCCTTAAATATATTCCACCATTTTTTATACAATGTTTGAGTATTTGGCAAGATAAAACACGCAATAGCTACTGGCGCAATCGCAATAAAGACAACAATTATAACCATCCTTGCCCCCAACATCACAAAGAACATCAAAACCGACACCACAGCAACAAGCACCGCCAATAGCAAAGCAACTATTACCAACGGAGCAGCTATCGCTTCCGCTCCAACCGCAAACGGCAATATAGCGCCTAAAGCAGCACCACCAGCGCCTAACGCCCCCATGATACCAGCAACCACCTCCGAAACAAAATTTCCACTACTCCACAAAAACGTTCCGCCAATACCCCCAGCAATGCCTTGGAACAAATTATTTAGACCATCTCCCAGAATATTGGACACGTCTACAGCAATTTGGCAAAGCACATAGGAAAGATTTATCAAGATTGCTACTACTATAAATCTAGGCAGCATCTTCTTAATACCGTAATTATTAATACCAAACCCAGTTACTTGCGAAATAATAATCACAAGCAAAATAATACTCAAAAATATGTTCGCAAAAGTCCTAAATACTTCCCAAGCCTTAAAAGTACCACTATCGTTATTATAAAGCTCCGATTTAACGCTTAACATACCGTCTATCATCGCCAAAAACCCATCAGACGTACTTGCGCCATTTTCGAGCGCTGGACAAAGAACCCATCCTTGACCACTTAAATCCAACCCCATACAATCCGTACCAGAAGGATCACTTACCGCCCCTTCTGCATCCGCTGCTTCAATCTCATCAGAAGGATAATCAGTTGGTAAATTCTTTATTTCCTCAGCCAACGCTTCAAGGTTAGGAATAGACTCAAATTCAAAATCTCTTAAAGTATTAACACCATTTACGGCTTTGTCCTTATTCGTAGCCTTACTAAAACTATAATGACATTCCTTTATCGTCTTGTCACTGTCTAACCAATTAAACTTTCCATCATAAAGCTCATCGGATTGCCCTTCTCGACAATCAACTTCAGCTTTGTAATAATCAGTAAAATATGCCTGGTAAAGCAAACGCTTCTCAAGTTCCGTCAAATGCATATCATCACTGCTAGTTATCTTTCCATCACTCAAGAAAGAAACTGCAGTCTTGGCAGCCGCCCAAGAATCGTTATTTATGAACTGAGCGGATGAGTTTTTTAAGCTAATACCAGATTGACTACCACCCTCAATAGACGAATCGAAAGTTACAGTACCACTTTGTCCACTAGTTGTGTCATTCCAACTACATTCTGCGCCACCACAAGCATTTTTTACGACAGACATCAGCCATTCTCCACTAAACTGACTATCGCCTAGCTTTGTACACTTCCCGTGATGAGTAACTGATGACGCGACAAACAAACAGACCTCTTCTCCATCAGCAGTAAATCTAGTTGTATTTCCCATAGTATCCACATAAAGCTTCCCATCAGATTTCTGACAAACCTGATTTGTCCTCCCAGAGTCTGTCACTTCACCCTGTAAAAGTGTTTCTGTCACGCCAACATAGTTTAAACTATAACATTTATCTTCTCCAGAAGTAATTACGGTATACCCCAAATTCTCTACAAGTTTTGTTATACCATCCGCATCACCTGCCTTCGGTGCGCTCTTACCAAAAGCCTTCATCAATCCAGCATAACTACCCCCAACACTGAATCCATTTAGTAACTCGTCGCATCTTACGCCATTATCATTATTCTTATAATTTCTTCCTTCCCATCCTGAGACTAACGGTATATTATCCTCTGAACGATCTGAACCGTAAGTCAAAAACTTCAAGGGATTCGCCGCGTTTACATATTGACTAAGTGGATTAACGGTTCGGTCTACATGGCCACTAGTATAACAATTATAAACAGCTTGATAAAATGCTTTATCTGCTATACTACTACTCACATTTGTAGCAGCATACGCTCCGCCATTTACAAAAAAAACAGAAATGGCCAGAGTTACAATCACCAAACTAAGATTACGTAACCACCTAATCATTTTTACTCCTTACACTATCCTCATTTACTAAATCATTTATTAAAAACAAATCATAATACAAACTTCTCTTACTGTTTTCAACGACCATATCCATCTTGTCATTAGCTTCCGACATGCTTCTAGATAAAGCTCTACTCTCGTCATTTATTTTCGATGCCGCACAATTGTAGTCAATTTCATCTCCAGTCAAACAACCTGACCTTTCATAAAACATTATCAATAATAAATTATCGTTACCCCAACTAGATAACAATTGAGAATAGTTTAAATCATTTAATTCCCCAATACTAGTATAGTGATCGCTCACTTCACGAATATATTCTTTTGCCTTCACCTCACCACCTTCCTTGTAAGATTTCAAAATATTCGCGCGCGTCAATGCTCCTTTTTCACGGTAAATAGTCAAAAGCTCTAATTCAGAACTATAGTTGTTTAGCATAGTAGCATCAAAATCATCATTATTCTTTGAATATTCGTCCATGAAATTTTTGAATTTACCAAACAAAGCATTCAGGTTTTGAAAATAAGACGAATCTCCATTTGTCGACTCAATTTGATTTGCAAAGGATGTGTCTCCATTTTTTGGAACCTCAGCTCCAATTGCACTAGCCTTGTCTTCGCCATATAAGAAATAATTTGCATATCTATTAAACGCAGTCTTCGCATCATTAGACACTATGTTTTCTCCGCTGCCTCTCGTACTAATCCATACCCCACCAAGCAACAACAGTATCACTACCACCACCCCGACCACAACTAGCCATTTCTTTGATTTCCTCTGTTCACCACTGGCACCCAAGACAATATCCCCGCCTCCCGAGCCAATTGGCTGGCCTTGCGACGCAAAACCCTGCGGAGTCATTCCCTGTGGAACCCCGCCAAAACTACCAGAACCAAATCCGCCTGGGACCTGCCCACCCGAATTTCCTGTACCAAAAGAACCATTGTATGACGGATTCATATGAATCTATTATAACATAAGCATTTCAAAAAACACAAAAAAATAAGCCCTCTTTGGCTTATTTTTTCGTGAAGCGGCCCCCACCTCAATTCACGATCTGAATCCGAATTGGAATTGACTCCCAATTCGGATTCTAGACTCGTTTTTTCGTTGGATCTCCCTTCCGAAGGAAGAAGATTCAAACTTATTACATTAACTTCTTACGGCTAGCAATGTAATAACCAAGCGTGGTTACTACGGCACCGGCGCCAATCGCACCAGTTACGATAGTCTCAGGACCAGTACTCACAATTGTAGTTGGAGTTTCGCCTGGATTATCAGGGGTTGGGGTAGGTGTAGGGGTAGGAGTCGGTTTCTCTTTACAAGTCTCGTCGTCCTTATTCACCATCACCGACGCGTCATCCTTATAAACTGCGTTCTTGATACTAGAACCAGACACAGTAGCACTCGCCCAGTTTACTAACTGATTGTCACCACAAGCCATGGTCTTATCAACAACTTTACCAGTAAAGCGCACATAGGCATTACCCTTAGCATTGTAGGTGCCAATATTGATACCAGTCGTAGTAAGAGTATTTTCCTTTAACTGTACACCATTTTGGTAATTAGAATTATAAAGATAAGTAGAGTTAGCAACATACTCCACGTTGGTAGGAAGCACGTCACGAATCATCACGTCTTTTACCTGCTCAGAGAGAAGGTTAACGTATTCGATTTGATATTCAACTTCGTCACCAACTTTAGCATTTACAGATTCGCTCCAAGTTTTGGTACCTTTGATACGAACTTGTTTCGAAACTTTAGCCGCTACCGAACTATGAACCTTGACGTCAATAGTCACAACGCCAGAATATTCATAACAACCAGGAATTTCACCATTCATAGAAGTGTAACCCAAGGTAGCACCAGAAGTAATCACTTCGTTTGGCAAGCTAAAAGTACCCTTGTTGTTGTTGAATTTGGCAGAACCATCAACATATTCAAGATAAATATTTTCGCTAGCATTAAGCGTTACTTCATCCCAATAACGACCAGGTTTGGCATTCGAAGAATCGATATAACCAACAATCGTTTGAGACTTAGCAACCGTGGTAGGAATCGAGAAAGTAGCTTTCACGTTCTTTGCAATCGCTTCCATACCTTTTGGACTGTTGTTGTGAACAAACAAACGAATCGTATATGTTTCGCCGTCTTTCACATTAATAGTATTTGCATTCCAGGTGTCAACCGTAGCACCAGCTACCTTAGCACCCACGAAATTCTTTTCATCCCCGATTTTACCGTTAGAAATCGAGTTAAACGTAATGGTGTCACCAAGATCACCGTTATTGATTTGTGCGAGTGTATAGCTAGGACGTCCATTATCAGAATCACCCCAAGCATTTACAATCACAGGGCTTAACGTAGCCGCAAGCATCACAGCCGCAGCAGACACGCTCAGCACAGATTTAAAAACTTTATTCATAATATCCTTTCATTAAAAAATAATAAATAATGTTTTGTTGCTAGCCGAATTGTTAATTTTCGTCTGAACAACCAAATCATCTCAGTCTCAAATCATGGGATGAGCCCGGCAGCCTGACGGCCGCCGGGACATTCAAAATGTGCTAGGCTCCCCCCAGCCTCATCCACTGCTATCTAGCACCTAGTCCGGAGGGCCTCCCCAAGCCTCTCCGGGCGTGCTATCTATCTCATCGCCAGTATCGGCCTCCGTTGCGGGCGGAGTAACCGGCGTTGGGTTATTAATGGCATCACCGTTGTTGTCAACGTTGGTGCCAGATGGCGTCGGAGTCGACGGTTGACTCGAATCGCTACCAGTTTGCTGGATAGCGTTCGTCTCGGCCAGACCGGCAATCTCTTCCACATATTCCTCGTATGTCATGTGGTTAGAGTTCGTCGGCTGGTCCTTAGTCGACGTTTGAGCTCCAACACCATTGTTGGTGGACGGACCCGGACCAGGATCGTCATTAGGCTCCGTATTCTCCTTCGGAGCCTTGCTCGGATCTTTATTATAGTTAGGATCCGGGTCCGGGCCAGGCGGGTCCGGCGTCGGCGGATTCGGATTATCCGGAGTCGGATTATCCGGAGTCGGAGTCACCGAAGCCGGCGGCGTAGGCTGAGGTTCTTCCGGAGTCCCACCATAGAATTCCGGCCTCTTGTCATGGACGTTGAATCCGATAACAAACAGCCCATTACCGGTAGCAGCGGCATTCCCACCATTGCCATCAGCACCTGCATCTTTGCCAACATACGCAAGGATGAGAGCATCCTTCGCATACTGATAATCAGCAGGAACGCCAATGCGGTCATTGTTATTGGCAGCTCCGTTAAGAGGCCAATTTTCGACCGTTTGCCAAGCGTGAACACCCTGCGGCACCAGCCGCTCCAAGAACGTGCAGAGTGTGGCGGCGTACCGCCTATACTCATCAGTCACGTACATGGTCGACTTATCACCATAGCGATATTCGAGCCAGTACGAAACGCCGTTCTTCTCGTGAAGGGACACCATCTCCTCCATCCAAGGATTAAAGCTACCGATCGTACGATCGCCAATCTTTTTATCCTTGATGGCCTTGACCACGGTAACCCCGTCAACGGGATTACGCATGATCTCCTCTTCGAGCTCCGCAAACCTCGAAGAATCATCCGACGCCTTAAACCCAAAGGTCAAAGCGTCAGAAAACCCAGTAGACTCGGTGCGCTGCTTGTCCTTCGTAGACAGACTGGAATCCAGGAAAACCTGAGAGATTCCGCTGTACTTCTCGAGAGTCAGCGCCTCGAGCTGTTCCGGCGTCACCTTCGTGACAGTCAAGGCATCTTGCGTCGCCTTGACTTCCTCGGCCGCCAACGCAGTGACTTTGCCACGGTCGTTCAAGAGACCGCTACCGGCACTGCCATTGGCCGACGGCATCGCTATCGCGACACCAATCACCATCACCAGAATGGCGATAATCACCGTGACAACGGCGACTACCCGTCCGCGACGGCGATTTGTCGTTGCCTCAGTCATGCTACTCACCACCTTTCTGTGGGTACTTGTAACGGAAGAAATACATGTTAGCGATAAAGAATCCTATCACCAACACCAGCACGCAAATCGGAAAGCGCATCAGGACGACTGCCCAAATGCCACTTATCTTCAATGCGGCTGCGGTACCAGCTGCGGCCGCCAAAGTGGGGCAAATGAACAGTAGCGCCATGACAACGAACGGTACCATTTCGGACCATTTGTCACCGCCATATTCATCGCTTGACCACCAGACGCTGATCAGGCAATACAGCCCAATCATCACTAGGAGGCTTATCACCGCGAGCACCGGATTCGCCGAAGTGGCAAAGAAATTCGCCAGTCCAGCCAAGATACCCAGCGCCAACGCTCGAATCACCTCGCCGGCGGTCGGGACAGCCACTGTCTTTTCTTCTACCCTTCCGTAACCTGCCTTATAAAGGTTTCCCCGATAAGGGAAATTGCTGCGTTTGACGAAAAAGCTTCCGTCACCCTTCAGCAACATGGTTGCCATAATCGCGATAAACGCAACTACGATGGCAAGAAACACACAACCAATGATAGCCATGAGACCACCATCCTTTCTTTTCTTCGCGGGGAGCGAATATTGCTAGATAGCTCAGACTTCATTTGAAATCTGAGATGATTTGGTTGTTAATGGTCTTCGTTGCTTTAAACACCCTAAAACTCAGACTACTTACATTGTATCACACTTTAGCTTTTTTGTCAATAGGAATACCATTATTTTACGCTTATGTCTATAATTATATTTTTCCTCTGATAAAGCGAAAGCCCAGCTATACAGCTGGGCTTCCAAGGTACTTGTAGCGCCCGCCCTAACGGTTGACGTAGATGTTGATCACCACGGATCCATCATCAAACGCCGTCTCCGTCTTGACGTTAGGCACAGAAGCGGCGGCCTTCTTGGCGGTGGCTTCTTCGGCGGCCTTCTTGGCGGCGGCTTCTTCGGCAGCTTTCCTAGCAGCCTCCTCCTCTGCCTTCTTGGCGGCAGCCCTCTTAGCAGCCGCCTTCTTGGCGGCAAGCTTCTTAGCCTCAGCCTTGAGTGCCTCATCGGCCTCTTTCTGCGCCTTGGCGGCAGCCTCGGCAGCAGCCTTGGCCTTAGCAGCCTTAGCTTCAGCGGCCTTGACAGCCTCTTCAGCCTTCTTTGCCTGCGCCTTGAGCGCCTCAGCCTCAGCCTTGGCCTTCGCGGCAGCCTCAGCCTCAGCCTTAGCCTTGTCGTTCTCGGTCTTCAACTTCGAAGAGGCTGAAACCAAGTTGTCCTGAGCCTTCTTCAAGGAATCCTCCGTCTCCGTATCAGGCTGAACAACTGGCTCCACCGGTCGCTCCGTCACGACGCCCGTCATGGTCGTCGTTGCTAATCCCTGTGCTTCTGCGATGCGTGCTTTTCTGGCCATGTCTGGCCTCCTTTCTTTCTCACGCAAATTTAAACTGCTACATAGCCCCATTATAACACACTTTACCAGAAATGTCAACTACTAAACAATAAAAATAACCTTGAATAGGTTTATTGGTGCGGGTGAGGGTAGTCGCACCGAAGGTTCGGCTACCCGAATAAAAAAGCCCTCTGGAGGCTTATTGGTGCGGGTGAGGGTAGTCGAAACCCTATCTCAAGTTTGGAAAACTTGCATACTAACCGCTGTACTACACCCGCAGCTTTAATTGTTATGGGGTGGGATACCGGGATTGAACCGGTGACCTTCTGGACCACAATCAGACGCTCTAACCATCTGAGCTAATCCCACCATTCCACCAATTATAACATATTTATCTAAAAATCCCAGGATTTTTCCTAGCTGGCGGCTGAACTGGTTTAGACGTCGTATTAGCAGTACTTGCAGCACCCCCAGCGCCCCTGCCCGAAAAACCACCCCTATTTAAACCACTCGCTCCGACACTCCTTTGCCCAATTTGAGGCTCGCTTTCTCTATTCAATATCTTATCTTTAGAAGCGTCATATTTTTTTGCTTCCGGCCCGTTCTCTCGAGTTTCGTTTACAATCTTTGACTCGTCATACCCCTTCACTCTACTCCGATTTCTATCTATTCTTAATCTATCCAAAAAGCTAGTCGTCGAGGCAGTACCCATTTTTCCAGAGTTCTGTGCCTCTCCATAAGCCGAAGTATGGATAACGTCTTTAGTCTCTTCCTTTATTAATCTCTTCAAAAACGGATTGTTCATCTTGTCCTATTTCGGTATTAATAAGAAGGCAATCGTACCCGCCGCCGCCCCTAAAATAATCGTCAAAATAATCGCCACAATCAACCCAACTTTTGCATCTTTTTCGGGTTTTTCAATAATTGTCACTGGCCCTTTTGGTTCTTCTTTGGGGGCCTTTATTTCTTTTCTATACACATTCTTCGACAGAGGTCGCTTCACAACCTTCTCCTGATTAATAAATGGTGATTTCGGGGTCTTGTAAGTCTTTTTATCCTCAGTCAAAGCCGTCTTCTCGGCCTTCTTCGCTGATTTTTCCCTAAACGCTACACCTCTACTAGCAACTTTTTGCGCCTTAAGTGCAGTAACCTCTGGCTGCCTCTTTTCGCCTAGAGGACGTTTATTTAAATCCGCCTCCGTATATCGAGGAGATAAATCTTCAATTTCGCCTAATTTTGGCATCCCCTGTCGTGACGTTTGAGAAGCAACGACACTTTTCTTTGGCTGTGGCCTCGGTTGTGGTCGAGACACACGAGAAACAACCTTCGGCTCAACCTTAGTCGCTACTGGCCTTTTCTTCACTGCCTTTTTCGCCGGTCTCGCCGGGGCAAAATCCATGTATTGTTTTTTCATGCTCTTACTCTTTTAGCTGTTTCAATTATATCAGTGAATTCGTTTAGTATCAAGCTTGCACCGCCAATCAAAAGTCCGTTCACCCCAGGCACCATCAGGTAAGCTCCAGCGTTCGAAGGGTTTACACTACCGCCAAACAAAACCGGCACCTTCTCAACAGCTTTCTCACCATAAGTACTTACCAAAGTATCTCGTATCAACTTCACTACATCAGCAATTTCATCAGGCGTAGCTAATTTCGCAGCCTTGGTCGAAGAAATCGCCCAAACTGGCTCATAAGCTACCACAATTTTATCCAAATCATCATCCGCTACCTCTGACAGACCGCCAATCAATTGATCACGAATCACATCTTTCGTTTCACCAAAAGCACGCTCCGATTCCGTTTCACCAATACACAAAATCGGCGAAATCTTATTTCTCACCGCCGCAGCCACCTTTTTTGCCACCACCTTGTCATATTCCTTAAAAATATATCGTCGTTCAGAATGCCCTATAATTGCATAGTCCGTAATTCCCCTTAATTGCGAAAAAGATATTTCTCCAGTAAAGGCACCATAGTCTCTATAAAATGCATTTTGTGCCGCTAGTTTCATCTTGTGACGATCCACCTGTAAAGACAATGGCTGTAAAGCAATTGTCGAAGGCGCAACTACTACCTCTACATCTCTGTAATTTGGCAGTTTTTTCAAGAGTTTATGAAGATAAATAGAAGCTTCGCCAACTGTAAAATTCAGCTTCCAATTGCCCACGATATAAGTTTTCATACCTCAATTATAACATATGTTATAATAAACATATGCATATTTTAGTAGTGGGCAACGTCCTAAAAGACGTATACTTAAATCTTGATACCAGAACCGAACCGTTCGAAACCGACCGATATGGCGTCAAATGGCTAAATCTCGGTTTTAACGCTAGCGAACATCGTTTTTTTAATCGCGAAAGTAGCCTCGGTGGCGCCGCCGTCTCTCTAGAAGTTCTCAATAACATTGGCCTCAAAACTTCAATCGCAGACTCCAGCCTCACTTACGCCGACGGCAGTTTTAACACCAATTCTTACATCGACACTCATCGATATATCCTTATTTCAGACGGACAAGTCTCCTATCTCGCCCCTAGCGAATACAAAACCACTAATTTTTCCGCCCCTGCCGAAGCTGTTGACTATCTTTTCGTTGATCGCTCAGCAGAACTAAGCGAATCAGCCGCCAAACAAATCGTAGCCTATCTTGGACTCTCTCAAAACACCAAACTCGTACTCTATCTCCGCAACCTCGACAACCCCCACCTCAATCAATTAATTTCCCAATCCTCGTTGGTCTTTTTGGAATACAACAGAGATAATTCGGAAAAGCTAGACGCGCTCAAATTAGAAATTCCACCCGAAAAACTTATTCACATTTCCGAAAATCAATTCTCTTATCTCAATATTTTTGAGCACGTTTCAGTAGAACGTATCGACTTATTAACTCATCTCTCTACTTATTCCATCGCCGCCGCCACAATTCTTGGTGGCTTCGTACTCGGTAATTCCGTCGAAGATAGCCTCAAAATGGCTCGCGCCAATCTCGAACATTCCAAACTTAATTCCACCCTCACTATAGACGAGCTCAAAAAATTTAGCGAAAAAACCAATCCCAGCGATAATCTCAATCTTATCGCCGCAAATCTCGTCCTAAAACCCAAAGGCATTTTGGCTGCTGATGAATCTGGTGGTTCCATCGAAAAGAAATTCGCTCAACTAAATATCCCCGACACTTACGACAACCGACGCGATTACCGCAACCTCTTTTTCAGCACTCCGGATCTAGAGCAATACATCAACGGCGTCATCCTCTTCGACGAAACCACCCATCAACTTGCCGACAATGGTCAAAATTTCGTCGATTATCTAACAAGTAGGCGCATCATCCCCGGCATCAAAGTAGACCAAGGGCTTGCCCCATTTAATAATACCGAAGAAAAATACACCAAAGGTCTAGACGACCTCGCCGAACGCCTCAAAACTTATTATCTAGCCGGACTTCGATTCGCCAAATGGCGCGCCGCGTTCGAAATTCGCCTCTCCAAAAACGGCGAAACTCTCACTCCCACCCCAGAAGCAATTTCAGAAAACTGCCGCATCCTTGCCGAATATGCCAAAGAATGTCAATCCGCCGGACTCGTTCCAATTGTCGAGCCAGAAGTCGTCTACAATGGTAATTATTCAATTGAAAAGTGTGCTGAAACTACTGGCATAATCCTAGATAATCTTTTTGAAAAGCTCGAAGCTTTCGGAGTAAACCTACGCGCTTGTCTACTCAAAGTCAACATGATCCTTGCTGGCAAACAATCAGAATCTCAATCTACTCCAGAAGAAGTTGGCCAAAAAACCGCCGAAGTTCTCAAAAACCACGTTCCCGCCGAGCTAGCTGGTGTAGTTTTTCTCTCTGGTGGTCAAACTCCAGACCAAGCTACCGACAACCTTGCAGCTATTATCGCTAATGGCCCCTTCCCATGGCCAGTTACTTTCTCTTTTGCGCGCGCCCTTCAAGACCCCGCTCTCTACGCTTGGCAAGGCAACAATAAAAACGCCGAACCAGCCAAACAAGCCTTCTTAGAACAACTAAAGAAGAACAAAAAAGCTATATCCCAATAGATATAGCTTTTTGTTTTATTCAGCTTCTTTTTCTTCAGCCGCTTCTTCTGGCTTAGCTTCTTCAACGGTAG
This sequence comes from Candidatus Nanosyncoccus sp., assembly GCA_045646085.1. Lineage (GTDB taxonomy): Bacteria > Patescibacteriota > Saccharimonadia > Saccharimonadales > Saccharimonadaceae > Nanosyncoccus. Next base: position 22,021 of record JAZRJZ010000020.1, read on the forward strand.
CCTCTTCCGTCGTCTCTGCTTCTGCCGCTGCCTCCGCTTCAGCCGCTTCTTTGGCTTCACGCGCCGCCGCTTCTGCGGCCGGATCATAAAGCGATGCAACTAGTTGTCCTTCATCAAGCTCTTTATCTGCAAATTCTACGCCGTTTGGCAACTTAATATCCGCCACCGTAATCTTGTCTTCAACCTCTTTCATCTCCGTAGCATCAATTTCGATTTCTTTAGGTAAATCTGCTGGCTTTGCTTTTACCTCAATTTCTTCCATCACTTGTGAAAGTGCAAAGTGATAAGTCTTTGAAGCTTCCGAAGCTTCAAAATTCAAAATCGTAATCGGAGTAGAAGCCACAACTACCTCATTTGCCGAAATCGCTTGAAATTCAACATTCAAAATCTTACGGGAAACTGGGTCAATATGTACATTCTTGGCAATCGCCATCTGTTTCTTGCCATCTATATCAAGGTCAATCGGCGAGTGGTATCCAGCGCCTTCCAATACTTTCTCGGTCGCAACATAATCAGACTCTAGCATTATTGGCTCTTTACCACCAAAAACCACCGAGGGGATCAATCCCTTCGCTCTTAACAACTTCGTCTTTTTTCCAACTAATTCACGCTTTTTAAGCGCCAACTTATAATCAGCCATTTTTTATCCTTTTTCTACTTAATTATCTTATATTTTACCACTAAAATCGCAATATGTAAAGTTTATACTCTCTTAACTTTAACCATCGCCGGTCTTAACACCTCTTCCTCGTAATAGTATCCTGGTCGCAAAGTCTCCGCAATCACTTCTTTTTCGCCTTCACCTTCAACCATCACCGCCTCAAAAACATCCGGATTAAATTCAACGCCTTCACTAGAATCAATTCTCTTTAAACCCAAATCGCCCATCGTTTTCGTCAATGACTTTTCTAACGGCCTCAACTCTTCATAAGTCGTAATCGCTCTATCCAAATCATCCAACATTGGTAATAATTTCATCACCGTAGCAAATTTCGCAGCTTTGCGCTCATTTTCTTTCTGAATTTCCACCTGTTTACGAAAATTCTCAAAATCCGCTCGCGTTCTTTGCAAATCGTTTGTTAACTCCGTCAATTTATCATTTTTATTACTTTCCTTGTTTTTCATAATATTTCCTCCAATACGCTACCCGCGTGTTTTACCAATGTCATCACCCTAGAATAGTTTTGCCTCGTCGGACCAAGTACGCCAATATAACTTCTATCCGAAAAAGGCGAACGGAATTTTGAAATAATCAAAGAAACTTCCGAATTCTTGCCAATTGGATTTTCATGGCCAATAAAGATATTCAAAGCCTCTCCTGGCGCTGCTTCCCTCAGCCACGGCTCCAAATTATCCAACAGTTTTGCCACCGCTTGCACCCTTCTCGTATCCATAAATTCCGGTTGTGTAAAAAGACGCGACATTCCAGACAAGTATAGCTGTCCGTCGATCGTCGCAATCCCAAGGTTGCCAGTTAATTCAACCAAAGCATCCACCGCTCTTCTTATCGCCGCATCCGCACGCGATTGAGAATTCACCCTCACTTCAAGAGCATGCGTCCCTCTTTCTATAGACGGCAAATCTTCCTCATTTTCTTCCAAATTATTCACATAAAAACGATATCCTGCGTCCGTTGGCACACGTCCCGCCGAAGTATGAGGCTGCGCAATCAGGCCTAACGCCTCCAAACGCGCCATTTCCGCTCTGATCGTTGCCGGCGAAACGCCAAAAAGCTTCGCGAGCGTCACGCTTCCGACCGGCGATGCTGTCTCTGCATATTCCTCAATAATTTGGCAAAGAATCCCCATTTGCCTTTCCGTTATTTCCATACCTTATATTATACAAAATTAGCACTAAAAAGTAAAGAGTGCTAATTATGATATAATGTAATTATGGAAGACAAAATTGAAACTATTAAATCTTGGCTCGGTACCGGCTCGATTAATATTTTCGGCTTACCAATGTCCGGCAAAGACACTCAAGGCATCAAATTAGCTGAAGCATTAGGTGCCAAGTTTCTTTCCTCTGGCATGATTATTCGCGCCATGGAAGAATCCACCAAAAACAATTATTCAAATGAAGGCAATCTCATTCCCTCCAATGTTTTTTATGAATGGGTTTTACCATATCTTGAACGTCCCGACTTATTCAAATCTCCCCTCATCCTTTCCTCTATCGGCCGTTGGGAAGGAGAAGAAAAACAAGTCATGTCCGTTGCGGCTGGTGCTGGCCACGAAATCAAAGCCGTCATTCTTTTAAATGTTTCTGAAGCAGACGTCGAAAAACGCTTTGAAGCCTCCAAAGTCCTAGACGACCGTGGCGAGCGCGCTGACGACAATAATCCCGAAATCTTCCAAACACGTCTCAAAGAATTCCGTGAAAAAACCATGCCAGTACTTCAATATTACAAATCAGCCGATCTCTTAATCAACGTCAACGGCGATCAATCCCGTGAAGAAGTTTTTAACGAAATCGTTGAAAAACTTTACGCCAAAGCTTCACAATCTCCTGCCTAAATTCGTAAACCAAATATATTAATCCAACTCCTATCACGCCAAGCACCGCATAAAGTGCAATAAAAGATGTTTTTTCATCATAGTTTTCTGGTGTCAAATTATAGTTTGCACCCGTATTGTCTTTGATTTTACGACAACGCCCAGTTTCTGGATTTAAATAGTATCCCTCTTTACACGTCGTCGTCGCTTTTTCCTCTATTTTTCTACATCTTCCAGTTAGTATATTCAAATAATACCCACTTTTACATATTTTTTCTGCAACCGTTGTTATTTTTACACAATTACCCGTTTCCTTATTAATCACCTTACCTTGTTCGCAAGTTTTGTATTCTTGATAATTATTTGGTTCACCCGGTGTCGGCGCGTAAGTCACTCGCCAAATCTCTTCGCCTTTTTCATCATAGCCTACAAACGCATAAGTCGCCCCTTTTCTCTGTCCATTTGGATAAACTAATCTGTCCACCACTCTTTCGTCCACATCTAAAATTTCCAATATGTTCGAATTGGTCGGATTCTTAGTCAAACTAAACTCCTTCGGACGGTAAACTAAATACTTCTCTGCCCCCAGAATACCAGACAACGGATAACTCTTATTTTTGTATCGAATCGCACAGCCATCTAATAATATTTGTTCTGAACTTCTATTATATATCTCGATAAACTGCTCTGATTTTAGCGTTTCGTAATAGCTCAGAATCTCCGAAAATTCCAAACCCTTACATTGGCTAGTCTTCTCACTCTCTTCAATATGTTCCACATAATAACTCTTTTCATCAAAAATTGGCTCATACACAGACAAATGTTCAAACAAACCAGTTTCAATATTTCTCACTAGCACCGTCGGATTAGACGATTTAAACTCTGCATAACACCCCGCCTTCCCTGTCCAACAAACCTCATCTACTATTTCTCCGCCCACCCTCAAATCCAATTGAGCTTTAAAAGCCAAGGTCTTAGTATAATTCACGGCGGCTAGCTCGCTCGTAGGCGAGCTAGCCAAACGAAGGAGGAGAGTCTCGCCAGTCATCCAACTGTTCTCGGGAAATTCATACAAAATAGAATAATTCCCGCTCGAATTAGTATAGCCTACAGTGGCTCCAGCGAGCAAAAACGGTGCGTCGGAGTTCCTTCTACCAAGCTCAATCATCTCTCCGACATTACTTTTTCCATCAATCGTGTACCCTGGATTGACGGCCTTAATAAAAATATCTGGAAGCACTTCATCCTCCGCATATGTTATTCCTGTCATAAAAAACGTACAAACTCCCAAAATCATCACTCCAATACTAGTCAACAACACTTGTCGTATTTTTTTCATGACGCCAAACTATCACGCAGTTTTCAAAAATACAACCCTTTTCATGCTATAATTAAAGCATGAGTGTTTTGACCTCTTTGGGAATTATAGCTTTCTCTATGCTTATTTTGATGTCGCTCCAGCTTATTCCGGGCATATTCGCGCTCGTTTCTCATTACGCTTTCGGCAAATACACCGCCAAAAAAGCTTCCAATCTTGCTCTTTTCTTTATTATCGGCGTAGAGGCCGCTCTTGCTATTACTATCATAATAACCTATCTCACCCTCACAACCATCTATTCAAAAATATCCAATATTGATATACTAATTTGGATTCTATGCGGTATTACAATCGCCCTTGGCTTTATTACATTTTTCCTATATTACCGCAAAGGCGATGGTTCCAAATTATTCATTTCACGCTCACTTGCAAACAATCTTGACCAAAGAGCACGCACCGTCAAAAAACCATCCGACTCCTTCGTAATGGGACTCCTTGCTCCCTTCCCCGAGCTAATCTTCACCATTCCGCTTTATATTATTTCATCAATCTGCATTATGGAAGTCGGCGGAACGGCCATCGAACGCGCCGGCCTAGTTTCACTTTTCGTATTCTTAACTATTGTTCCGATTTTGTTTTATTATCTACTCTCTAGCCATCACAATTTAGCCAACTACCTCAGATTTCGCCTTAAATACAAGCAATTCTTCCGCATCTTCATTAGCATCATGTATTTCTTCTTAGCTATTTTTATCATGATTGGAGTTGGCGCATGAGCGAACAATTAGATATCAAAAAAATCACCCGCGAACTAAAGATCGACGCCGTCGGTCTCGGTATTCCAGTCGGCGCCGCAGAATTATTCATTAAACACGCCCTAAAAGACGCCGAAAAGCAATTAAAAACTAAAAAAATCATTACAAAAAATGATTTGGAAAGGATCATCGCGAAGGAACTCAAAAAATATAACGCCGATTTGGCTTATGTTTACAAAAATCGTGATAAAATTATATAAAGATGGGAAAAAAGTTTGATTTTGATTATATTATTATAGGTAGCGGACCGGCAGGTAGCGCCGCCGCCCTCACTCTTGCTAAAAGCAAGAAAAGAATCGCCTTAGTTGAAGGGCGCTTCTTTGGTGGCTCCAACTTAAATACCTTAGATATCCCCTACGCTGTCGCTTTAGATTTTTCCCATTCCTATCACAGAATTCAATCTTTCCCCGAGCTAAAGAATCAAGATTTTCATTTTAATCTTCCTACGATTTCTGCACGCCAACTCAAAACTATCATCGAAGCCGGCGGCAACAACAAAAAAATCTTCGAGGATGCCGGCATTACCTGCATCAAAGGTTACGCCAATCTCCTCGATCAGCACACCATCGCGGTCAATGAGAAAAAATTCACCGCAACCAATTTTATTCTCGCTACAGGTTCTCATCTTAAGGTTAGCGAAATTTCTGGTACCGATCAGGTTAACTATCTTACACCAGAAACCGCTATTAAAGTTCGTCGTCTACCAAAAGTTGCAGCCATCGTTGGCGGTGGTTCAACCGGTTGCGAAATCGCTGAATTCTTCGCCGAATTAGGTGTCAAGACAATTATCTTCGAAACCTCCGAACGCCTATTGCCTCGTGAAGACAAAGAAGCCGGCGACACCATTTGCGATTATTTCACCCAAAGACTCGGTATCACTGTTTTAACAAATTCCAAAGTAGTCGCCCTCGAAGAAGACGAATTCAGTAAGCGCATCATTTTCCGCAACGAAAACGTTGAAAAAATGGTCCGCGTAGATTGTATTGTTCTGGCCACCGGCAGTCAACCCAATCTAGACTATGGTCTAGAAAACGCCAACATTAAGTACAAAAACACCGGTATCACCGTTAACAAACTTTTTGAGACCTCAACCAAAAACATCTACGCTATTGGCGACGTACTTGGCCAAGCTTCTTCTACCGAACGCGCTCAGCAAGAAGGTTTAACTCTTGCCAATAATCTAATCAGTAAGTCAAAAAACCCTCTTAATTACAATGGCTTTATTCGTTCCACCAAAACTTACCCAGAAGTTGTCACTATAGGCTACGGAGAAGACGATTTAGTTCGTCGCGATCGCAAATACAAAAAAGCCATAGTAAAGCTAAACGACGTCACAATTAGTAAAATTCATAACATGGAATATGGTCTAATCAAACTCTTAGCCGATCGCAGTAATCACATCATTGGTGCAGTTATTGTCGCGCCTCACGCAGAAGTTCTAGCCTCCGAAATATCCGTCGCAATTCGTCATAACCTTACCGCTCTAGAACTTGCCAGCACTCCTCACGCTGTCAATAATTATAATTATCTAATCAAAAAAGCAGCTAAACAGCTACTAAACAAATAATCTTGGTTGCGGGGGTTGGATTTGAACCAACGACCTTTTGGTTATGAGCCAAACGAGCTACCAGGCTGCTCTACCCCGCGATGTAATATATATTATATCGCGGGGTAGACAATTTGTCAACTCCCTAGCAAGTCGGGCCACCAAAGGCTGATTCCCATTCGCAAATTACTGGCTCAGTCTTGTTTAAGACATCGTCATTTGCGCCACCACCTCCGCCGTTATTGTCATTGTCGCCAAACAACTCTAGTGGCCCCATAATCGAAGACATCGAACCACTACCGCCGCTACCGCCGCTACTAATGTCCATTCTTGCCTGCACTCTTCGGTACAAATCATTTGCCCGACCAGTCGAATCTACTCCCACCTGAACGCCCTTCAAAGCAGCCGTCGTCCTATTAACTGTAGTCTCACCACCACCCTCAGCAGGAACAGTCATCGTACCACAAGCTCCTTCTTTGCAATTAAACTGCAAAGCGAATTCTGTCGCTTGACCATATGGCGATTCAACCACAAAGGTAAACGTATCATTACTTCTCGTCCCCCCAATGACATCTGGAATTTTCACCGTAGCAGAACAATAATATCTACTCCCAGCAGTGCAATACACTGCATACGGTAGCTTTTTAGCCGTCTTGTCATTTGAATTCAAAAATCCTTCTGTGCCCAAAATATTATTTGTGCCGTCATAAATACCTTTAAATGTTGCTGCATCCTTTTTTGCTGCCGTAGTCTTATTCTGAGTTGGTACCAAATACACCATACCTCTATCCGTCTTATTACCTACTGTCAAGTCAAAATCGCTAAAATGAAAAGTTTCTGCAGTCTGCACCAAGCCAAGAGAAACAATTGGTGGGGTCGCCTTTGTAAATGCACTATACTTTTTAAACTCCAACTTATTATTATTATCAATAAAACTATTAAACATCGAGCCGTAATTAGATGCATCTACATCTGAATACCAACTAATAGTTACGCTCTCAATATTTTTAGCATCAATACCATCGAATTTCGCATTCACTACCCTGGCTGGATTAGTCGAACTGAGACTTGCTTCATAATTATCTAGCGTAGTCTCCATCTTTACGCAAGTATAAGCCTGCTGCATATTGTTAAAACCTTCAGTCGATTCCTTAATCATAACTTCACCCCCCTCTTGCGGACTCACCCTTCCTAGTACTAACCCCACCGTATCACAACTATTACTTTTTTCTACTAAATAAATGATCTCTGGGCAACCTACACTTACAATCTTCGAAACATCCGTAATTTCCGCCGCAGCCGTCACATTGCTCGCATCCGACAAGCAATCTTGATAATTATAATACGTTAGTTTTGCGTCCTCTATACCAGCCATTGCCGAATCATAAGCCGACTGCGACAAATCGCTATTGGAAGTTCTAGTTACCTGAGAAATAATAATCGCCGCAAAGCTCATCGCAACCGTTAACAAAATTAATGTTGAAAAAGCAATAATATAAAACGACGCCGCTCCTTTTTTATACTTCATTTTTCTCATTCTATCCTCCTATGGCCTGTGCCGCAAAATTAAATTTATTAATCGAACAATAATCAGAGTTCTCAAACTTCGCCCTGTAACCTTTATTCGTACCACTTCCTTCTCCTTCTGCTTCTGGGGGAGCACAGTTATCTCCAGCCACCGTCACGTCCACCCCACCCTGAATCGTACCCAAGACAAACGAAACCGGATATAACATACTTCTGTCATTCGCTCCCATAGAGGGCGTGCTTATTTCCAAATCATACAAAGCCAGATTACTTTCCTTTGCAATCAAATCCTCAGGCGCCATCTCTGGATTTGAAGCATCATAGTCTATACTGAATACTGAATTTCTTATACCATTATTAGAACGAGGGTAGGTATAATTATCACCATTCCTCGTAAAGACACTTCTACATATCGCACGTCCTTCGTCTTTAATTTTTAGTAGCTTAAATGGTTTATCTCCACTATCATAGTTATTTAAAGTAGCAGCAACAATATTTGTCTGATAATCATCGACAAAATAATACCCCGAATTCCAAATATAAGAATAATTTCCCGTACAAAAAGCCCCCCAAAGCGGAACTGTATTTCCATAATAACTTGCGTTAGTACCCTCATTCTTTACCGTAACGTAACCATAACGTGTGAAACTAGCAAAACTCAACCCTCCTTCATCTTCACAGGTTCCCATATTATTTTTTATGTACAACGCACAATCATTCTTCAAAGATTGCGCCGGCGAGCCTTGCACTGCGCTCATTATGTCATCTACTAAATCCGATCCAGTAGTATTAATCTGATTCAAAGTCAAACCACGTCGATAAGCAGAAACCGTATCCATTATCACCAAAACCACGGCAAGTGACAGAATCGCAATAAAAACAATCGATATCGACAGCTCCACCAAAGTAAACCCGGTCTTCCGCTTTTTTATTTGTTGCATGTGTCTTCTCCACCCACTACTAATACACCGGAAGAGTTTCTGGCATTTTCAACAATTCTCACGTCTCCCCTCAAAATATTCGTCTGCCCAGGCTCAGGATTTACGCAAAAATCCATTGCTCCAGTCTTAAACTCAGCCTCATCATTCAAGAAAGTCCCGATATTTATAGTAGTACTTTCCTCTCCAACCCTATCAAATGCTTCAGGATCATTTATTTCCGCTACATCATCCGTGAAATATGTATAAACCATTCCCGAAGTCGGATGCCTCACAATCAAAAGCGTTCCAGTCAATGTCTCAAATGCGTCATTTTGGATCTCCGAACTCCACCTTGGCAAATAACTATCTGCCTCTCCACCAGCAAGAACCTTTGCATTCATCGATTTCAAAGCCGAAACCGCGGTAGCATTACCGCTAGTAGCATCTGCATCCGCAATCACATCATAAGCAAATATCAATTTTTGAGAGTTATTTTCTCCATCTAAGTTTTTCTGCTCACCAAAAGTAATCATTTTTCCATAAACAGCCGTCTCAGTCGAACCCGTTCCAAGATGCTGCACATTCAATGTCTCAGCAAACATCGTCCTCAAAAATTCCGCATAACCTTGCACTGAATCATTAAATCTTTGTTGTCTGATAGAATTTTGCACCCCAATCGTAATCCCAACAAACAAAGCCGCAGAAACCGCCAAAAATAGCGACACTTCTATCAGGGTAAAACCGCGCCTAAGCTTTTTCATATATATAATTATAGCACAACCATTATCAAAAACCAACTAATAACTTGGTAATAAATACAACATCCATTTTTCAAAATTCGATCGTTCAGTTTCCTTGATTTCCACTGCCTCAGTTTTATACTTATTACGCGCCTCGTTAGAGTTTTCCGGCATCACAACCATACTTTCACCTTCTAATTTTTTATCTAAATCTCGTCGTGCCATCAATTCTTGATATTCATTTGATTTATAATATTCATTTTCTAATTCAGCCATATCCACCTCTACGCTCACAAGCTCTAGATTCTTTCGCTCAGTAGTCAATCTTTCTGACAATTCCCAGTTTCTAGACATCGCCACAATCGATTGATAAGTCCATATCAAACATAAAACTATTGCCAAAATCAAAACAACATTCTCAATCGTAAAAAAATCATGTCGAAACCGATAATTCATTCTCCGAAAGAATCTTTTTATCTCGCCCATGCTTATTATTATACCATTTTATGATAAAATATAGGAAGCGGGGTATAGCTCAGTTGGTTAGAGCATGCGTCTTATACACGCAGTGTCCTTGGTCCGAACCCAAGTACCCCGACCATGGTAGGAGCCGAATAAAAGTCCAAAGCTTGCTTTGGATTTTTTGAGGCGACGCCCCATGGTATATTTTTTGCTTCGCAAAAAATATACCACAGTAGGAGCCGAATAAAAAACCGCCCTCCCGGGCGGTTGATTTTTACGCTAAATTATTTCTTCTTCAAGGTCAAGAAACCGTTGCGTGGATTCTCGCAAACTACGCGATCTGCTGGAAGGTCACAAGGAGTACCTTTGCCACCATTCTCTTGCTTAGTAAAGAAATAAATCGTCTGTGGCTTGCCACCGCGAAGAGTAACTTCAGATTTGTGTAGATAGTATTTCACACCCTTACCATTGGTATGTTCGTAAGCCATTTAGCTTTCCTCCTTAAGTTAATATATTCTTATCTTATGACCTCGTAAATAAATTGTCAAGAGGTTTTTAGAGGTTTTTTAGAACTTTATAAGAATAACAGGGATAGCCTCAAAACAATCCAGACCAACCCCCTAATAAAAATTACAACAGTAATAATAAGCGTAATCAAAATCATGAAACCAGTCAAGGTTGGCGCCCAAAGTGGCGAAGCATAATTCTTGCGGTAAAGTTCCGTCGAAGGCAAACTAGCAATAATTTTATCCTGGATTTCATCTGAAGCCGGATATTTGTTTATCTCTGTCATCATACAATTAATAAAACGCGCATCATTCCAAGTCCATCCATTCGCAATCGCTTGTGGCTGACAAACGCTCGAAGCCATCGCATACACATTCCCATTTGGATTACCTCCCGCTGTGAGAGTTTTTTCCGCCTCCTCTAGAGCCGCATTCGCCGCCCTTATATACTGATGTTCAAGATAAAACGGACCTGTCCCAAACATCACTTTTTGCTCACCATTATCATCTACAACATTTATCACTATATTTGAAAAAACAAAATTCTTTAATTCTTCTAAAGACCTAGCTATTTCCTCATCATCCTCCGCTTCATCTGCCGCAAGCACCGCACTTCTTAGTTCCGTCATATGAATGTGATCCATCCTGAGAAGCGTAGCGTCAACAAAAAGAAGCGGCACCAAAACTAGAAGCAATTGCCAAGTCTTAATCTTATGAAAACGAAAGCGCCCACGCTTTTTCATACAATATATTATAGCATAATGTTATGCTTGCATTAACGATTGATGTTTGCTAAAATTAATCCCATCGCTCGAATTTTTCCTAATACTCTAAAGAGTATGGTCGTAAGAGCGAAAAACATTAAGGAGATAACTAGATACATGCGTATCAAACGACTCGGACGCTCTCACGAGAGTCAAAAGTCAAAAATCGCTCCTGCCGCCTGGCAAGAGTTCATTGAAATCTAATTTCAATCAAAAATCCCCCATCATGGGGGAATTTTTGATTCTAAAACAATTTACTCGCCAACTTTAGCTTCAACAATTTCCTTAATTAGTTTTATAAACTCGTCACCACTTCTTGCTGAATCCCAAGTGATTGTCTTACCGTTTACCGTTACACTGCCCTCGCTTCCCCAACTAATCAACTGTCCGTCTATATAAAATGCAGGCGTACCAGATACATCAACCCTCTTGCCAATTCCCATATCAAAGCTAATTTTCTTCGAAACTGCTTCACTCGCTATATCCTCATTAAACTTCGCAGCGTCACCTTTACCATCTGTCACTTCCTCAAAATATTTATTAAACAAATCCGTTCGATCAGACGCTGAAGCATATTCCCATTCTGATTGTTCTGCAAACAACTTATCAGCATATTCCTTCCAATATCCCTGGAGGCCCGCTGCTTCGGCCGCAGAAGCCGCTGCTGTACCATTTTGGTGATAAGACAACAAATAACTACGATATACAACTGCTAGCTTACCATCCAACTGCTCAATTACCTTATTAACTCGTGGGTTTATCGAAGCACAACCAGGGCATTGATAATCCGCATATTCAAAAATCAACACTGGCGCATTCGGATCTCCTTTGACATGATCACCAATATCGCCATTATCTTTCGTCGGCTCAATCACTGTATTAAAATCGTAATCAGCAAAATCAGTAGCTTTATTATTGCCATCAATAATCGCCCAAGTAGCAACACCGAGCAAAGCCACCACTAGAACTCCAATTATAACCCCCGCCACAGAAAAACCATGTAATTTTCTCATATCACTCCTTTATGTTATAATTATTATATCATGTGGCACGAGATTTTATGTAAAATTGTTAAATTCCTTGACCCAAAACTTGATAAATATCGCGAACACAAACCCGAAGTCAAACCAAAATATACACCCAAAACCATCGAAGAATTCATCGAAGTCTTACAGCGAACTCCCAAAAGCATCCTAAATTCTACCGATCGCGCTCGTATCGCCGCCGTTATGAGTTTCGATGATCGCAAAGTCTCAGATCTGATGATTCCAAAAGATAAAATGCTTTTCGTAAACAGCAAGGACATTCTCGGCCCATTGGTTCTAGATAAACTATACAAATCCGGCTTCACGAATTTCCCCGTCGTCGACAACAATCACAAAGTCAAAGGCATCATTCATACCGAAGCATTAAATGCTCTCGAGATTAAAAAAACTGACCGCGCCGAAAAATACATGTCGAAAGACGTCAACCATCTTCATACTAGCGATTCGCTCGATTTTGTCATTAAAGAAATCGAACGCACCAACAGTTATTATTTTCTCGTCCTCGACGACAAAGATTCCCTCGCCGGCTTCTTCACTATTCAGATGCTCCTAGATTATTTACTCGGATGATGATATAATATACTCTATGAGAATTTTAGCAAACGAATTAAACAATTATCTTGGTAAATCTGTTATGGTCGAAGGTTGGGTTAATTCTCGTCGTGACCACGGCGGTTTAATTTTTATTGATCTTCGCGACCACACTGACATCATTCAGCTCGTCATTACTCCAGAAAACGATGATTCGTTTAAGCTCGCCGAATCCGTCCGCGATGAATTCGTTCTCCGTGCTACCGGCAAAATGCGCGAACGCGCTCCAGAACTCATCAACCCAAATATCGCCACTGGCAAAATTGAATTAGTAGTTAACCAATTAGAACTTCTCAATAAATCCGCTCCTCTTCCAGTCAATACCCACGACGATGGCGAAAAATCTTCCGAAGAATTGCGTCTCAAATATCGCTATCTAGACCTTCGCCGTCCATCTATGCAAAACCTCCTAAAACGTCGTTCTGAATACTATCGCTATATCAGAAACTTTATGTACGATCACGACTTTACCGAAATCACTACACCAATTCTCGCCAATTCTTCTCCCGAAGGTGCTCGCGATTTCCTCGTTCCATCTAGGTTACATCCTGGTAAATTCTACGCCCTTCCCCAAGCCCCTCAACAATTCAAGCAACTACTAATGGTTGGCGGTGTTAACAAATATTTCCAAATTGCACCCTGTTTCCGCGACGAGGATCCTCGCGCCGACCGTCTTTACGGAGATTTTTATCAATTAGACTGCGAAATGTCCTTTGTCGATAACGGCGAAACAGTCAGAAGCGAAATCGAACCTTTATTTATTTCGCTCGCTCACGATTTTGCCAAGAAAAAACTCGTGATGAATTCCGCGCCAGCCGAAAAATACCTCGAAAAAGGTAAGCAAATTCCCTGTCTACCTTACGAATTCGCTATGAATACTTATGGCACCGACAAACCAGACCTTCGTTATGGCATGGAATTAATCGATTTAACTGAAGTCTTCAAAGACACCGATTTCAAAGTCTTCCAGACTGCATGCGTCAAGACGCTTTGCGTCAAAAACGCAGCCTCTCTTACTCGTCGCGAAATTGACGAATTCACCGAAAAAGCCAAGAAGCTCGGTGCCGGTGGCCTTGCATATATATTATATACAGACGAAGGCGCCAAATCTCCAATTCTCAAATTCATGACCGACGCAGAAATCGCAAATGTTCAAAAATTCACCGGAGCCAAGACCGGCGACGCCGTCTTCTTTGGTGCCGACAATAAAAAGACCGTCAACAAGGTTTTAGGCGAGCTCCGCATTGCTTTTGCCGACCATTTCAATCTCAAAAATCCCGACGAAATCTCCTACGCTTGGATTGTTGATTTTCCTTTTTACGAATGGGATGAAAAAGCCAAAAAACTAGACTTCGGCCACAATCCGTTTAGTATGCCAAAAGGCGGCTTAGTAGCATTAGAAAACGCCAAGACTGATGAAGAAAAACTCGCCATCACTGCCGACCAATACGACATGGTCATGAATGGCTACGAAGTATGTTCCGGCGCAGTCCGTAATTACAACCCCGAAATCATGTACAAAGTTTTCAATATCCTAGGCTACAACAATGAATACGTTGAAGCTCGCTTTGGCGGCATGTTGAACGCCTTCAAATTTGGCGCTCCGCCACATGCCGGTTGTGCCCCAGGACTAGACCGCATCTTCATGGTTCTAGAAGGTGTTGATAACATTCGCGATATTGTTGCGTTCCCCAAAAACGGCTCTGGCGTCGACTTAATGATGAACTCCCCCTCCGAAGTCGATCAAATCCAGCTCGACGAATCCCACTTAGCTATCCTTTCAGACGAAGACTAATTCTTCTTTGCCTTTTTATCAGCTTTTTCTTTCTTACAAAGATCTATAAACGATAAGCCTATACCGACTAAAGCTAGTGCCACAATACTCGCTGCTGCACTATTCCAAACTCCATGCCCCTGATACAATACTTCTCTCATTCCATTACCAATATATCTAAATGGCTCCCAGCTCGCCACCAAGACTTGCCAAACCTCATTCAAATATTCAAACGGTAATTGTACAGTGCCAATTCCTAAAATAAATAGCAGTACTGGCACCACCAATCCTTTTCGTCCCCACAATTTAATTGCCCCGTTACTTATCAGCATCAACGCCAACGATACCAACGATAAGAACAGTCCGGCCTTCGCCACTTCAATTTCAACTCCCGCAATTCCAATCGCTACTCCAGCCACTGTAAAGCCAATCGCGAACGCTATTACCACAATATATCCCGCCTGAGCCAAATATCCTTTCCATTTCACTTCGTTTTTTAGACAAGATGTAATTACGAAAGCCGTTACTAACGAAATAATGAAAGTCATCATAATCAAAAGCATTGGCAGAAGCATTGCTTTCAAACCCAGCGTAGTCACAGAATTAATGCTATTAATTTCCAAATTTAACCCTGATTGTTCTGCCATCGCGTTCAAAGCCGCCGTAAGCTGCATTGTTACCATAGCATTTAAACCTTCGTTAATGGTCACGATAATTTTACCTTCGCCCGTCGCGCTTTGTTTAGTATAATCTTCTGACACTACTATCGTGGCATAGTATTTCCCAGCATCTAAACCTTGCTCTAATTCATTAACATCCTCCACTTTTTCAAAATTAATTAGAGGATTTTCACCTTCAGTAATTTTACCAACAAACATCTCTCCCGCATTCATCTCACCCTTTGGCGTCGTCATCCCTACGTCTTTCGACAAAACACCCACCGGAACATTACGCGGCTGCATGCTAAGCATTGGAAAAGTAAAAATCAACGCAACTAGCAATGCTCCAATCGCCCCTAAAATTGGCAAAAGTATTTTTTTCATAGTCTAATCCTCCTTAAATCAATTTTATAAAGAATAATTTACAAATCAATACACAATATTAGACAGCGTGTTGAATATTTTTCAAAACTCAAATATAATTCCAATATGAATAAACATCAAATAAAATCCGCCCAAACCAAACAAAACCTCTGCACCGCTTATCTCGCTCTATTAAGTGAAAAAGAAATTGATCAAATCACTGTCCAGGACATAGTCAGTCGTGCTAAGTATAATCGCGGAACCTTTTATAATCACTTTCCCAGCACTTATGTTGTTCTTCGTCAAATCAAATCCGATTTCATTAATCGCACCAAACAACAAGTTCAACAAGCTCTAGCAAACCAGTCTAGTTTTGATTTAAAAACCATCATTAAGTCAACACTTCAAATATTTATCAACAACGAAGAATTTATTGTCCCGCTTATTACCAAAGACCCAACTTTTCCCGATGACGTCAAAAAAGCCATTCGCCCCATCATTAAAGACTACCTCAGTCCCGAACTCAAAAACACACAAGCAGATTATCTCATCGAATATCATTTTTCATCTCTCATCGGTCTCTTTCAATATTGGGTTGAACGAAAAAAAGATCTCCCACTAAAAGATCTTTTCAAATTGATTGAACAAACCGTCACTCAAGGTGTTTTTACTGTTTTAATCAAACAATAAATGGTAGGCCCGGCTGGAATCGAACCAGCATCATATCCTTAGAGGGGATATGTCCTATCCGTTGAACGACGGGCCCATCAACTATATATTATAACCTATTTTTCTGGTTTTCTCAACTTATAATAAATTGACGGCGCAAATCTAATTGGTGCAAGCGCTGCCTGTGCTTTATCTTCCATCTTCACCAAATTATTGGTTTTGAATATTTTTTTCAAACCTCGGCTTCTAAAGTTCGACACCGACAATACCTTTTCTGTCTTAAACCCAGTCTTATCAAATATCTCTTCCACATATTTCGGATGATAATTATAAAATCCGTCTTTAGAGATTTCTTTATAATTTGCCACTTTCTTATCAAATGGGTTCACTTTACTTCTGCCAGTAATAAATCTCGCCATTTTCGGCAAAGTTCGTTTGTTTGCAACTTCAATCACTGCCACCCCGCCAGGTTTTAGAACTCGGTAAAGCTCCGCCATCGCCTTATTCATGTGTTTTAAATGATGAGTCACACGCACCATCATCAAACCATCTAATTCTTCGTCTTTAAATGGCAATTTATAAATATCACCAGCTCTGGTTTCAATTTTGTCTCCGTAAATTTCCTTAGCTTGCTCTAACTCAGTTTTGGAGTAATCAAAAATGATAATTTTGTGTGCTCGTTTCAAATATTCATTCGCAAGTCTTCCGTATCCCCCTCCGATATCAGCAAATTTTTCCATTCTCTTTGGCAACAACTTTCTGATTGCCATTCTGTCAGCCTGGTCTTCGTATTCTCTATCCGCATTTTCCCAGAATTCTTTTTTATAATCGTAACCATTATAGTCCGAAACAACTTTTTCACTCATAGATATTATTATACCACAATTATTATCAAATCACTCTAGATACTTCTTCTAAGGTCGTATCACCCCTAAGAGCCGCCAAGATTCCCTTCTGCTCCAAAGTCAACATTCCATTCTTTTTTGCCGCCGCTTCAATTGCGTTCGTGTTAATATCCGCCACGTCACCACGAATAAATGCCTGAATATCTTCCGAAACCACCAACTGCTCCATGATCACTGTACGCCCATTATAACCAAACGGATCATCTTCCGTCGCCACCGCATCATACAACGTTATATTATTCAAATCCACCCCTGTCAATTTTTCCTGTGAAGTCTCTTTCAAGACTTCACGAATATAATTCGCTTCTGCTTCAGTGGCCGGTCGTGCCTTCTTCGAGTCCGATAATTTCCTCACCAATCGTTGCGCCATTACCAATCTAATTGAACTCGAAAAAATCGGATTTACGCCTATCAGATCAATCATGCGCGAAAATGCCGCCGAAGAAGAATTAGCATGAAAAGAACTTAGCACCAAATGCCCAGTAATCGAAGCCTGAATTGCCGTCTTAGCTGTATCAGCATCACGAATCTCACCCACCATCACTACATCAGGATCCAAACGAAGCACCGAGCGCAACCCCTCCGCAAACGAACCCCCAGCATTAGTATTAATCGGAATCTGCGAGATTCCCGAAATACCATACTCGATCGGATCCTCCAAAGTAATTATTTTTCGATCCGTGCTATTAAGCGCATTAAGCATCGAATACAACGTAGTAGACTTACCCGAACCAGTTGGACCCACCATCAAAACCAATCCTCTAGGATGCGAAATCACTTCGTGAATTTCGTCTAGTTCTTCCTTAGACAGACCAAGCAAATCCAAATTCAATAACGACTCGTCAAAATTAAACAAACGTAGCACTGCATCCTGTCCATACATCGTCGGAATTGTTTCCACGCGCACATTTAGAAGATGCGAAGTCCCATCTTGGAAAACTTCCTTTTGCATATGCCCAGACTGCGGCTTATTCGAAGCTGTCGACACGTTTGCTCGTGACGAAAGTTCACCCATCAAAATCCGATATCTATCTTTATCAATATCCGCCACCGGATGCAAAATACCATCTACGCGCATCCTAATTCGGATTTCATCACGCATGTTTTCAATATGGATATCGCTCGCACCAAGTTTGTCAGCCTGATCCAACAAAAAGTCAAATACTTTTTCGGTCGACACCATGCCAAGAGTCTTAGATACCGACGCAATTGTCTCCGAATCACCTTCACCGCCAATTTTTATATCATCATATTCTATTACCTTCGGCGGATCATAACGCAACATAAAAACTTTGTATGCCGAATTCGAAATCAAAAAGAAATCCGCTTTTTCGCCTTCATCTGTATACTCTTGACGCATTTTTTCAATCAAAGAACGCGGCGTTTGACTCGTCACCATAAACTGATAATGCTCTTCGCCACCACCCTTTTGCAATGGGATAATAAAGCTTTGGTGCATTTCAGAAACATCCAAAAGCCCAGATACCAATTCTATACTATTTTCAAATTCGCGCGTATCAAGATATGGCAAACCTAAAATCCGCGCTCGATCCGCAGTTGCTTGCTCTTCATTATCACGTCGTTTTTGCTGGATTTCACTCTCATCCATATTGTTATTATACCATAACCATTATTTTAGGTTACGTATAAATTCCATAAATAGTGGGTGTACATTGAGCGGCCTAGATTTAAATTCGGGGTGCGCTTGCGTTGCTACAAAGAACTTACAATTCGGAGCCTCAATAAATTCCACCAATTTTCCATCTGGTGAAGTACCAGATACTCTAATTCCACCCTTCTCCATTTCTGACAAAAACTTCTGATTAACTTCATAGCGGTGACGATGTCTTTCTACAACTTCATATCCACCTTCAACTTCCTCACCCCAACCATATTTTTCATAAATCTTCCTAGTCTTAGATTTATCCTCCAATTTCGCCCTATAATCACCTAATCGCATCGTCCCTCCAGTAGATTCCTTGCCTTTTTGTCCCTCCATAATATAAATCACATTGTTACTATCCGTCTCGCTAGCACCAAATTCCTCCGAGTTCGCCTTCTTTACGCCACCTTTTCGCGCCGCTGCAATACAGGCCACCTGCATGCCCAAGCACAAACCAAGGTACGGCACGTTATTTTTCAAAGCATATTCTGCAGCTTTGATTTTCCCCTCAGTACCTCTTGCGCCAAAACCTCCCGGCACTACAATTCCATCTAATCCGCGTAAGCTCGTAGCCGTCACCTCCTCCGCATTCACCCACTTAATTTCCATATTCACGTTGTTCCACGCTCCTGCCGCCTTCAATGCTTCCGTCACACACATATAGGTATCATCATTGCCCACATATTTCGCCACCAAACCCACTTTTACGGTTTTAGCATATTTACGCCCTCGTCGTCGTGAAAATTCTTTCCAACGTGACATATCTGGTTCGGTCTCATCATCCACAAAATCATTCAAAATCTTCAAAACGCCAGATTTTAATACATTAAATGGCACATCATATACCGAATTAATATCAGGTAAGTTTAGAACTGCCTCATCAGGAATACCAGAAAATCTTGCGATTTTTTCACAAATCGCCCTTTGACACGGTTCCTCCGTTCTTACACAGACCACATCCGGAATAATACCAAATCCACGCAAATCTTTTAACGCATTTTGCGCCGGCTTAGTCTTCAGCTCATTAGAAGTATGAATAAATGGCACATACACTACCGAAACATACAAACAATTTCTTCGTCCCACCTTATTCGCAAACAATCGAATCGCTTCAATAAATGGCAAACCTTCATAATCACCTACCGTTCCGCCAATTTCCACAATATGAATATCGCTTTCCGCCGAAGCCTTTTCAATTTTTTCACACACTAAATTTGTAAAATGCGGGACTAACTGCACAGTTTTGCCATGAAATCCGCCCGCCCGTTCCCGCTCAATCAGTTCTTTATAAATAGAGCCCGATAATGTAATCGAATACTTATTAGTTTCAAAATCCAAAAATCGCTCATAGTGCCCAAGGTCAAGATCAGTCTCCACGCCATCATGCGTCACATAACATTCACCATGTTCTACCGGATTCAAAAGTCCCGCATCCACATTTAGATACGGGTCACATTTTTGCATAGTGACTTTATAGCCCTTCGCCTTTAAAATCGCGCCCATACTAGCCGCAGTGATACCTTTACCGACGCCCGAAAGCACTCCCCCCGTCACAAAAATGTACTTACACTTTTTATTTTTCATATTCCGGGCACCTCCTCCCACCCATTTATTTTAATGTAATCTTAGTTATTTTTATTTTACCACAAACATTATCAAAACAAACAAAAATGGCGGAAAGGACAGGATAAGAATCCTCCGCCCATTCCTTCAAATTACTAAATCCAAAGCAAGCTTTGGATTTACTAATTTGGCGGAAAGGACAGGATTCGATTCGAAGAACGAATCCCCAACTAAAAAACCTCGCTAGAGGCAAAAAACACTATGGCGGAAAGGACAGGATTCGATTCGAAGAACGAATCCCCAACTAAAAAAGCCTCACTGGAGGCAAAAACATTATGGCGGAAAGGACAGGATTCGATTCGAAGAACGAATCCCCAACTAAAAAAACCTCGCTAGAGGCAAAAAACACTATGGCGGAAAGGACAGGATTCGAACCTGCGGAGGTTTCCCTCTCTGGTTTTCAAGACCAGTGCCTTCAACCACTCGGCCACCTTTCCATCCGTAATTATATCATATCTTAAGAAAATATGTTATAATATCACTATGGCAAGAAAAATCAAATTGCGACCAATTAGTAAACAAAATCGCAACAACAATCACAAGCACAGCGACAAAAGGCAACATCCACGCCTCAAAGATGGTCGTTAAAATAAGCCCACTTCAGGGGCTTATTTTTTTATTCCGCATTCGTATATACATTCGTCACATCATCAAGATCGTCTATCGCCGACAGTAGCTTTTCTAACTTCTCTGCATTCTCGTTTTCAATCGGCACATACGAAGAGGGTACATATTGTACTTCCGCCGATGTCACCGTCATACCAGCCTCATCCAAAGCCTTTTTCACCTTCATCAAATCCGAAGGATCCGTAATAATCTCAATTCCCTCATCCTCTTCCGATGCATCCTCCGCCCCAGCCTCTAACGCCACCATCAGAGCATCCTCACCTTTATCAGAAATCTCAATCACGCCTTTCCGGTTAAATTGAAACATCACGCTACCAGCATCTGCCATCCGACCACCATTTTTGTCCAAAGTATGACGCACCTCCGGCAAAGTCCGGTTCTTATTATCTGTCGCAACTTCTATTACAATTCCGACGCCACCAGGTCCATAAGCCTCGTATACTTCCTCAATCAAAGCCGCCGCCGACTTATCCGCCGCCCGCGCAATCGCTCGTTCGATATTCGCTTTTGGCATATTTGAAGTCGGAG
>JAZRJZ010000021.1:0-37370 GCA_045646085.1 Candidatus Nanosyncoccus sp.
TATGGCGGTTCCAGCTCTGACATTACTTGGTCTTTCTCTGTTGTCGTTTATTTGCCTAACTTCCACCACCGTCTCCGCCGAAGAAACACTCCAAGATAACGTCAACATCTCCGTCCCAGTCTCCTGTAATCTCAATAGCAGCGTAGATACAGCCCACACCGCAATAGTAAATGCCGGCACTTCCGTATCAGACATTGGTACTACCAACTTCACAGTCTTCTGTAATGATGCTAGTGGTTTTGCACTCTATGCTATAGGCTACACTAATGAAGACCACGGTGATAATACATTAGTAGGACAAACTACTAGTAACATCATTAACACAGGCCAAGCCACTAGTGGCAATACTTCAGCCTGGGCCATGAAGATGATTAAAGTCACTGATGGCTCCTACCAACCAAATAACTTAACTATCACCAATAACTTCAATAACTACAAAGAAGTCCCAGATACCTATACCAAAGTAGCAGAATATACATCGTCAACTGATACTACTCTAGGCTCTAAACTCCAATCTACTTATAGAGCCTTTATGTCTACTTTCCAAGATGCCGATACGTACAATGGTAAAGTAAAATACACCCTAGTTCATCCATATACAGCTCCTACCCCAGTCCCAGTCTCTAAAAACCTTTACTATGCCATTACAGGCACCACAGACAACTATACCCTAACTATCAGTGACTCTGACATCACTTCGGGTGCCATAGCTAGTGGCCCTGTGGCTATTGATGGGTATACATTTGATGAAGATGAATGGGCACCAACCACGCCTTGGTATTCATACGCTAGCCAAATCAAAAGCGTAGTAGTAGATGGCACCGTTGCTCCGACCTCCACTATTGCTTGGTTTGCGAATCTGGAATACGTTGAATCGTGGGACCTAACCGATCTTAAGACTGACAATGTTATAGACATGTCTTTTATGTTTTACTATGCCAGCGCTAATACTAGCTCATTCAACCTAGACCTCTCATTCTGGAATACTTCTAATGTGACAAATATGTATCAGATGTTCTCCTATGCCGGCTACAACGCCTCTTCCTTCTCCCTAAACCTCTCCAACTGGGATACTTCCAGTGTGGAGTGTATGGTACAAATGTTCGGTAACACCGCATTCGTCAGTAACACTTGGCTTATTTATGGTCTCTCCTCCTGGAATACGTCTAGCGTAACGGATATGACAAGTATGTTCTCATTTGCCGGCTTCCGCGCCACCACTTGGTCTATTGGTGATCTTTCCTCCTGGAACACTTCCAGTGTGACAAATATGTCTTACATGTTCTCCCGTGCCGGCTACAACGCCACCACCTGGTCTGTAGGCGATCTCTCTAACTGGAATACCTCCAGTGTGACAAATATGTCTTACATGTTCTCCAATGCCGGCTACAACGCCACCACCTGGTCTGCAGGTGATCTCTCCTCCTGGAATACTTCTAGTGTGACGACTATGAATAGCATGTTCGCCTCTACTGGCCGCAACGCCACCACCTGGTCTACAGGCGATCTCTCTAACTGGAATACCTCCAGCGTGACAAGTATGCAAGGTATGTTCTCCAATGCCGGCTACAACGCCACCACCTGGTCTGTTGGTAACCTCTCCAATTGGAACACTTCTAATGTAACAGATATGTCTAATATGTTCAATTCTGCCGGATACAGTGCTACAACTCTCGAGATAAGCTATATCTCTTCATGGAACACTTCTAATGTAACAGATATGTCTGGTATGTTCCGTGAATCCGGTCACAACGCCACCACCTGGTCTGTTGGTAACCTCTCCAATTGGAACACTTCAAATGTAACAGAAATGCGCTATATGTTTCTCTCTGCCGGCTACAGCGCTTCTTCCTTCACTCTGGATCTTTCCTCCTGGAACACTTCTAATTTAACAGATATGACTCTCATGTTCTCCAATGCCGGCTACAGCGCCACCACTTGGTCTGTTACTATTCCAAAAACCAATAATGGCACCACTACTGGTTCAATTACTAATACAACCTCTCGTCTTTATGGTAGCTCTACTTCTACTTATGCTACTCCGCGTTCAGGCAAATCTTTCACTCTTGCGAATTAATTATTATTTTGTTTACGCTTAAAATAAGCACGAAGAAATTTATATTTTTACCAGAGGTCAAAACACTCAAGCCAACTTTTTCCAGTACTCAGGGTTGCAATTTTATCTCTCCCGTGCCTATAATCTCCCCGGGTTGACTTCGGAGTTTAGTGGGCCGATAAGCAGGAGCGCAAGTTCGTGCTGTGCGAGGTGATCATTAAACGGAATTCTAGGCATCCAGGTTGCCAGGAAGGAGATAAAATGACCATAGAAATAAATCTTCTATGTATCATCATTCCCAAGCGTAAATCCGCACCGAAGAAAAAATCTAACCAGCTTAGCTAGTTAGATCTCCAATCCGAAAAGCGTCGCCTAGAGGCGCTTTTCTTATGCTTTTATTCTAGCACGAATTATTAAAAAATCAACCACCTCCATCCCCTTAATTTTTTATGCTACAATATTCCTATGAACTTAAGTGGCCTCACTAGGGAACAAGTCCAGGCAAAAATCGCCCAGGGCAAGGTTAATCAAACTCCTCGCAAAAACCAAACCACCATTGGGCGGATTGTCCTTACCAATACCCTCACGATTTTTAACCTCGTCAATCTTATCCTCGCCCTCATGATTATATCTGTTGGCTCATACAAAAACCTTCTTTTTGTCCTCGTTGCTATCACTAATACCCTCATCAGTATCATCAACGGCATCCGCGCCAAACGCACCGTAGACAAAATGCGTCTCGTCGCTGAGCAAAAGCCGACCGTAATTAGAGAAGGGAAAACCCTCCAAATCCCCGCCAGTCAGATTGTCGATGGCGAACTCATGGTTTTTGGACTCGGCGATCAGATTATCGCAGACGCCAAAGTAGAACAGGGAAGCATAGAAGTCAACGAATCATTCATCACCGGCGAATCCGACAACATTCTCAAAAAACCCGGCGACCAGCTCACCTCTGGCAGTTTTGTAGTTTCTGGCACCTGTAAAGCCACCGCCACTGCTGTCGGTGCCGATAATTTCATTAACAAATTACAAGCCAACGCCCATACCATCAAAACCGCCGACTCCAAGCTCTTCAACCTTATCAATAATATCGTCAAATACGTCTCATTCGCACTAATCCCAATTGGTATACTCCTCCTTTGGGCAAGGTTTAACGTCCCAGATACTACTACAGAAGTAGCGGTTACGTCGACCGTTGCCGGCTTAATTAGTATGATTCCAGAAGGCCTTGTTCTCTTAACCTCCTCTGTTCTAGCCCTAGCGACTATTAGGCTAAGTAGAAAGCAAGTTCTAGTCCAGGATCTCTATTCTATTGAGACGCTCGCTCGCGTGGACACTATTTGTCTAGACAAGACCGGTACCTTAACTACCGGCAAAATGACCGTAAGGGACATCGTTCCAATAAAAGGCCAACCCAAAAATGCCTTAGAAAACGCGCTTAAGCTTATTCTAAGCACCCAAGATACCGACAACGCCACTTCAACCGCCCTGAAGTCAAAACTCCTCAAAACAGCCAAATTTGAGCCCACAGAGCAAATCCTAGAAATCATCCCATTCTCCTCTGAACGCAAATACTCAGGCGTAGTCACCAAAAAAGCTACTTATCTCATGGGCGCCCCCGAATTTCTCACCGATGAAAAACCCAATTTCTCTGGTGATTATCGTATTATTGCTGTTACTAAGGATAGTAAACTACTCGGCTACGCTCTTCTAGAAGATGAACTCCGAAAAGACGCCA
The DNA here is from genome assembly GCA_045646085.1 of Candidatus Nanosyncoccus sp. Classification (GTDB taxonomy): domain Bacteria; phylum Patescibacteriota; class Saccharimonadia; order Saccharimonadales; family Saccharimonadaceae; genus Nanosyncoccus. The sequence goes on from JAZRJZ010000021.1 coordinate 3,795, forward strand.
GAGAAATTATTGATTATTTTTACAATAACGACGTTGATGTCAAAATCATCTCTGGCGACAATCTCAAAACTGTTCAAAATATCGCCTCTGCCACCGGAGTAAAAAACATCTCTGGAGTTGATCTCTCCACTCTAAAAGGCGACATTAACTACGATAAGCTCGTTAAAACCTACAACATCTTCACTCGTGTCAAACCCGCTCAAAAGAAATCTCTTATCCTTGCTCTCAAAAACCACGGCAAAACTGTTGCAATGACCGGTGATGGCGTTAATGATATTCTCGCTATGAAAGAAGCCGATTGCTCTATTGCTATAGGGGAGGGCTCTGACGCTGCCCGCCGTTCCGCCAAACTCGTCCTTCTAGACAATGATTTTGCCGGCGTCCCCAAAATCATCGACGAAGGTCGCCAATCTATCAACAACCTTGAGCGCTCCGCCACCCTTTTTCTCAGCAAAAACACCTACGCCGCCATTCTCGCCGTTCTTTTTATTTTAATTCCTCTCGAATTCCCCTATATCCCCATCGAGATGAGTTTACTTAACTTTGCCTGTATTGGTCTCCCAGGCGTCATCCTTGCGCTAGAGTCTAATACTTCTCGCATCAAAAATCGTTTCATCAAAAACATTTTACAATTCTCCGTACCTACAGGTATCACCGTAGCAATCACGATGCTCGTATTTTCGATTATTGCTACCCAAATTGGCTACACTCGCTCCGAACTTATTACTACTTCAGCAATCGTCACTTTCGCTATTGATTTCCTCCTAGTTTTCTCAATCTCGAGACCACTCACCCTGCTCCGCACAGTATTATTGGCAGTCATCATCGGTATTATCAGTCTCGCAATCGCCATCCCATTCGTACGCAACTTCTTTGATTTCACCCTACTTACCCCAGACAAACTCCTCATTGCCGGCATTCTTATTGCTGGTGCCTATACACTCTTCATCCTAATCCGACTTCTCATGCGCCATTTCACTCCCAAAATCCTCGCTCGTCACCCCAAACTCCAAATCTAATTCAACTCCTCGTCATTGTCATTCTCGACACTACCGCAAATCATAGCCACCTTGGCAAGAAACAGCCCGCACCCGCGGGCTTTTTCTTGTAGAATACTCAGTCTTCAATCGAAATTCTCGGATAAATATTAAGAGAATATGGATCAGTTTTCTCTACGTCGGACTCAATCTCAAAGTAGCACGCTGCTGCCACCATTGCTCCGTTATCGCCCGAGAGCGAAGGAGCAGGGAAATATGCATCGGGCAAGGCTTTTCTCAGCTCTTCATTTGCGCTCACTCCACCAGCGACGACAATAGACTTCACGTCAGGATACATTTCACACGCTTTATCTATTTTTTCAACCAAAATCTCTACTGCGGTCTTCTGGAACGACGCCGCAAAGTCGCAAACTTGTTGCTGATTTAGCAATCCTTTCAATTTATGAGACGGATACGAAATCGGTACCCCTACCTCTTTCTGCACAGCACGAAGAACCGCAGTTTTTAGCCCCGAAAACGAAAAATCCAGTCCTTCTACCTTTGGGTGTGGCAATTTATATTTCACATCGTCACCGCTTAGAGCTGCTTTTGCAATACTCGGCCCACCCGGATACGGCAGTCCCAAAATTTTCGCCACCTTATCAAAGCACTCCCCCACTGCATCATCTCTTGTCGTCCCAATAATCTCAAACTGATTGTGTCCCCGCATATACAAAATCTGTGTATGCCCCCCACTTACCACCAACGCTAGTAATGGAAAGCTAGGCACGGTGTGCTCTGAGGGACATGAAGACTTGGCCCGAGTGGCCCGGAACGTGCCCGCAGGGCACGTCGTGCCTAGCTTTCCATTATTGTTATTGGTTAGCCAATTTGCATACACATGTGACTTCAGATGATGCACTGCGTACAGTGGTTTATTGTGCAAAATCGCCAGAGTTCTCGCCGTCAGTGTTCCAATCAAGAGGGAACCAAGTAACCCCGGCGCATGTGTTACAGCAATCGCGTCGATATCATCCCAACCACAATTTGCATCCACCAAAGCCTTATCAATTACTGGCATTATCGCCTCGAGATGACTTCTCGCTGCTACTTCTGGTATCACGCCCCCATATTCTGCAAAAATATCAATTTGGGAAACCACGACATTAGACAAAATCTCTACCCCATTATCAACCACGGCTGCAGCCGTTTCGTCACAACTTGTCTCTATCCCCAAAATCTTCATAGCTTAATTATATCACAAAATGAATAATTATTCATGATGATATTTTCCACCCCTAGCAATTTCTTGCGCACGATACGTCTGTTCGGTCACCAATAATCTCGCAATCATATGCGGAAAAACCAATCGCGAAAAGCTCCACACGAAATCAGCGCGTTTTCTTACTTCCTCAGAGAAACCATAAGCCCCTCCAATTAAAATCACCACTTCGCGTGAGTCCAAAAATACTTTTTCCAACCTCTTAGAATATTCATCTGATGATATATTTTCGCCTCTCTCGTCGCAACAGATTACGTACTCTCGGTGTGAAAATGGCCAGTCTGCCAAAAACCGCATCAGCTTTTCTTCATCCATCAATTGCCACGTAATATCAAACGGTTTCCGTAGTCTTTTTTCATATTCAGCACAGGCTTCCGCACACCATGCGGCACTTTTCTTTCCACCAGCTATTATCTTAATCATGCCAAAATTATACCACAAACAAGGTAACCAAAATTCAGATAAAGAATAGGTAGCCATTCACAAAAAACCCAATCCGTGATAAAATCTATTCCAGTTGGGATGTCGCCAAGTGGTAAGGCAACGGGTTTTGGTCCCGTCATTCGCAGGTTCGAATCCTGCCATCCCAGCCAAATAATGAAAGCAAGAGAGCTATTGATAATTGGAGGTACTATGACTGTAGAAAACTTAAACACTGATGAAACCAACCAAGAACAATCGCCGGATGATTTTCAGCAAATGGCTGAAGAAGCCGGCATTTTTGATAAGTCGATGGCCGAACAAAACGTCGCCGACGCTAAAGAATCTCTAGAACAAGAACCGCAAATCCCCTACAGAAGCGAAAAGCTCATGCCAGAATACGAAATGTATCTACCAATTACCCCTACAATTGACCAACTAATTGAAGAGCGTCAAAGAAAAACCGAAAAAGAACTAAGTCGAGTAAAAAAAGAGAACTTGGACGAAAGAAGAAGCATCTGGAAAAAGCGTATCTTTCAATTTAGAGACCCTAGCGCCAAAGCTTTCTATCAACAAAGCGATACTTCAGAATTGCCTATCGAGACAAGAGATAAAGAAAGCCAAAATCAAAGCTATAGTTCGGACATGAAGGCGCAATTAGAAACTATTATAGAACGAAAGATGGCTGGACGAGTCCCCCAATATCTTGAAGAATATGTTCAAAACGACTATGAAGGATTCATTGAGACGGCAAGTAGCACAAGAAGACCAGAAGTGGTTCGCGAGGGAGTTCTTACTGAAGTCAACGAGCAATACATCCAAGCCAAAAAAGACGCAATTAGTCAAATCATCGCCGAGGCTCCATTTTTCAGGAGAAAAGGGTTAGAGGCATCACTCCAGGATGAGCTAGAAGCTCTTGATAAATTTGATGTTGTAGAAACAAGAGAAACCGAACGTGCTAAAAAACGCGCCAAACAAAAAGAAGACGCTGTTTATTCAAAGTACGAGCAAGCAGAAGAAGCCGTCAGCAAAAACGAACAGCCGGACTCTACTAAAGAGCAAGAAGCAAAAGAACAGGACATCGAATCTAATTCAGAAGCCGAGCCAGAGCCCGAAGCCGAGCCAATCCCGCGAGTAGTAGCAAACCCAGGAGACGCTATTGCAGCTGTTTTATCTCAAAAAACCATAGACGCCCTAGCAGGGCACACTCATGCCGAAAAACCCCCAGAAGAGCAACAGGAAACTACCGAAGAAACAGATACTCCTCCTAAGATGTCCGCCGAAGCCGCTTCGCAAGCCGTCATTGATAACCTCGAGGAAATAGCGAAAACAGTCGACAAGAAAGATGTTTTGGACATGATTTATGCCGAAGATTGGATGAAATATTATGACAAAATTGTTCAGACACTCTTTGACGGTAACTACGGAATTGATACTCAGCAAACGATATTAAACCACATGTCTAGAGAAGAATTATCACAAAATCTTGATAAGATGCTCGAAAATGACGCATTCTACGGTGGTGATATCCTAGAAAGACTAGGCGGCATCGATCAACGAGAACAATATGTCTTTCAGAAACACGGTTATGGAGACGCAGCTAAAAAATACCTAGTAGAAAAACCGTTTTAATCGTTATTCCCCTTGTGTTTTTCCTAAAAGTGTGCTATAATAAAAGACATGGCTACCAAAAAGCGAAAATCCACAAAAAAATCAACCAAACGAGCCAAAAAAGAGGCTCCTGTCGAGCACGAGCTCCCCGGTGGTTTTTGGCGTCAAGTAATGGCGGTCGTCATGATAGCGCTCGCCCTCTTTTTCGTTGTCACTTGGTTTGGCCAAGGTGGCTCAGTTTTAAATGCCGTCCACAAATTTATTCTTAGCGGCCTCGGTTTTGCGACCTATTTTATTCCCGCCCTTTTAGTCTATTTAGCAGTCCGAATTTTCCGTAGCGACGACAATCGTGTAGCGGTACCAGTTTACATCGCTTCAATTCTGATGATTGTTTGGCTTTCAGGTATTGCTGCAATTTGGAAAGCCGGTGGCGTAGTTGGTGAATGGCTCAACTCCATTTTTACTAATTTCCTAAGTCAAGGCGTCGTCATTTTTATTTACATTGTCCTAATTTTTATCACCACCGCCTTTATTCTCCAACTTTCGCCGGTTACATTTTTTAAGGGCACCAAAAACATTGCCAAGCGCAACAAAAAACATAGCGAAGAACCCACCAAAAAAGACAAAAAACTTGGTCAGCTCGAAATCAAAGTTAATTCTGGCGTTAGCGCTATAGACGAATCCCCCGCCCCCGTCAAAACCAAATCCCCTGCCAAGGCTGAGCTAGTCAAACCACAAGAAGAAAAGGCCCTCGTTTCAGTCTCTGATCCAGACTGGAAAATGCCATCAGTCAGTCTACTATCCAAAAAACAGTCTCCGGCTGATGCTGGCAATATCCAACAAAACGCCTACATTATCAAAAACACTTTTGCCGAATTCGGTATTGACGTCGAAATGGAAGGCGCCAACGTAGGCCCGCGCGTCACTCAGTACACACTCAGGGCTCCTGGCGGCATTAACCTAGCCAAGATCGCCGCTCGCGACAAAGAGCTTGCGTATAAACTCTCTGCTACTACCATTCGCATCGAAGCTCCAATTCCAGGCACCCAACTAATTGGAATTGAGGTACCAAATACTCGTCCAGCCTCAGTTTCTCTCCGTGGCATTATCGAATCCGAAGAGTGGAAAAAAGCTTCCGGTCCGCTTACTTTTGCAGTTGGTAAAAATATTTCTGGCAAACCTGTCATCGCGGATCTTGCTGATATGCGCCATTTACTCATTGCCGGTACCACGGGCTCCGGTAAGTCTGTTATGACTAATACTCTCATCATGTCACTTCTTTACCGCAACGCTCCTTCCGATATGCGTCTTATTATTGTTGATCCAAAGCGTGTTGAGATGGAAGCCTACAACAATATTCCACATCTTCTCACCCCAGTTATTACTGATACTTCCAAAGCATTATCCGCTATGAAATGGGCTGCTGGCGAAATGGATCGCCGCTACAAATTAATGGCCGAAGAACACGTCAAAAAAATCTCCGACTACAATAAAAAGATGGCCAAAAAGGCCACTACGGACACCAAACCAGATGATACTGAAGAGGACGATAAGGGCGGCAAGATGCCATACATCGTCATCGTCATCGACGAAATGTCCGATCTCATGATGCAGGCAGGCAAAGAGCTAGAGCCTCTTATCGTACGTATCGCTCAACTTGGTCGTGCTGCTGGTATGCACCTCGTACTAGCCACCCAGAAGCCAGTAGTCAAAGTCATCACCGGCCTCATCAAAGGAAACATCCCATCTCGTATCGCTTTCCGCGTCCTTACCTCTATGGAGTCGCGTATCATTTTAGATCTATCTGGCGCCGAAAAACTTCTCGGTCAAGGCGACATGTTGCTCTCTACCGAAGAAACCCAAAACGGCCCCGAACGTATCCAGGGCGCCTTTACACCAGACGAAGACATCGATAAGGTCACCTCTTTCTTACGCGCTCAACGCCCACCACAATACAACGAAGAAATTCTCGCTCAACAAGTCGCTATCAAAGGTATGGGTGGCAGTGCCGGCATAGACGGCATGGATGGTCTTGGTCGCAAATTTGACCCCCAAGACCCACTCGTGCGAAAGGCTGTCGAAATTTGTCTAAACAAAGGCAAATTCTCTACTTCATTGCTTCAAACTTACCTCAGTAAATCCCATGGATTCGTCTCTGGCCTTGGCATCTGGCTTGAAGAAATCGGTGCCATCGGTCCAGCTAACGGCAACAAACCTCGCGAGCTACTAATTACATCTATGGAAGAGTTTGACGCATTAGTCAACGTATGATAACATAAAACCATATGCAGGATGGGAGTGTCTCGCCACTAAAGGCTTTTTTCAGGAACAAATGGGTTCGAATCATTTTGATTATTGATATTATCGCTTTTCTTGTCGTTATCGGTATCATCATCATGAATTCCACCAAAGTATCAACAATCAATTTTAATATTGCGCCAGTAGATGCTACTATTTCCGTCAACGGTAATACTAGCTACACCAATGGCCAATACGCCATTACGCCCGGCTCTTACGAGATCGTCGTTTCTCATGAGGATCTCGAAACCAAAACCTTCAATATTAATATAGAACCACACTATGTTGTCGCTCTCACCACCTTCCTCAAAGGCGCCGACAACGGCTTTGGATTCTACGAACTTAACGCCAACTACGAATCTTACGAAAAACTTAAAGCAATCGCCTCAAAAGACAACAATCTCACTACCGATCAAGACACCTCCGCCGGACAATTCATATCTGATTTTGAGCACAAATTATCAATTGTAAATATTCTCCCAATCAAAGGATATGTTTATGCAGATCCAAGTGTGGGCACATCAACGGCTGGGTTTGCGATTCGTGACGGGAAAAGCCGAAGAGACTGCGAGAAAATTGCCTGTCTGCTAGTAAACTATTACGGAGAAGGTTACGAAGAGACGGTGGCAGAAAAAATAAAAGCAGCAGGGTACAACCCAGCAGATTATCAACTTCTTTACGAAAGGTACAAATAATGCGACACACAACACCCAAACCATTTATCCGGCCACTCATAATTTGTATTTTCGCCTCATTGTCTTGTCTCTTTTTCTTTAATTATTCATGTTTTGCAAAGGATTTTTCTAGCAGCGCAGCACAAAAAATGCGCGGCATGACGCAACAAATGTTAGATTCGTTTTCGCAAAACTATATCGAAATCCACGATCCGACCGAATGTATAAGCACAGGAGGAGTCGGCTCGGATACTTGTTTTAAAGTAGATAGAGATATAGATGTGTATGATGCCTGGTATCCAGAAGGATGCTTAACTGATTGTTTAAGTGGGAGATATGCTAATACCGCTTATGATACTGCCAATCCCTTTCTTCGGAGTGATACTCAAACCGACGAAGAGTTTGGAGGTTTACAATATATTTATGCGGAAAATTACGATATTGAATACGAGCCTTGGCCAGTAAAATATACGCCAAATGGAAAAAATAGTATGCGAAAATATTATTGGGTTGCCTTACCCGGCGAATCATATACAAATGGAGCTGGAGAGACTTACGTTGCGACCTTCGAAAACTTAAGCGAACCAGTTTATTTCATTACCTACGACACGCATCAATGCGCACATCAGAGTGAAGATTATTGTGGCCAAGCAAGCGTGAATCCAGATGGAGTTGAAATTGGTAATCAATTTTTTGGAGCTATTTCGAACAACGGTGGAAACTATACAAAAGCAGCAGAAATTGCGGGTAAGTTAACATCTTTTTGTAGAATCAATGGTAGAGGAGAAGTCCCAGTAACCGCAAATGCTAGTAACGGAATAGTGGTGGGCGGAGGCTCTTCCAGCTCGTCTACCGATTCTTCGCAAGAAACTTCCGCATCGGCTCAAGCAATTGCGGACAAAGCCAAAGAACTTGCTTTATCGGAAAGTGAGAGTGATTATAGTACACCTAGTAGTGCATTCGTAGATGCAGCTAAAGCTGTCGGGTTAGAGAGCACAGACGATTGCTTAAGATTCATTCAGGTAGTTATTAAATCCTCCGGGGCGGACCCAGATTTTCCTACAGGTGATTATTCCCACAACGACAGCGGGATAGACGAATGGAAAACAGTCACATATATGGATGACTCGGAGATATGGCAAAGAGTTGAAACTACAGACGAATCGGAGTTAAGTCCAGGAGACATACTAGTTTCACCCGTAAATGGAGTAGGGAATAATCATATTTTCATCTATCTCGGAGACGGCAAAGTTGCCGCCGCTAATAGCGGAGACCACTACGCTAGGATTGGAAATCTTGCAAACGAATGGACACCCAAAGATGGAAGCACTGATGAGCCATTCAAATATGGAGGCACAGATTACCTAGTGTATCGCCTCGGTTCTGGAGGCTGTACCACTTATGAAGGCGACTACCCGCAATACTATCAACAAACAGGTTATACCTGTGGTCCAACATCTATGGCTATGCTTACCACTGCCGCTACCGGACAAGATGTTTTAGAAGATGATGTGATTGATGCTGTAGGAAGTGACATGGCTTATGCTAATACCGTTGGTGACGGCATGGTCAAACTTGACGAAACCGTGTGTAAACAATTTGGATGTGAAGTCATTGGTGTTAACAGTGGTAGTTCTTATAGTGAAACTGCAGAGTTAATGAAGAAATATCTAAATGAAGGGTATATGATTCATTTGTCCGGCGCTGGTAGTAATCCATTTTCGGACGTAGGTCACTATATTGGGATATTTAGTATTAATGGCAATAAAGTCATGACTGCAGATTCGGCTAACGGCAACCAAGAATATGATCTTGATGATTTGCTTTCACGGGGTTATCACGGCAATCAGTTCTCAGCCATCAAAGGAAGCGGCAGTAAAAACCCATGCGAAGACAACCTATGTAAAGAAGATGATAGTGGCGGGCTTCGCTCGGGAGGCTTTACTTCAGTTGAGGAAGCCGAAGAATTAATTGCGGGACCATACCGTGAGCTTTCCGCAAATATTTCCAGTGAAGATTGGGCAAGATATAATATTACCGGGGGCACTCCTTACAACTGTTTCTCATTTTCCAATTATTTTATCTCAAAGTATACTTCAATTGATTTTCATGGCGTTGGGGGATCGGGCGGCGGTGGCTATGCAGAGAACTTTTATAATGCATATAGCGGTAATTATCCAGAGTTAAATATTAGCGATACCCCAACGCCGTATTCAGTCGCGGGTTGTGGCGATAAGGAATACATAGACGGGGTCACCGCGATTAGTCACACGTTTATTGTGTTAGGAGTAGATAAAAACGCAAGAACAATGATATTTGCCCAAGCGGCGTATGGCTCTGGTGCTGCTGGCATATATGCCGCCGAAGTCAGCCTAGATGCTAATGATCCATATCACGTTGGCTCTAGATGTCAGTATACAGATTTCTCAAAATACGTAACAGGATTATAAAATGGAAGAAGAAAACCCCTCAAAGATTCAACAATTCTTACATCAAAACGCCGTTGGTGTTATTGTTTTCCTAGTGATTCAAATAATAATCGTTATATTATTAGTCACGATTATTAGTAACATCAACAATAACTCTTTTGAAGCACCGAGTACAAAAATCTTTAATCTAACCCAAAAGGTAAATGATTTGCCAACCGATTCAGTGGAACCGATTCAGGTTAGCCTACATGACGCCGTAGAAATAAACAAAGGTACGCTACAAAGCATTACAGATTCTGATGCTGAAGTTAGAGACGGCTCAGTTGTAAATCTTTACTTTGAAAAGCAGAACGTACATTATGTTAGTTTTATCGTTGATATTCCTAGTATTTCCCAATCCTATCAAGTCTTTCACGAATGGTCTGACGAAGCTAATAATCCCTACATAATGCTAAACATGGCCACAATGACTATGTGTTTACCACAAAGTATGGGTATTTACGAGGATTTCAAATGTCATGATCGATTTGCTCAAAATGGGCAAAGAATTATAGTCTCCACTTTTATAAAATACTTTAATTTTGATGGTTTTACTGCCTTCGTGAAAGAGAAAGAAAATAATGTTATCAACATTAATCCTATTAGCACCGATATCAGTAAGGTCGTCAAAGATTCTTATATCCAACAGGTAAAAGAATCTGTTAAATCTCTAGCGATTCCGCCAGAATTATTTGATTATTATGTAATGCAACAAAAAGATTATACTTACATTATTAAATAACGATATTTATCTCTTCCCAAATCCTCTAATCTGTGCTATAATAACCCCACAATATTAGCTCAGCAAACGAGTCAACCTCTCGATAGACCACGAGAAAGAACGACGTTTGCTTTAACCAAAGGAGTGTCTTATGAAAGACTACGAACTCACAGTCTTGTTTCATCCTGATTTAGAGATGAATCTAGACCCTGCTCTCGAAAAGGTCAAAAGCCTCATCGAGACAAACAAAGGCAAAATCACAAAAGAAGAAAACGACGGCAAAAAACGCCTCGCCTATTCTATCAACAATCAAGAGTTTGCCATTTATTACTATTTTGACCTCGAGCTACCAGCTACGGCTCCGGCCAAAATTTCGTCTAGCCTCAATATCAGCGACGAAGTAATACGCTATCTCTTAGTCCGCGTGGACGAAAGAAAAGCCAAATTAGCAGCTCGCAAAAAAGACAGCGAAAAAACAGAAGCTCAAGAATCTAAAGAAGAAAAAGGAGAATAATCATGCGCGGATTTTCAAAAGCCATCATTACTGGCAACCTTACTCGTGATCCAGAGCTCAGAAACACCCCTAACGGTGCTTCCGTTTGCAGTTTTTCTGTAGCGGTTAATCGAGTCTATCGTGACTCAAATGGCGAGCAAAAAGAAGACGTATCATTTATCGACTGTTCTGCCTGGGGCAAACTTGGCGAAATGATTAATCAATACGCCAAAAAAGGTTCTGGAGTCCTAGTTTCTGGTCGTCTTGACCAACGCAGCTGGGAAGACAAAACTACCGGTCAAAAACGTTCCCGTGTCGAAATCGTCGTCGAAGATTTCAACTTTACCGGTAGCGCCCGCGACAACGGCGGTTCATCTAGCTTTGGCGCTAGCGATGCTGCGCCATCAGACAACGTCGAGAACATCCCCGATGACATCCCGGACGAAGAAATTGATTTAAGCGATGTCCCATTCTAAATGGCAATATTAAACGAAGGAGAATTTTATGAAAAGGATAAAAAGCGATCCAGATTTATACTTTGATTATCGCGATGCAAAATCTTTGCAACGTTATTTGGACAGCTATGGTCGCATTGAGCCAATCGCTAAGACTGGCCTCTCCGCCAAACAACAACGCCAACTAGCAGTTGCAGTCAAGCGTGCTCGCCACCTAGCATATTTACCATTTGTATCGAAAGGATAAGAACAAAATGTACGGACCAACAGATCTAAAGAAAAATACACTCATTACTTTAGACGGACAGCCGTATAAGGTGGTGGAATATTCTCAAAAAGTCATGGGCCGTGGCGGCTCGATTGTTAACGTCAAGGTTAAGAACTTAATCACCGGCGCACTTTTACCCAAAACTTTCAAAGGGCAAGAAAAGATCGAACCCGCCGAGGTTACTACTCGCAAGGTTCAATACCTTTACAAGGATGACGAGAAGTTTTATTTCATGAATCCAGAAAGTTTCGAACAATATGAACTTCCAGCTGATATGGTAGGCGAGTCCAAAGATTACATGAAAGAAGGAGACGAAATGGAAATCCAGTTCTATAATGGTACTCCAATTAATCTCGTTCTACCCAAAAATCTTTGGCTTGAAGTAGTTTATACCGAGAATGCCGTAAAAGGTGACACTACGAGTTCTGTCATGAAAGACGCCAAACTTGAAACGGGCATCGTAATCAAAGTTCCTGCTTTTATCAAAGAAGGTGATATCGTATCAGTCGATACGGAGTCTGGTGCTTACCGTGAGCGTAAAAAATAGAGGGTATTACAAAATTGAAGGTGCAGCGCGCGCCTTCAATTTTGATTTTAAAAACAAAATCGTATTAGATATCGGTTCGTCTACTGGTGGCTTTACTCAATACGCACTAGATCGTGGCGCCCAAAAAGTCATCGCCATCGAAAAGGGAACCAACCAAATGGCGCCCCCGCTCCGCCACGACCCTCGCGTCGAACTCCACGAAAAAACCGACATCTTTGACGTAAAAACAACAGAATTGTCTTATGAGGGGAATCCGCAGTCGCTACGAGGACTCAGCGACGAGCCCCATGAAGATGGGCGCGAAGAGCGTCCCAAAGAAGACAATTCTGTTGTTTTTGATGTAATTATGGCCGATGTTTCATTCGTTAGTTTGACCAAAATCCTAGCTTACGCCAAAACTCATCTAGCAAGCAAAGATACGAAATTTCTTGTCATGCTAAAACCTCAATTCGAAGCTAAATCCGATCAGCTCGTCAAAGGCGTTGTCAAAAACGAATCGATTCGTCGCGACATTATTAAGCAATTTGAGCAATGGCTCAAAGATCACGATTTTGTCATCATCAAAAAGCGTGATAATTTCTTGAAAGGGAAGACCGGAAATCAGGAAAGATTTTATTATTTAACACTTGCAAAATAAAAAGTTTAAGCTTATAATAAACTTATGAACTTATTACATGGCGTGGGCGATTTCTTCTCTCTTGATATAGGGACGAACTCGATGCGATTAGTACAGCTTTCTGGTAGCGGCCAACGTGGTTGGGCTTTGCAAAAATTCGCATATGTGCCGATTGATCAAAGATTGACTCAAGACTCATCAGATTTAGGTAAAAAACGCTTCGGTGAGGCTATTTTGGGCGCCGTAGAACAAGCCGGCATCAAGACCAAAAATCTAGCCCTCGGTTTACCCGCCAGCAAGACCTTTACCTCAATTGTAGAGACCGAAACTTTACCAGACAAAGAGCTTCGCAAAGCCTTCAAATACGAGATGGACAAATATATTCCGATGTCGTCAAACGACGCCAAGGCTGATTATCTAATTCTCGGCCCCAGCCCTAACGATCCCGCCAAGACCGAAGTTCTGGTTTCTTCAGTTGCTAAGGAATATGCCGAATCCGTCATGGAAATGATTGAAAAAACCGGACTCAATATTATCGCTATGGAACCAGAACCACTCGCCATGGCGCGCTCTCTAGCTATTCCAGGTGCTATCGATGCTACCATGATTGTAGACTTTGGTGAAAAATCCACTGATTTAGTCATTGTTTACAGGGAACAACCTCGACTGGTTCGCTCAATTCCAGGTGGTTTCGAGGTCTTAATTCACGCTATCGCTAATGGCCTAAATGTGCGCGAAGACCAAGCCAGGCAATTTATCCTCAAGTTTGGTCTAGACGAAACTCAAGTAGAAGGCCAAGTCTTTAAGATTCTCAACACCCACCTAGATAATTTCGCTTCCGAGCTCGCCAAATCCATCCGTTTCTTCCAGACCAAGTACTTGGGCGGCAAAATCGGCGGTATCGTTCTTTCTGGCTATGCTGGTATCATCCCACTCTTCACTGAATTTATCGAAGCCAAGACTAATGTTCCGACCATGAAAGGCAACCCATGGCAACTAGTTCGCACCACCCAAGAGCAACAACAGGTATTGATGAATGTCGCGAGCGAATTTGCTGTCGCGATTGGTTTGTCGGAAAGGAGTAACGATTAATGGCGCGTGAAGTAAACCTTGTTCCAGATATCAAAGACGAGATGATCAAGGCGCTCAAGCTTCGCAATTTCATCTTCTTTATCTGCGCTGTTGTAGCGGCTGCTAGTATCGGTATTACAATTCTAGTCGCCCTAATCGCAGGCGGTCAAAAACTAGCTCTAGACAGCAAGAAAAACACCATTGATACCCTATCATCCAAGCTTAACTCATTTAGTGACCTTAATGACTTTCTCACCTACAAAGACCAGCTTGGTAATATTGCCTCTCTTACTAGAAACAAGCAAGTGATGTCTAGGACTTTTGATGTTCTTTCCGCCATTATTCCTACAGGTGCTGACACTATTACGCTTTCAGAGCTAAAAGTCAATCTCTCTGACAAGCAACCAACTTTTTCCTTCGATGCCACTGCGAATGCCGGCGAAGAACCTTATATCGATTATCGCGTTCTTGAATCATTCAAAAAGAGTATGAGCTTCTTGCGTTATGATTACGGTAACTATGTCGACAAAAATGGTTGGGTCATCCCAGCTTACTGCATGGTTGAGCACGGAACCGACGGCGCCATCCTTAACGATTCCTCAAAGGGTACTTATGCCTACTGGACAATTAACGCTGAAGGTTGTAAACCTACCGCAAGTGAAAGCTCTACGACTTCTTCTTCTGACGAATATACCACCGAGGATTACGAAGGTCAGCAAGTCGTCCGGATTTGGCGCACTCCGCAATTCTCAGATTGGTACAAAGAGACTGAGCAAACAGGCCAACCATACATGAGTCTGACTGGACAGATTTCAAACGTTCCGCACTTCGTGAGCTCCTGTATCACCTATACCGGTGACGCTAACCAAGACAAATCAAATCCAAAATGGACCTCTACAAACGATAGTTGCTTGCTAGTCCCAGACGGTAGTGATGGATTTAAAATTTCTGGTTCATCCAATGGTCGAAACAGCAACGAAGAATTGGTGCTGAGTTTTTCGGCGACTATTTCTTTATCGCCCGAAGTTTTCTCGTTTAATAACCATCATATGCTAGCTATAGCTCCATCTGGTCGCCATAACGTCACTGATTCATACTCCCAAATTCAATCTATGTTTGGCGAAAAAGCCTCAGAATGCGCCGAGGGAGACGAAGCATGTAATGCCGCCGCTAATATACCAAACGAAGAGGAGAACAAATAATGGCCAAAGAAATAGCAATCGGAAAACGCGCCAAAATCTCAGAAGCCCAGCAATATATGTTGCTTTCCGTGCTCGGGGCCGCCGTTTTTCTAGGAGCAGGCGTATCATTAGTTTCTCACTTTGTCCAACAAATTGCCTTCAATGCCGAAATCATTGCCGCTGAGGAGCAATCAATTGTTGCTTACTCGGATGCAATCAAAACCATTGGCGTTTGCGAAAGCCCCAAAGGTAGCATATATTCTGACGCAGAACTTAATAAATGTGATCCCGACTCCATCGAAACATCGCAAGTCCCTGGCACCCTAAGAGCAAACATTTTAGAGAATCTTGCCACTAACTCAGCGCTAAATTCTGTACCAAAAGAAGGCAATTCTGAGTGTGTTGATACTGAAGGCAAACCCTATACTTACAAAGAGCTAAACCAAATGTACAAAGATGCAATCGGTGCCGACGCTTTGCGTGCCGCTGCCAACCGCATCAAAAACTGTTCCGCTCTACGCATTATCCCGGACGCCTTGCCGGCCTTCCAAAACGAAGAAGCATTACTTTCAAGCCTGAACAAGTTATTTATCGTTTCCGAAGCAGAACCTAGACAATTTGGCTCTTCAGATTCAGGACAAAAAAGTAAATCAACTAGCGGTATTCACCCAGCACCAGTTCGCTTTAGTTTTGAGAACTTAGGCACAAATCAAGTTACGACCATTCTCCGCAATATTGAACGCTCAATACGTGAATTTGATATAAATAAAATTACTCTAGAGTACAACAATAAGGGGTCAGATTTTAATTTGAGCCTATCCGCTACGGACACCAATGCTTATTACATGGATGCCTCAAAACTAAATGAAACCACAGTTACTATAGAACCGGAGGATAATTAATGAAAACTGATCTTATTTCTTCAATTGGAGTAGCCATTGTAGGAGCCGTAATCGCCTACTTTGTTTGCAACATGTTTATTGGTCCATTAGAGAGTTTCTCTTTCTCGGCCCTTGATTCTAGTTCCAAAATCAGCGCCGATGTCGAACAACCAAACGTCGAAGTCTTTAACTACAAAGCCCTCAATCCTACCGTCGAAGTCTATGTTGGTGACTGCCAAGAATACGTTGACGGGGAATGCGTTGATGATACCAATCAGAATGGAGGACAGTAATGGCATTACTGACCAAAGAGGCCGAGAACAAAATCGTCAACCTCCTCTTGATGGAAGGTTTGGCTGATACCGAATTGGTCAACAAAATTCGTGAGCAAGTCGAAGTAGAGAATAAGCCAATCTTAGCCGAACTATTATCTCGCAATCTTATCAACAACGAAATGGTAGCACACGCTACCGCCGTCATTATTGGTGTACCATATGTTGAACTCAAAAACATCACCTTAGACCAAGATACTCTTTCCAAGATTCCAGGCGACGCCTCATCTAGGGTGCTTGCCGTTCCGCTAGGAGAGAAAGACGGACTTCTTAATGTCGCAATGGTCGACGTGACCAACGTCCAGGCCACAGACTACATCTCTAATTTAGTTAACCAACCTATTCGCGTCTGGATGTCTTCTGAGCGCGGTATTCGTGATGCATTAGAGCAATATCATGGCGATTTTTCAAGCGTCAACGAAGCCGTCCGCGAAACTGACGAAGAAATCGCCAACCAAGAGGCCCGCTCCGATGTCAAAACCATTGTCCAAGACTCGCCAATCTCAAAAGCTCTTACGACTATTCTAAGTTACGCCGCCAAGACTAAAGCCTCTGACATCCACATCGAACCGCTCGAAAACTCGCTAATTATTCGTTGTCGTATTGATGGCGTATTGAGAAAAATCATGGAGCTTCCCAAGACCGTTGCCCCAGCACTCGTTTCCCGTATCAAAATTCTCTCCAGCCTCAAAATCGACGAGCACCGTATTCCGCAGGACGGTCAGTTTACCGTCTTAGTCGATGGTCAAGAAATCGACTTGCGTATCGCTACCTCGCCAGTTACTTGGGGGGAACAAGTCGTCATTCGTCTTTTGGACAAAACTGGTGTCACTATGGAAGTCGAAAAAATGGGTATGAGTGGCCGCGCCCTAAGAGCCGTGTTAGACGGAGTCAAAAAACCAAACGGTATGATTTTGACTTCTGGTCCTACCGGTTCTGGTAAGTCAACTACCCTCTATGCCTTAATTCAGCAGATCAAATCCGAAGCTATTAATATTGTTACCCTCGAAGATCCAGTCGAGTACAAAATGGACGGCATTAATCAGATTCAAGTCAACGTTGATGCAGGGCTTACTTTTGCATCTGGTCTTCGCTCAATCTTGCGTCAAGACCCAGACGTAGTCATGGTAGGTGAGATTCGTGACTCCGAAACCGCAGGTTTGGCTGTGCAGGCCGCCCTTACCGGTCACTTAGTCTTCTCGACCCTTCACACTAACTCAGCTGCCGGTATTTTACCTCGTCTGCTTGATATGGGTATCGAGCCATTCCTTCTCGCTTCGACTTTGAATGTTGTCATCGGTCAGCGTTTGGTTCGACGCACTACCGAAAAACGCGAAACCTTCAAATCTTCCGAACTCGAGACCGAAAGCATCAATGCTCTTGTGGGTGATTTGTTGCCAGAGGACAAAGAATCCGTTGACAAAGTCAGTGAAGATTTAGGCTATCCTGGTTTACCCGTCAAAAACGATACTACCTATCTATTATCTCGTGGTATGGATACCAAAGAAACCCCAGGTGGTTATTCTGGTCGTACCGGCTTGTACGAAACCATCATCGTGGACGAAGACATTCAAAAAATGATTATTAATCATTCTACTGCCAATGAAATCATGCGACTAGCAAAAACCAAGGGGACTGTCACGATGCGCCAGGACGGCATCCTAAAAGCCCTATCTGGCATAACAACATTAGAGGAGGTAAACCGCGTGGCTAGTGATTTGTCATAAACCTCGTGGTGAGAAAAAATATGGATAATACTACACAAGCTACTATACCAAAAATCGAAACCTTGCTCGAAGAGTGTATTCGCCGCAAGGCTTCAGATTTGCATGTCCAATATGGTCTTCCTCCGATTCTACGTATCGACGGCGTACTTACACCTATAGCCGGCACCGCTACCCTAAATGAGGAAATGCTAAAGAATATCATCTTTGCCACCCTAGACGAAGACCAGCAAAAAATCCTCATGAAAGACAAAGAATTTGATTACTCTTTTGCTTTTGGTGACATCGCGCGTTTTCGTGTAAACGCTTTTCATGAAAGAGGTAAACTAGCTGCCGCCTTCCGCTTAATTCCCAATCAAATCCGTAGCATCAACGACCTCGGCATGCCAACCATCGTCGAATCTTTTGCAGAATTTCCACGTGGCTTGGTACTCGTAACAGGTCCTACTGGCTCTGGCAAATCTACTACCCTCGCTGCACTTGTCGACAAGATCAATCGTGAAAAATCCACCCACATTATCACTATCGAAGATCCAATCGAATTTACTCACAAGTCCCAGCGTTCTGTCATCGTGCAAAGGGAAGTACACTACGATACTTTTAGCTTTGCCGCCGCACTCCGCTCGGTACTTCGTGAAGATCCCGACGTAGTATTAATCGGTGAGATGCGCGACCTAGAAACCATCCAAGCCGCTATTACTATTGCTGAGACCGGCCACCTAGTGTTCGCTACCTTGCATACCAACTCCGCCGCTCAATCTATCGACCGTATGATTGATGTTTTCCCAGCCCACCAGCAACCTCAGGTTCGTTCACAGTTGTCTAATATGCTGATGGCAGTATGCGCACAGCGACTTGTGCCAGCTATCGGTGGTGGTCGCGTAGTAGCTGCCGAAATCATGGTAGCTAATTCCGCTATTCGTTCACTCATCCGCGAGGGCAAAACCCATCAAATTGACACCGCAATTCAGACGGGCGCCGAGCAAGGTATGCAGACTATGGACCGCACCCTAGCAAAACTCGTCCAGACCGGCGTAATCACCTACGATTCTGCCCGTGAATTTGCCGTCGACATCAACGAGCTAAACAGGTTAGTCAGAGGTTAACATGAGACGTTTTGCTTATAGAGTCAAAGAGAAAGAAACCGGCAAAATCATCAAAGGCAATATTCAAGCCGAAAATGAAAAAACTGCAGGTCGTCTCTTAATCGAGCAAGGCTACATTCCAGAATCTATCACCGAAGAGGGAGAAGGTCTTTTTGGAGGAAAGGGACACGTCACCACTAAAGATCGCATTACCTTTACGCGTCAGTTATCAACTCTTATTGGCGCAGGCTTGCCACTTGCTACGAGCCTTCGTACTGTTTCCGAGCAGACCAGTGCCAAAGCCATGAAGACTATCGTCGAAGAAATCCTCGCTAGCGTGGAAGCCGGCAAAAGTCTCTATGAATCGTTTGCTCAATACCCAGATACTTTTAATGGTATTTATCTCGCTCTCATTCGTGCCGGCGAAACTTCCGGTACGCTAGATTTAGCCCTCAAGCGCCTAGCCGACCAAGAAGAAAAAGACGCTGCCCTTTTGTCCAAAATTCGTGGCGCTCTAGTCTACCCCGCAATTATCCTCGTAGTTATTATCGCCGTGCTTGCCTTCATGATGATCATGGTGGTACCTCAAGTCAAAGGTCTCTACGAAGATATGGGCGAAGAGCTTCCCGCCCTTACTCAAGCCCTTGTGAACATTTCTGATTTCTTTGGTCAATTTTGGTGGCTTGTCATTATCGTTATTGGTATTATCGGTGCAGCTATTTGGTATGCGGTCAAAAAGACCCCAGCCGGCCGCAAGGTTGCCGACACTTTCAAGATTCGTGTTCCATTATTTGGTGCTCTTTTCCGCAAACTCTACGTCTCACGCTTTGCGCGTACTTGCGAGATGATGTTAGCGACCGGCGTTCCTATGCTTGATTCCGTCAAAATCGCCATCGATGCTACCAGTAACGTAATCGTAGAAGCAGAATTCAGTAAATCTCTCGAAACTATTAAAGGTGGCAAAGCTCTCTCTGAGTCTATCAAAGACCTAAATTACATGTTACCACTTGTGCCACAGATGGCTTCCATTGGTGAAGAATCTGGTAAAATTGACGAAATGCTCGGCAAGGCCGCCCAGGTATACGAAAACGAGCTCGACGAGCAAGTCAACGCGATTTCTACCATGATTGAACCAATCTTGATGGTAATCATGGCCGGGCTTATCGGTGTAGTTGTAGGCGGTACTTTACTCCCGATTTACTCTCTCGTCAATTCTGTCGCCGTATAAAACTCTTGATTTTTTGGAAAAAATCGTTTAATATAAACATAAGGATATAAATCTAGAAAGGATTATGTATGGCTAAAGAAAATATCAACAATAAAAAAGGCTTCACCATCATCGAAGTCGTACTTGTGCTCGCTATCGCAGGTCTTATCTTCTTGATGGTCTTCGTCGCGCTCCCAGCACTCCAGCGCTCACAGCGTGATACTGCTCGCCGTAACGATATTGCACGTGTCGATACTTCACTTACTCAGTATCAAACGAACCACCAAAATTCTCCAACTACTCTACCTACGGGCACTAGTACTTGGGCACCAACAGACACTGAGCAAAAAAACGGCACAATTACTTGTAGTAGTGGCGATAGCGAGGAAGCATGTAAGTTTGTGCGTGATTACATGAACTCTGGTGCAACCGGCATCAATGGTGAGGCAAAAACAAATGAATTTAAAGACCCAGATGGTACTTTTTATTCATTGAATATCGACGAACAAACCAGCGAAGCCTTCTCGTATCCAGGTGGTGCTAATATGAATCACGTTGTTTACATTAGGACTGGCGCAAAATGCCAAGACGACACAGCCATTCAAGACACGTCTCGTCACTATGCGGTCCTCTATCGTCTAGAAGGCGCAGGTGTTTACTGTATCGACGATCAGTAAAATTAGCCTACAAAAATTCCCCTCCAAAGAGGGGAATTTTTTTATAAAGCATTTTTTAATTACATATCATTACAAAACACACCAGACCCTTCTAGGCGGTACACAATTGCGATTTTACGTGGGTTTTCGGTCTTTACGGCTTGTTCGCCGTCGCATCTCGCGCTAATCTCTATGTGCATGGTGTAATCCATCGCTGTACTAGTATATGTATATTGCTTTTTACTTTCTGTTAGCGTCTCTACGTTCAATTTATATCTAGTTCCGCTAGGATCGTTAAAGTTTTCCCCTAGATATGTCTTGTAAAAGCCCTGCCAAGTACCCGGTGTGACGTTTCCGGTAGTATAATCAACCGTTCCGGACCCAGTTGGCAGCGCTTTATTATTATTAGATATGAACTTTTTTATCGAACTCATCAGTTGGGTTACGTCTTCTTTTCTTCGACTATCACGTGCCAATCTCTGCATAGAGGGTAGAGCCACAAACACCATCAGGAAGATCAAGCCACCCACTGCAAGCACCAGTGACACCTCGATTATCGTAAAACCATTTTGTCTATCACTTTTCTTTCGCATATTACTCCTTATGCTTATTATAGATGATTCTCCATAAAAAACAAGTGCCCTGTGCTAAAATAAGATTATGCAGATAGCGTTTTTTGTCATGATGTTTATCCTCGGCGCTTGCTTTGGTTCATTTTTGTGCTGTCAAGCTCGCCGTCTCAAACTCAAAGAAACTCATCGTCATTCACTAGGGAACCGCTCCGTCTGTCTTAACTGCAAAGCCAAGCTCAAATGGTACGAAAATCTACCAATCATCTCTTGGTTATTATTACGCGGCAAATGCCGCCACTGTGGCAAAAAAATTGGCCTCGCCGAGCTTCTATCCGAGCTAGGCCTAGCGCTTGCATTCTTAGTGCTCGCTACAACTATCGATATTACTTCGTCTAATATAATAGAATGGCTCATTTTTGCCTTCACGCTTGCGCTTACTTTAAGCCTAGGTTTTTTGGCCATTTATGATGGTATTTACGGCGAACTGCCAGTTCCATTTCTTATCCTCTCCATCATTTTGGCCACTATTGTTTTGAGTCTCAAAGAGTGGCTTTGGCTATCTACTTCAGCCTTTTCCATCCAATTTGTTTTAAACCCTCTTTTCTCGGTCCTCATTCTGGCTGGATTGTATCTAACTTTATATTTAATATCCAAAGGCAAATGGGTCGGAGACGGTGATTGGCTGCTAGGGCTGTCTATCGGCCTTACTCTTGCCGATGCCTGGCTTGCCCTGATTACATTATTCCTCGCCAATCTTATTGCTTGTCTAGTAATGTTACCCAAAGTCAAAAAATCCAAAAACAAGAGAATCTATTTTGGCCCATTTCTGGTAATTGCTTTTATTATTACCATATCTTTACCATCATGTGTTATAATAAGCTTATGGTAAAAAAGGGTGATACTCTTATTGAAGTAGTGTTAGCTATCGGAATTTTTTCAATGATCGCCATTGCCGTAGTTGCCGTGATGAGTGGCGGTACTTCAAGTTCTCAAACCGCCCTCGAGACTTCGCTTGCTCGTAACGAAATTGATTCCCAAGCCGAGTCGCTCAGGTTTATTCATAATTCTTATATTGCCGAAAAGAACTCCGCTAGCACCAAATACCAGGATTTATGGGAAGCGATTACTGCTTCCGCCATCGAAGCCAGCGACGACGAAGGCGCTCCGCAGGCCCCATCCGAAGAATTTCTTCAATTTGCCCCCGAATCATGTAGCGCTCTCTACGAAAGCGACGAAATAATGAATCACGCCTTTGCAGTAGATTATGGCGCACTTGGTGATTACTTAAGTGCCACCACCGGCGAAGGTGAGAGCCCAGAACTTACCCCGTTTGTCAAAGCCAGAGATAATCTAGGCAACGATTCAGGAAAACTTAAACCCGCTACAACTTATCCAAGATTAGTCTACACTATAAAAGATCAAATGAATAGTAATTCCAACAACTATACAGCCTATCTCAAAAGCCTTTATCAAGTTGAAGGCATTTTCATAGTTGGAGTCAAAGATGCCGGCAACACGAATATCGTTAATAAAAGCGCAAACACTTCTGCTTATTATGATTTCTATATTCGTACCTGTTGGTATGGCGCTAACGCCAACGAACCATCCACGATTTCTACTGTTATTCGCCTCTACGACCCCAAAGCCATCGAATAATCATTTTGTTTCCGAGTGAAATTTCTCATGTATCTCTTTTAGATGTGCATCTGTCACGTGGGTGTAAATTTGTGTCGTAGAAATATCTGCATGCCCCAGCATCGATTGCACTGCGCGAAGATCTGCGCCATTCATCAAGAGGTCTGTCGCAAAAGAATGTCGGAGTGTATGCGGAGAAACGTGCTTAGTGATACCAGCTAATCTTGCATATTTTTCAACTATTCTTTCCACCGAACGTGCGGTAATCCGACGATAGTTTCCAGAAGTATCTACCGCTTGAGTATTCCGCGAATTATTCAAAAACAAAGCCGGCAGGGAATCACTTCGTGCGTCCAAATAATCGCGTACCCGATCCGCCGCCGATTGGCTAATAAAAATCGGTCGATCCTTACTCCCTTTTCCTCTCACCATAAACTCACGTCGCTCTAGATTAATCGAATCACGATTAAGCCCTACCAATTCCGAAACCCGCAACCCACCAGAGTACAATAGTTCGATAATCGCCCGGTCCCTTAGCCCTGACTCGGTCGATAAATCTATCTGTTCCAACATATCTTCCACTTCATCAAAATGCAAAAAAGTTACCTGTTTTCGTATCACGTGCGGCAAATCCACGAGGGAAGGATCCAATGATTTAATATCTCGTCTAGCTAAGTATTTCAAAAAACCACGCAACGCAATCAGATGATAAGCTTGAGTAATGGTTTTTAAATCATCTTCGCCCTTCTCAGAACCATAACGATTTAGCTTAATTCTATACTTTCTTAACAATTCTTTTGTAATATCAGACGGCTTCATCTCGTCTTTATTCAAAATTTCTAACGAAATCTCCACAAATCTTTCAAGGTATAATCTGTAATTTTCAATAGTTTTCTTGCTTCTCCCCGCTTCTATCTCCAAATGCTCCAGAAAATCGTTAATCAGGTCATAAATATCCATATCTATATTATATCAGAAGAAAATTAGAATGTTACCTTCTCGGGGGCTTCCGCGGCCAACGGGGAGCGGACTGAGCGACTGAGCCCCATAACGATAGGCGAAAAGGAGCATACCCGAAAGGTATATTCTAATTTTCTTATATGCTATAATTACAAAAAGGAGTTTTTTATGGCAAAATCACAAGATTACATTCAACGCACTTTAGTCGTACTAAAACCAGACACCGTTCAACGCGGTATCATCGGCGAAATCGTCCAACGTTTTGAGCGTGTTGGCCTTAAAATTGTTGGTATGAAGATGGTTATGCCAGAGGAGAAGCTCTACCGTCAGCACTACGAAGACATCGGCCAAATGATTACCCGCCGCGGCGAAACCACTTTTCGCTACAATGTCGAATATATGATGAGTGGCCCAGTTATTGCGATGGTCTTAGAGGGTGTCGAAGCTCAACCATTAGTCCGCAAAATCGTCGGTCCAACCGAGCCAAAATCTGCTGAAATGGGCACCATCCGCGGCGATTATTCTCACATGAGCTTTGGTTATTCTGATGCCAAAGGCGTTGGCGTGCCAAATCTTGTCCACGCATCTGGCTCCGTCGAAGAAGCCAAAAAAGAAATCGACCTCTGGTTTAATGCCAACGAACTCTACGACTACAGCGATTTACACGAAAAATACACAAGATAAAGTTTTAAATTTAATATAAGGCTCTATCTATAATACTTTTTGTAGAAACTCTCGTACTCTCGGAGTTTTCGGATGTTCAAAGAACTCTTCCGGCGTTCCTTCCTCGATAATTTTGCCTTTGTCGATAAACACAACTCTAGTCGCAATCTTTTTGGCAAAACTCATTTCATGCGTTACTATCATAATAGTCATTCCACGATCCGCCAATTCCTGAATCAAATTCAACACGTCCTCAATTGATTCTGGATCTAATGCCGAAGTTGGTTCATCAAACAGCAACACCTCAGGACGTAACATCATAGCACGGATAATTGCAATTCTTTGTTTCTGACCGCCAGATAGGGAAGCAGGGTAAGCCGAAGCTTTTCCGGGTAGTCCAATATGTCTCAAAAGCTCCATGGCTCGCTTTTCTGCCGCCTCTCGCTTCATCAGTTTCAACTTTAGTGGCGCTAGCGTCAAATTCTCCATCACAGTAAGATTATTAATCAGGTTGAAATGCTGGAATACCATTCCAAGGTTGCGTCGGATTCGACGAATGTTTTTAGCAGTGACTACTTCACCATTAAAGATTATCTCACCAGAAGTCGGTGTTTCCATCCAATTGATACAACGCAGGAACGTAGATTTACCAGACCCCGAAGGTCCCAACACCACCACGCGTTCGCCTTCTTTTAATTCAAAATTAATACCGTTAAGTACTTTGTTTTTACCAAACGACTTGCGTAAACTCTTTACTACTAAATCTGTATTTTTTTCTTCCATCTATTTCTCCGCCCTGAGGTCGCTACGCCTCAAATTCTTCTCAATTCGTTTCACGATAAATGTGATCAAATAAATTGTCGCAAGATAGAACAGCGCCGCCACAAACATTGGCACTATATAGCTCGCCATGTTTTGCCCCGAACCAATATCTTTTGCCGCCATATTAAGGTCATACATCCCAACCATACTTACAATCGCGGTTTCCTTAATTACAGTAATTACTTCGTTGCCAAGGGCCGGAATGATATTCTTGATTGCTTGTGGCGCTACGATTTTTGAAAAAATCGTGAATCTAGAAAGCCCCAACGCCATACCAGCCTCCGTTTGACCTGTGTCTACCGACAAAATACCACCACGCACCACTTCTGCTACATACGCCGCCGAATTCAAACCAAAGGCGATTATGGCCGTAATAATACTCGGGAATCCCTTAAAGGCAAAAATCACGAAGAACATAATAAATAGTTGCAACGCCATCGGAGTTCCACGAATCACTCCAACATAGACTTGGCAAATAAACTTTGGAATTACAAGCCATTTTGATTTTTTCGCTGTGTCAATTAGAGCAATAATCGTTCCCAAAAAGATTCCGAGTAGCAGTGCAAAATAGGCAATCTGAATAGTTAGCAAAAACCCATGTAGTAGGGAATCAAGGTATTCTGGCGTGCTAAACAGTTCTCCAATTTTTTCAAAGAAATTACTCATCCGTTAGCCCCATATACTTTAATACTAATCTATCAATCTCCGTCTGACCGTTTTCATCTTCTGCTAACATTTCATTTAGTACTTCGTTAAAAGCCTCTAGTAATTCGGCTCTGTCTTTGTTCACAGCTATTGCGTAAGCCTCTTCTACCGGATAATCTTCCTCTCTGGTTGGTCCAGAATAGTACAGTGGTAACGCATCTAGCTCTGGATTCTTCTCAACAATATATTTCGCAGCGAGTTCATCCGCTATTGCAAAGTCAATCATGTGCGCCTTGATAGAATCTGCTGCTAATTGATGCGAATCGATTCCTTTGATTGTTGTATTAGTGCCAGACAGTACACCGTTTTCAATCTCATCTTCTACGAAAATGTATCCAGTACTACCGATTTGCGATCCCAACCTTGCGCCGTCCAGAGCCTCCCACACTACATGATCATCGCGTAGTGATGGAGGTAATTCGCGGTCAAAAATCACATATTGTACCGAATCATAATACGGAACCGTGAAATCAACCTTTTCCGCCCTTGCTGGTGTAATAGTTAACCCTGCCGCACCAGCGTCCGCAATTCGTCCAGCCTCTACGTTATCGATAATGACATCAAATTCAACATTTTTAATCTGTATTTTCTTGTCCAGTCTCTCTGCAACTCTGTTTACTATTTCTATATCAACACCTACAATTTGTCGATTCTCATAAAACTCAAAAGGCGCAAAAAATGCATTTGTCTCAACTACATAATCATAATCCGTCTCATCCTGAATGGTAAACCAAACGCTCACCCCCATTCCTGCCGTCACCAACAGAAATACAATTATAGCAATGGCGCGTTTAACCTTAACCATAATATAATTATATCACACAAAAAATAAAAAAATGGTGACCCGGGTGCGATTTGAACGCACAACCTTCTCCTTAGGACGGAGCTGCTCTATCCATTGAGCTACCAGGCCAATATGTTATAATTATACCATGAACCTATTGAAGAAGAAAGATACGAAGAAGACCGAACAAGAGAAAGTCGAAGAACGTCGCGAAGAAATTCTCGCTACCGGTCGCAAATTTAAATATCCCCTCCAATGGACCAAGCATCGCATCGTTATTAACACCATTCTAATTACAATTGTTGTTGTAGCTATGATGGTAATCGGTGGTTGGCTAGCTTTATATCGTTTTGGTATGACTGATGAATTCCTTTTCCGCATCACCAAGATTTTCCCAGTTCCAGTCGCCAGCGTAAACTCCGAGAATGTTCCATTTTCAGACTATCTCATGCTCTACCGTAGCAGTATTACATCTATCGAGCGTCAGTCTGGCACTCAGTTTGACGAAGAATCTATCGGTACTTTGCGTGCCGAATACAAGCGTGCCGCCTTGTCGGAAGCCGAAGAATACACTTATGCCGCGAATCTAGCCAAAGAATACGGTATCACGGTATCGCAAGAAGAGGTTACAAATGAATTCAATCGTCATCTTGCTGTTGGCGGTATCGAGCGGAGCGAAGAAGGTTTCATCAAAATCATTGAAGACAATTTTGGTCTCAACAAGAGCGAATACGAGCGCATGCTCTACCTCTCTCTTTTAAAAGCCAAAGTCGAAGAAAACATTGACAATACCGCCACCAAGACCGCTCAAGAAGTGGAATCTCTTTTAGCCGAAAATGACAACAATTATCAAGCCGTAGCCGAAGCCCTCGGCGAAAAGATCCAATACCAAGAAACCGGTGGTTTAGTCGATAATAAAAACATTGATGGTGGTCGTGCCTCTGAAGCCATGAAACTAGAACCAGGCGAAAGTAGCGGCAAATTTATCTCCATGAACGGGGACGGGTATTATTTCGTTAAGCTGATCAAGAAAACCGACAACGAAGTTAATTTCGTTTCCATCAAGGTCCCATTTACTGAATTTGGTAAAAGATTTGAATCCCTAAAAGACGAAAACAAAATCGCTGAATATATCGAAATCAAAGACCCAAATCAAACTGAAGAAACGATTGAGCAACCAGAATAGAAATAGCGCGGTGCAAAGAGATTACTCTATTTCGCTAAATTATTTTTAAGCCTATCGTCACCCCACCAATTCGTCTCGATTATATTAAAAAAAGAAGCCTCGAGAGCTTGTGGTGCGGGTACAGGGAGATTGCCCTCCCTGGGCCCCACTCCAATAAAACTAAAAATAACCATAAATGGTTATTTTTACTTTTCTTGGTGCGGGTACAGGGAGTCGGACCCTGATCTCATCCTTGGGAAGGATACATAATAGCCGCTATACGATACCCGCAACACCTATATTATATCACACCCCTTAGAATATGGTATAATTAATTTATTATGCAGGAAATTAAAAATCAGCTTAAAAAAGTTATTCAGGACCTCTACGGCCTAGATTTTGATCCCGAACTCACTCCCTCACCAGATAACATTAATGCCGATTATTCTACTAATGCTCCCTTGAAGCTTGCCAAAGAATTGCATAAATCCCCGATGGAAATTGCAAGTGAGATGGAAGCATCTATATCTGATAAAGGGGGATTCGCTTCTGTCCCAGGTTTCCTAAATTTTATTATTTCAGACGATTATTTAACAGACGGCATTGATAAATTATCTCAAGATTTCGATACCGCTGTCACATCGGACAAATTCAAAGGTAAAACTGTCATTTGTGAGTTCAGCGACCCTAACCCCTTCAAAGTCCTTCACGTCGGTCATCTGTACACAAGTATAGTAGGCGATTCAATCTCTAGATTATTTGAATATGCAGGAGCCAAAGTCATACGCGCCAATTTTGGTGGTGACGTAGGGCTTCATGTCGCCAAAACCATGTATGTTTTACGCCAAAAGAACCCCGCAGAGCTCACCATCGAAGATATTGCTAAATGCTACGTCGAAGGCACCGCTCTTTACGAAGATGACGAGAACGCAAAGCAAGAAATTACCGAGCTAAACAAAGAAATTTATAAAATTAATTCCGAAGACCTTCACGATTCCGATCTAGCCAAACTATACTGGCAGGGTAGGGAATTGTCCTACCAATACTTTGATATTTTTTATAATTCAATTGGTGTCAAATTTGATAAATACTATCCAGAATCCACCGTCGCCGAGCTTGGCCTAGCAAAGGTCAAAGAACAGCTCAAAAACGGCGTTTACGAATTAAGTAATGGTGCCATCATCTTTAACGGCGAAAAATTCGGCCTCCATACCCGTGTTTTTATTAATCAAGAAGGTGTTCCAACTTACGAGACCAAAGATGTTGGATTAATATTCACCAAATGGCAAGATTATCATTTTGATAAATCAGTTATTATCACCGGGTCCGAGCAGCTAGATTATATGAAAGTCGTTCTAAAGTCTATTGAACAATATGCCCCAGAATTAGTCGCAAAAACTTCACACTTAACTCATGGCCTGGTCAAACTTCCCGGCAACGTCAAAATGTCATCCCGCAAAGGTAATTTCTTAAAAGCTGTTGATGTGTTAGATCTAGTTCGCAACGAACTAAAGAGCGAATACAACTCCACCGATGAGCTTGTCTCACTTGCTGCCACCAAGTATGCCTTCTTAAAATACAAAATGGGTGGCAACATTGTCTTCGACCCCAAAGAATCCGTCAAAATGACTGGAAACTCCGGCCCTTATCTACTCTATTCCTGTGTCCGCGCCAAAAAAATCCTACAAAAATCTCCAAGCGAGTCCAAAAGTAAAGAGATTAAACAATTGGGCGAGCAAGAATCCGTCCTAGATTCGCCAGAACGCATTTTAATGAAGAAACTCCTCGAATACCGCGCTATTTTAGAAGTTGCCGTGATTGAAATGGCCCCACACAAACTAGCGAATTATTTATATGAATTAGCTCAGGAATTCTCGAGGTTCTACGAAAACTGTCCAGTAAATGGCAGTAGTCAAGAGTCAGAGCGCCTTAAGCTAGTCAAAGTATATCTAGATACTATGACTCACGGCTTAGATATTCTCGGCATCAAAAACCCGGAGGAAATGTAATGAAAAAAGCGACGTTACTCTGGGTGGATTTAGAGATGACCGGCCTAGATCCAGCCGAGGATAAGATTCTCGAATTAGCCGCAATAGCGACAGATATAAAACTAAATCCAGTAGCAACTTACGAGGCCGTCATAAAAGTTGACGAAAAGCTAATCAAAACTCGGATGGTTGGCGACTTTTGGGAGAAAAACGCCAAATCACGCGACGCCCTCATATCGCAAAACCAAACCGGCAAACCAATCGCGGAAGTCGAAAAAGAATTACTCGCCTTTGCTGATCAATATTTTGGCAAAACCATTTATCTTGCCGGCAATTCCATTCATCAAGACCGCAAATTCATTGAACGCGAAATGCCAGATTTCAATCAAAAACTACACTATCGCATGCTAGACGTTTCGAGCTGGAAAATTTACTTTGAGAATGCTCTGCACAAAAAATTTATCAAACCAGAAAATCACCGCGCATTAGATGAT
The DNA here is from genome assembly GCA_045646085.1 of Candidatus Nanosyncoccus sp. Taxonomy (GTDB): domain Bacteria; phylum Patescibacteriota; class Saccharimonadia; order Saccharimonadales; family Saccharimonadaceae; genus Nanosyncoccus. The sequence goes on from JAZRJZ010000021.1 coordinate 34,550, forward strand.
ATTAATGGCTCAATCGAGGAGTTAAAATGGTACCTGACCTTTCTCAAATAAGCGGCATCGACAACTATTCAGAAAAAACCGAAAAAGACCGCGTCTTATACCAAAAAAACGGCAAAGCATTTCTCGTCGTCAATAAGCATACTATAGAAGTACGCTGCGACGATAAACTTAGTCAAGTTCTAAAAGAAAAATACGAATCCGTCATGGAATCCCGATATTTTGGTCGCGGTGGCATTGAAATCGTCCCCACCGACCAATTAAGTCCTCAAGAGCTTGAGGACTTAATCAGGCTTAGCTACAATCTTACTTCTTAGCTTCTTTCGCCGTCTTCTTTGCATCTCGGCGACGGTTCAAGCGGTTCATACCCTTAATCACCATAAAGATTACCCAGGCAATTACCAAGAATTGAACTACATTTTGGATGAAATTGCCATATGCAATTACCGCCTCATCGCCTGTACCAAAGAAGTTTGGTATACGAAGTGATAAATTCGTAAAATCTACGCCACCTAGAATTAGCCCCACAATCGGCATCACGATATCATTAACCAGGGAATTAACAATCGTAGTAAACGCGCCACCTACTGCCACACCTACGGCAAGGTCAATCATCGAGCCACGATTTATAAATTCAATGAATTCTTCTTTGATGCCTTTTTTGTCTTCTAGTTTTTGCAATTCTTCAGATTTTGCCATCTTAATCCTTTCCTTTATTTGGTTTCTGAAAAATTATTAAAATTATCATATAAATTTTTCAGGCTATCATAAGATGTCGAGAGGATACTTTTTAAAGCATCATCTTTGCTAGAATTAATCAACTTAGCCTCCTCTGTCATTAGCATCGATGTTTCGTAAGACATCTTGTGCGCGTAAACCCGGTCTAGAACTCCGTTAATCTTCGCCTCAAACAATTCGTTTGATAATTCCTCTTGGTTCCTCGCCGCCGCATCCTTGAGTTTTTTATCAACGTCCTTCTCCTTAAACTCATATTTAGCAGTGACAAAATCAGTCAATTTACTATTAGTATCAGAAATCACGCTATTGAGCGAGGCGCTACTAGATCGCAAGCTCGAAGATTTTACATTCGGTTGATACTCTTCGATTACGCTTGAGGTATTATCAAGGTGTAGTTTCAGAGCAAAACTGAGATTTTTCTCGCCACCCTTGTTCCCATTTACGAGCGCACCAATAATTATGATAATAATTAATGCTACTAAACCAATCGCTCCCACCAAGAAAAATTTTGATGATAGAATCCCTTTTTGCTGCTTCTTTGTCGGCCGATTATTCGCCGAGATTTGATTAAGATAATCCTGCCCTTCCATATGCTATAATTATACCATATGAACGACGCGAAGGAGGAAATAAAATCCCGACTCGCGGTGGAGGATGTCGTCGGGCAGTATATCGAATTAAAGCGTGCCGGCCGCAATCTTAAGGGCCGTTCGCCTTGGGGTGTCGACAAAACTCCAAGCTTTATGGTTTCTCCCGAAAAGGGCATCTGGCATGACTTTTCAGCAAACAAAGGCGGCGACATTTTTACTTTTGTGATGGAAGTAGAGGGAATTAGTTTCAAGGAAGCGATGGAAAAACTCGCAAATCAAGCCGGAGTTGACCTCAGCAAGTATCATGGTGGTGACGCTACAGTTTCCAAAAAGAAAGCTCGCGCGAAAGAGGCCTTAGCTCTAGCCACTAAATATTATCAAGCCTGTCTCGTACGCAACAAAAAAATCTGTGAGTATGTTTTTTACCAAAGAAATCTCAATCGCAAAACCGTTCAAGAATTCAAGATTGGCTATGCGCCAGAAAGCGGCAAAGCACTAGTTGAGGTTCTCACTAAACATGGTTATGACGTCGCTGAGCTCGAGACCGCTGGTCTCCTTAATCGTTTCAAAAGTGATTTATTCCGCGGTCGCATGACGGTGCCATTTATTGATACTACTGGTAACGTAATTGGTTTTACCGCGCGTATTATTGGAAAAGGCGAACCCAAATATCTCAACACGCCCGAAACTTTATTGTTTAACAAATCAAAATTTATTTTTGGGCTATTTCAGGCTAAAGAATCCATTCGCCGCAGCGGCTTCGTGGTTATCGTGGAGGGAAACATGGACGTAATATCTTCGCATCAAGCAGGCGTCAAAGAAGCCGTTGCAACTTCTGGCACTGCCATGACCGAGCAACATCTCAAAGCTCTCTCCAAGCTTACTTCTGATATTCGCCTCGCCTATGACGGCGACGAAGCCGGGGTCAAAGCTACTGAACGCGCTATCATGATGGCCGGTGATCTCGGTATCGATCTTACTGTTATATCAGATTATCATGGCGCCAAAGATCCAGACGAGCTTATTCAAAAGGACCCCAAACTTTGGCAAGAAGCCGTAGCAAAAAGCATCCCAGCCGTAGATTGGCTCCTCCAAAAATACGAAGAAAACTTAAACCTAAATACTGCACCCGGCAAACGTAAATATTCTGATATTGCTCTCAAACTTCTAAGTTATATTACCGATGAAATCGAGCGAGCAAGCTACGAAGAAAAGATTGCCAACAAACTAGATGTCGAAGTTGAAATCTTACGCGAAAAGGGCGAACGGCTGAACAAAAAATTAGCTCAAGCCCCCAAAAAATACCTTAAAAAACCAAAAACCGCCGCAAAAAACAGCCATCTCAAAAAGCTCGAAGATAGCCTACTTGCACTAAAACTATTTGGCGGCGTCACTAAAACCAAAATACCCCTCGAGCCTCCACAAGACGAAACTCGTCTTTCGGAATTAGAGCTAGTTTTTAGTCGTGAACATGAAAAAATCAAAAATCTAGACCT
>JAZRJZ010000022.1:0-42009 GCA_045646085.1 Candidatus Nanosyncoccus sp.
GAGGTAGAAGCAATCGCCGAGGCGCAACCATAAGTCTTCCAGCGAATATCAACAATTTTATCATCCTTTACTTTGATATACATTTTCATCTGATCGCCACAAATCGGGTTCCCAACTATTCCTACCGCATCATATTTAAACTTTTTCTCGTCGCCCATCAAAAAATTCCGCGGATTAAGGAAATGCTCCTTCACCGTTTCACTATAAACCCAATCTTGTCCTTCGTTCGTCATAAAATCTGGTGGATCTTACTGGGCTCGAACCAGTGACCTTACGAATGTGAATCGTACGCTCTAGCCAACTGAGCTAAATCCCCAATTGTGTGCTATAATTATACCATGAATTTGGAAAAGTTTGAAGAGGAGCTGGCTGAGATTGAAAAATTCTTGGCAAAACCGGACGCGTATGCGGACGCAGATTTTGCGAGTAAGTCAAAACGTGCCACGGTGCTTCGTGAGATTTTGGATTTGAATAAAAAAATTGCTCAATTTGAAGAAAATTTAACAGAGGCGGAAGCGCTCCTTAATGACCCAGAGCTTGGTGAGATCGCAAAAGATGATGCAGAGAATTTAAAAAATGAGCTCAAAGTGGCGCGTGAAAAAATGGAAGAACTTTTGATTCCGCGGGATCCAGCAGACGACAAGCCGGCGATTGTAGAAATTCGGGCTGGCGCAGGAGGCGACGAGGCTTCCCTGTTTGCTGGTGAACTATATCGAATGTATCACAAATATGCCGAAGCACACGGATTAAAATTTGAGCCAATTTCGGAAAACCTTAATGAGGCTGGTGGCACTAAAGAGGTAATTTTTAAGATATCGGGTGATAATGCGTATGGACAGCTAAAATTCGAAGGGGGCGTACATCGAGTGCAGCGTGTGCCAGTAACAGAATCACAGGGGCGAATTCATACTTCTACGGTGACGGTGGCAGTGTTGCCAGAGGCGTCAGAACAAGAATTAGAGATAAATCCAGAAGACCTCAGGATTGATATTTACCGCTCGGGCGGGCATGGTGGCCAAGGGGTGAATACTACAGATTCGGCGGTACGCATTACACATCTTCCGACTGGTATTGTAGTGGCGATGCAGGACGAACGAAGCCAGCAACAGAACAGAGTAAAAGCTATGAATATTTTGAGATCACGCTTATTCGAAAAGAAGAAAGAGGAAGAGATGAAAGAAGCGAGTGAGGCGCGAAAATCACTGATTGGTACGGGTGATAGATCTGAGAAAATCCGAACTTATAATTTTCCGCAAGATAGAGTAACGGACCACCGAATTCATTATTCTAGATCTAATATCCCAGCGGTAATGGATGGGGATATTGATGACATAATTCAGGAGTTGATTAAGCATGAGCGAGGGCTCATCCAAGAAGCTTGATTCTCGACGGGTCCTGGCTGATTTTTACGGGCGTAATTTTATAATTACGCCGAATGTGTTGATCCCCCGCCCTGAGACGGAGATGATGGTGGATGCGGTGTTAAATCTGGCTGGGAAGGCATATTTGCCAGGCGTAAAGCCGAGTGCGAGGGTTTTGTCGGAAAAGCCGCGGATCTTGGACGTAGGAACGGGGTCGGGGTGCGTGGCAGTAAGTTTAGCATTAGAACTACCAGAAGCGTCTATAACGGCCTGTGACGTGTCAGAAAAGGCTTTGAAAGTGGCGCAACAGAACACGGAGAACTTGGGGGCTAAGGTTAGGTTCGTCCAGTCGGATTTGCTGGAGGATGTTTCTGGCGATTTTGATGTGGTGGTAGCTAATCTTCCCTATGTGGATGAGAATTGGGATTGGATTGATAAAGAAGCCTTGGACAAAGAGCCGGCGATTGCGTTATATGCTGAAGATGGCGGACTGGCCTTAATCAAAAAGCTAATTAATCAGGCTAAGGAGCGAAATATTAGGTATTTGGTGCTGGAGGCTGACCCTTGCCAACACGAAGACATTATCGCATATGCCGCCGATAGTGGCTATTCCCTGCTCGAAACGCGCGGGTTTGTTTTAGTTTTCGGATTTATTGCCAAAATCTCTGCCTCGTTGCATCATTGAATCGATAAACTTGGACACTTCCGCCTCCTTGCGTTCCCTCTCTGCTATTCTGGCTTGTTGTTCTTGTTGCTCGGCTAATCGCTTTTTTTCTATTTCGTCAGGGGTTGCAGTAATTCTTTCTAACCTTTCCATTGTTTGTTTCTTAATCTCTTCTATTCTTTTTCTTTCTTGATCCGCGAGCCGTTGGGCTTGGGCTTGGTTGTACGGCTCAAATTCACCAGGATTACGCCAGGTTCGTTCACTGGTTTCTTTATCTAGATGTTCGTCATAATCGTTGAGGCCTTCTGATGATTTTCTGTGACTAAACTCTAATGACATTTTTCCTCCTTTATTTGATTAGTCAGGATAGCCCTCGAGCGTGACGTTGACGGCGATTTCTTTGCCATCGCGAAGCACAGTGAGTTGGACCGTATCACCGGGCTTATATTCGCCGATAATGTTTGGCAAGGAGCCGTTTTGGCCGACCTTGGTGTCGTTGACCTTGGTGATGATGTCTTTTTCTTTGAGGCCTGCTTTGGCGGCTGGACTGTCTTTGACGATGGCGGAATAATTAGACGAACTGTATAGATAAACACCTTCACTTACTGGTAAATTGTAGGCTTTGGCAACTTCTGGAGTGATTTCTACCATGTAAACACCGAGGTAGGTTCTTTCGGCTTTGCCAGTTTCGACTAGTTGCTTCAACATGCCTTTGACGCTAGAAATTGGAATTGCAAAACCCATGTTCTCGGCAGAAGTGGAAGTAGCAGTATTGATGCCAATTACTTCTCCGATAGCATTGACTAATGGACCGCCGGAATTGCCAGAGTTAATTGCGGCATCGGTTTGAATCATATCAGATAAAGTCTCGGTGTTGGCTCCGGTACCGTCAGATGCAGTAACAGAGCGACCAGTTCCAGAGATGATGCCGGCGGTGACAGTGTTTTGATACTGACCGAGGGCGTTGCCAATTGCAATGACTTGCTGACCAACAGAAATAGTTTTGGAGTCACCAAGTGTGGCGGCTGGCAAATCGGAAACGTCTTTGATTTTGAGAAAAGCAATGTCATTTAGGGGGTCAGTAGTAATAACTTCGACATTTTCGTAAGTGGTACCGTCATCCAACACGACGGTAACTTTTGTAGCGCCATTAATAACATGCTTGTTGGTCAAAATGTAACCGTCTGCGGTAACAATAACACCTGTACCAGCAGCGGCAGAGTCATAGCTTTGACCAAAGAAATTAGTGGTTTTGGTAGATGTTACAATTGAAACCACGCTTTTTGATACTTTTTCGGCCACTTCGGCGATGGAGCCTTCAGTGAAATTAGCAGAATTGCCGTCTGTACCACTTCCTAGAAATGTAATTGGAGTATTGGCTTTTTCCATTGCGTACCAGCCCATACCGAGCCCGCTAGCGCCAAATACAAGTGCCAAAACTGCCAAGACGGTAACCAAATTGTTGCGAGACTTCGAGGGCTCTGATGTGGCCTCCTTTTTTTCGTCAACAACTTTACCCACTTTATTTTCTTCCATTTTACCTCCTTTAGATATTAAATATAGGGTTGCTAAACCAGATTACGATAATGCTGATTAGTACTACGCCAAATACGACCGGTCCAAGAATGTGTTTGAACCGAAAGTCATCCTGATATTTTATCATAGCTTGACGTGCATAGTTGTAAACAAAGGCAAAAATTGTAAGAATAATTGCGACTTGAGGGATACGGATACCGGTATCGCCAAAGGTATAAATAATTGACCAAACATATGAAAGCCAAGCAACTTCGGCAAAAACTAGGCCACAAACAAGTGTGGTGAGAGTATAATCTTTGTCGTCGCTTTGAGATAAGACGTGACGGCTAGCGGCATAACCGACTAAGAAGGCTAGAGTCGTAGCGAAAATTGGATCTAAGCTTGCGGTCATAATGGTGGTGGCTGAAATACCTAGAAAAACTGCTATAAGGGACTGCGCTAGAGTGGCTCTCTCGGATGAAAGTGGCTTGATAATGATTAGCCAGATACAATAAAATGCCATTAAAATGAAGTCCACTAAAAGAAAGGCTGGTCCAGCATAGTAAGCTATAAGAACAACGCTGATGCCAACGATCAGATCGACTAAGTTTGATTTGATGTTGAGCCAGAGATAACGTGAACGAACAGCAAAAACACGCCATTTTGAGGCGATTACAAGCACTAACCCCAAGGCAGGGCTACTAGATAAAACCGTAATCAATACTGCGCCAATGCCTAGTAATAGGTTCAGAAAAACGTGAACCATACTGCTTGCGATATTACGCGATTTGCGCGCCAGTATATAGTCTGCCATATTCTTATATTATAACAAATATTTTAAATTAAGCTTAAAAAATGGTATAATGACATCTATGAAACCGACTTTTTTTCAGAAGCATCCGATGTTAAAGGATTTACTCAGCCTAGCGTCATTTATTCTGTTGATAGTGCTTGGTACGTTGTTTTTGAATACCTATGTCTATCGTTCTTATAATGTGGTCGGAAGTAGCATGGAAAACACATTACATGAAGATGATAGGGTAATCGTTAACCGTGCGGCAGTATCCTGGGCGCATTTTAATGGACAAGAATATGTACCAGAGCGTGGTCAGATTATCGTATTTTTGAATGAAGATGAGAAAAAAGTAGAAGAATACAAAAGTCAGGGCGTGGCGCACCCTTTGACTTGTTCTGTCCCCTCTAACGTAAGTGACCAGTATATTATCAAGCGCGTAATCGCATTTCCCGGAGAAAGGGTCACTGTGAAGGATGGAGTAATGAAAATCTACAACGAAGAATATCCAGACGGATTCGTGTACGATGAAAAGTGGCGCGTCTCCGAAAATGACGGGCCAAAAGAGCACACTTCTGGCGAAGTTGATTTGACCGTACCAGAAGGAGAGCTGTTCGTATCTGGCGATAACCGCGAAGGCTCAAATTCTTGGGATTCCAGAAACGGACTTGGCACAATTCCCTATTGTCGCGTAATAGGACCAGTGGCATTTAGATTATTCCCATTAGACAAGATGAGGGGTTTCTAGATAAAAATTGCGCCCTTCTGGGCGCTTTTTTATTTCTTTAATTGTTTGATCAAGTTTTGTAATTCGACTTGATTCTTGCATTTAAAGGTCAGGCTGCGGCCAGAAATGCGAGCAGTCGCATTGTATTTTGCGCTAAGTGCGTTTTCGTCTTTGAGGTATTCTCCGCGTTTGATAGCCATAGCGCTAGATCTTTTCTTGTTTTCAGAGAAGTAACGTTCGACTTTGCGGGCGGTCCAGCCTTCTTCGATAATTTTAGGAAGAACTTTTTTGATGGTTTTTTCGTCGCGAGAAACGAGTGGACGCATTACGCCTTCGGAGAGTTTTTCTTTGACCATGATTTTTTTGACGTCGTCGGGGAGATTAAGAAGACGTAGAGTGTTTTGGATTGAAGTTTCGGATTTGCCGACTTTGGCGGCGATGTCTTCGGATGAGAGGTTGAATTGGTTTTTGAGCTTAGCGTAGGCGGTAGCGAGTTCGATAGCGTTTAGATCTTCGCGCTGAGCATTCTCGATAATGGAAAGTTCTAGGCGATTCTGAGAGTCCAGAGTACGGACAATGGCTGGAATTTTGTCTAGACCGGCGATTTTGCTAGCGCGCCAGCGACGTTCACCGGCGACGATTTTGTATTTGCCGTCTTCTCTGGTGACTACGATGGGCTGCAATACGCCGTGTTCTTTGATAGAGCCAGCGAGAGCTTCGATGCCTTGTTGATCAAAATCGCGGCGTGGCTGTTCTTCGTCGCGCACGATATCAGTAAGCTTGATTTGTTTTAATTCGCTTTCCCTTTTATCCTCTTGGGCTGTGGGGTCAAACTCATCGTCGATTAATTCGGTGGGGATTAAACTTTCAAAACCGCGTCCTAAACCTTTCATTTTGTCCTTTCTTCTACTTCTTTGGTAAATTCTTTGTATGCTTTGGCGCCCTTACTAAACTTGTCATAGGCTCCTACCGGTACGCCATGAGAGGGAGCCTCGGCTACGCGCACATTGCGTGGGATTGTCGTCTTGAAAGTAAGCTGCTTGAAGTATTTCTTGATTTCGTTATAAACTTGCGCGCTGAGGCTGGTACGTTTGTCGTACATAGTAGCCAGAACGCCAAGAAGGCGTAGATTTGGATTGGCCTGTTTCATCACTAGTTTCATTGATTCTAGAAGCTGAGCGACACCTTCTAATGCGTAAAACTCGGTCTGAACTGGTAAGAGTAAATAGTTACTCGCAATCATGCCGTTGACAGTGAGTAGCGAAAGAGATGGCGGTAAATCAATAATAATATATTCGTAATTCATTTCTACACTACGAACAGCGTCGCGTAAACGAACAAATTTGCGGGCCATGTTGGCCATTTCGACCTCTACGTTAGCTAATTCTGGCGTGGTGGGAGCGAGGTCGAAATTTTTGTATTTGGTAGGGCGAATGGCTTCAGATAGAGGAGCGTTGCCGGCTATAACGTCGACCATGGTAGTCTTCAGAGATTCTTTGTCGGTTTTTTCTATGCCTAATCCGGACGTGGCGTTGCCTTGGGGATCAAAGTCGATGAGTAGGGTTTTGCGCTTGTCTTTGGCAAGATAATAGGCAAGATTGACAGCCGTAGTGGTTTTTCCTACGCCGCCCTTCTGATTAGTTACACATATTACCTTCGCCATAATACTTACGATTATAACATGAAATTTGAAAAGTAGCTAGAAATTTCAAAAGCGTGCCCTTCGGGCACGCTCCGGGCCGCTCTGGCCAAGTCTTTATGTCCCTTAGGACACATTTTTGGAATTTCTAGCTACTAGCCGATTTTCGTAATTTCGATTTCGGAGTATTTCTGGCGATGGCCAGTTTCTTTGTGAACGCGTTTTTTGGCTTTGTAGCGAATTACGCGGAGTTTATCACCCTTAACCTCGGGCGTTTTGACTTTGGCTGAAACTTTTACGCCCTTTACCGTAGGTGTGCCGACGGTGGTTTTATCGCCGTCGATTACGAGTAAAGCGTCAAGTTCGAGCTCTTTAGTGCCTGCCGGGAGGAGGTCCACCCGTAGGGTCTCTTTTTCGGCGACCATATACTGCTTGCCGCCAACTAAAATGACTGCTTTTTTCATATTAATCCTTTATTATTGGGACTATTTTACCATATTATCTGGTTTTTGGGAAGAGTCTTTAGCTTCGACCTTTGGCTCTGCCTTAATTTCGGCGTTTTCGGCAGGGTTTTCTGTTGTCGTTTCGCCTTTGGCATTCTTCTCAACTTTGTTTAGGACCTTTTTTGTACGATAGAGGTAGTAACCACCACCACAGATACCAATGATGATAACTATAGCTAGAACAATTTCGAGCGGACCAGTATTAGGAAGTTCTTGGCAACCCTCCATCTCAGGATTGGTGGCACAAGTTTTACATTCTGGCAAGCCTGGATTGGTTTCACAGTTATCTGGTGTAGGAGTTGGCTCTTCACAGTCCGTACGTTTAACGGTGATAGTAGTGGTATCTTCCCTAGTTTCGCCAGAAGCCTGATCACTATCATAAGTTAGAGTTGCTTTGTTGGTAAGCTCTGTGCCTTTGCAGTCAAAATCTGAACCTGCAGTAACTTGGTATTGGATATAAACCGTATTGCCGGTACCAATGGTGCCTAAGTTATATCCGTTATCGAAGATATCGTCGGTTAGTTGATCCCAAGTTTCAGATGCATTTGCACGGAGTTTAACGCTACCAGGAACTAGACTGAGCCCATCTGGTAAAGCGTCTTTTATTACAGCATTAGTTAATGCAACATCGCCCGTGTTTGCAATAGTCAACTGGTAGGTAGCTTTTTCGCCTGGAGCAAGATTGACGCTTTCGCTGAATGTGGCGCCGTCTTTGGATACGGCTTTGTCTACAGAGCCCCTAAGTTCTTCGGCTTGAAGCACATAAGATACTACACCGTGATATTCTTCACAACCTGGAATGACGCCATTTAGCGAATTAAGGCCAAGAAGAGTACCTTGTTCGGTAAATAGGCTTATTGGCATTATCGTATCGTTGGTCTTCCAGTCGTTGTAAATCTTGGCTGAACCCGACACGTAGTGCATGAATACCTTGCTAGTATTAGTAGTCATGTAAGCTTCGTCCCAGACTGAAACAGGATTGGTGTTTTCTGCTGTAATCGTGGCGGTGATTTTACCTTTTTCATCAGGAGTTAGTATTGTGGAGAAAGAGCTTGCCATGCGAGCTTTGGTGGCAACGCCAGAATAATTATGAGCTTTGTCGTTGAATGTAGCTGAGGCATTGTTGTGGAAATAGATATAAACTAGGTACTGATGACCAGGTAAAACCTCTACTTCATCAGTTAAATCTGTGACATCTGCATTTATTTGGCCAACGCGGACAAAGTTTCGCTCATCACCGATAGTTGGATTATTGGTGATTGAGTTGAAAGTTGGATAAGTGGCTGGCTGTTCCATCGTAAAAGTGGAACGTTCGGGTCCCCAAGCCGATACTTGCGCTGCGGCCAGTAGGCTAAGGCCAGCCGTAGCGAATACTCCTAGGGCTTTTAGTTTGCTATTTGATGTTTTCATATGGTCCTTTCTTCCCACTCCTAATTATTATTGTTGTTATTGTTATATTCTGCCATTATGTCTTCAAAGATTGCGCCGCCGTCATTTGATGGAGCTGATTCGATTGGTTGTTCGGCGGCATTTGCCTCATTTTGCCCGGCATCATCTGGCTGGACTGGACTATAGGCTCCATCATTGGCGCCACCAAGATCTTGGCTATAATCGTTGTCTTGGCTTATAGTGTCTTGAACTGGAGTGGCGGCAGCGGCTTGATCGTTTGGTACGGTAGTTGCCGAGGTGCCCTGATAATCATCTGCTGTTGGCTGAGAGGTTTGCTCTCCGACGCCTAGATCGGTGTGATGCTGAATCTCATCAGTTCCAATGTTGTTTGCTATGTCGTTGTCAATATTCTGGTCAATTCTAGTAAGATTCTCTGCGTCCTTTGGTTCAATGGATGGCGGATTGTCTGGTGGGGTTGGTGGATTGTCTGGCGGAGTTGGTGGAGTGTCTGGTGGAGTGTCTGGTGGAGTTGGTGGAGTGTCTGGTGGAGTGTCTGGTGGAGTGTCTGGCGGTACGACCGGAGGAGTTGTGGTAGTTGTAGTCGGAGGTACATCTATGGTGGTGAAGTCGCCGGCTATGGTATTTTGAATACAGTTGAGACGATCGCCAATGTAGTTAATGTCATATTCGGCTGGGAGACGCCAGAGGCTACGCGCAATATTCTCGTCATAAATTGAGTTGCCATCTTTGTCGGTGAAAACGATACCTACACCATCGGTTTGATTGTTGCCGATTAGGCCAAGACGTTGCAAAACGTTATTATCTTCGCCGAGTTCACCCCAAGTAGTGTATTGGTATTGTTCTTGAGTGTAGTCGACAATTCTAATGGAGCCACCTTCGATTTTGCTATAGAACAATTCGTAGGTGTCATTGACGAAGGCATCGTAGGCTTCTGGATCGCGGCTGAGGATGTCAGCGGCCGCATTGAGCTTCTCTTGCGTATCAATTAGTTCTGCAACCCCATCGCCATCGATATCCATATAGAAATCGCCAAGTAGGGCGCGAGTCGTTACGATCGATTCCGGAGAATTACCTTTAGTCTTGAGCAATTCTTCTACGATATCTCCCTCTGCTATCTCGCCGCTATTTACCTTCTCTAGGAAGATGCGGTCTACTTCTTGCGCGCTGAGACCGTTTGCGTCTTCGCCAACCATGGAGCGGACTACGGACTCGCCACTATTATATACACCGTCTTTTTCACCGAAGTAGGAATCGTAGGCATCATTGTAGCCACCGTAGTGTCTAAGATGCTCAACTTCAACTGCCTCGCCACTTGTAGTTTGAAGGCTGGTAGTTCCGGCAACCACTTCAGTTCCAACAGGTTCACCTGTGCCTTTTACTGGTTCAATACCTGTAGTAGCTTCCATACGAGCAGCGGCAGCACTGTCTCCCGGATCAGCTATTTCATAGGTTTGGTCGTTTGCGGTTATTGTATATTCATATGTATTATATGTAGCGCCTGGGTTATCGACAGTAACGCTACTTACTCCTGGATGGCCATCACCAATAGTGGAGTAGACATCCATGTGACCATCGGCGCCTTCTTGGACGAGTTCGGCGTATCCACCTTGGAAGCCATCGCCATTAAAGAAGCTAGCAGCAGGAGAGTCGGCAGGAATAACAACATTGCCGTCCGCGTTGACGTCGAGAGCAATACCTAGACTCTCGTTGCCATCACCTGGAGTAATGAATAGCTTCATGTCATCAATATTAAGATTCGAGCCTTCGGTGACGTCAACTGGAACGACTATATTCCCTGCTCCATCAAGATATGAGTTGCCAATAGTACCTAGGGCGTAGCCATTCATGTCGGAATGCCAGGCACGACTAGACGCTTCTACTAAGTTGTTGGCTACTTGATTGTCGGCATTAAAGTATTCTGTGAGACTGACATTGGTATGAGCACCCTCAACGGTGTGTGGTATAACTTTTTCTTCGATTTCGATACCTGCAGCTTCGAACATTTCTTTTGATTCGTTAGTCAAAGAACCGTCCTCGCCAAAAGTGATGCCAGGATTATCGCCTTCGCCAATCATTTCTTTTCCGTCAATTACGAGCGAATAACCTCCGTCTGGATCAGGCACGAGCTCAGCTGAATTATTGCCGAGACCGTTTAGAGCTTCTGGCGAAACACCAGTAGAAATAGTTTCGGTAGGGCTAGCATCGCCAAGGCCGCTTATTACTTCTTCAGAAGAGCTGCCCGCGCCCCCTATTACTCCTTCTACTCCGGCTGCAGCTGTGGCTGCAGAGGCTAATCCTGAACCATTTATGAATTCGGCAATACCGCCAAAAACACCACCGATAATTCCACCTGCAGCGGCGCCGGCAACAGCATTTACTGCGGCTTGTCGAATCTTGTATTCAGTGCGAAGCTTTTCGGCAGCTGCATAGTTGTCTTCGAGTTTCTTTATCTCTTCGTTTAGTAATCTTCTACTATCTTCAGGTTGGTCAAAGAGGCCATCTTCAATCTCGGCGAGTTTTTGCTCAAGGGCTAACTTGTCATCGCCTTCTTGATATTTGATTAAATCAATGCGCTTTTCGCGAGAAAATTGACTACGCGCTTTGATTTCGCTATAGATCTGCTGAAGTTTAGCTCTGCGATCAGGATCGTCTGCACCGATATTTTCAATGGCATCGATGAGCTCTTTGGCGGTTTTGCGATCGCGTTTTTCTTCGATTTTGGCCAGTAATTCGTCTTTTTTGGTTAGATGCTTGTTGCTGAATTCGCTTATGGCTGCTAGGACACCGTGTTTTTTCTCGGATTCAGTGTCTGTTTCGGGCTCGTCTGATTCGCTTTCGAAATGATCTACTAAATCTTCGGCGTGCTGCGCCACAGCTTCTGGATCTGCAGCGGCGTCTGGAGATATTTGGGGTTCACTGGTGGCTACTTCATCAAAGTTGGTCACAGCTTCTATCTCGGCGTTGGAAAGGTCGATGTTGGCTTTTTCTAGGCCGCGCAAAGCGCCAGTGACGCCACCAGCGACAGCACCACCTACGCCAAAGGCGTTTCGTAGACCCATTCCGGTTCCTCCAGATAAGCCTACACCAGCCAATATACCCGCCGGAAGCCCAAATGTAGCTACAGCGCTTAGGACTCCGTTGACTCCTTGTTGAGTATGAATGCTTTCTTGCATTGAGGCTCGATAGAGAGTCACATGCTCGTCGAGATAAGACCGAACGGCTTCTTCGGTTGATTCTCCGGCGTCTATGAGTTCTTGTATGCCCTGCTTTTGCGCTTCAAGATTAATGGCCCCTAGATTGCTCTCTCCTGCAATCTTTTTGATTGCTTCGTCTAGTTCAGTCCCGGCATTATTACGTGCATCTTCTGGGTCGGCGTGTTTAGGTAGATTTGTTAAACTTTGGTAGTGAGACAAGAGCGCCTCTTTGATTTTTGCTTCGGTTTCTTCGTCCCTTTTGACACTCTCTTCATCCAGTCGAGATTCATAAGATACGTCGCGATTATCTTCACTATACCCTGCTGATTGTAAAGCTTGCCAAGCGCGTTCCCTCGTAGCCTCAGCACCTTCGGTAGTACGAGCTTGAGAAGAATCAAGACCTAGTGCCTCGAAGGCACCCTCTAAATTGCCAGTTTCGCTAATGCCAGCTCTAGCTTTTTTGAGATACCTGTATGCTATTCCGGCTTTTACCGCACCACCGATGAGTGGAAAACCGGTAAGAAATTTATGCTCTTTAGAATAATCGTTTAATGCTTGGTTGGCGGCTTCGAGCGCGGCGCTTTCGCGACTTTCTTCGCTATGAGTAAGAGCGATTATTACGTTTGATCCAATTTGTTGTTTTTCTTGTCGAGAAAGGTCGGGTTGTTCGGGCTGATCAAGCTGCTCAGTCTGACCTTGCTGATCTGGCTGCGGAGTTTGCTCGGTCGGGATGGGCTGATCTCCCTCTGGGATTTGCTCAGACTGGTCTGGCTGTACAGTCGATTGATTTGGGCTTGATATTTTTTCCATTTTTAGGCCTCCTCATCGTCGTTTTTGGCTTGCCCAAGATAGAGCTCGCGGAAGCGCTCCATTGTGACGCCGATAATTTCGGTAGTATCGAGATTGGCTTCTTTGATGGCTTCGACAACTACGGCAGGATCAAGCTTGCCGTCGGCGGAGACTTTTTGGTTGAGCTCATCGAGTTTTTCGTCTGGAAGCTCGCCCACTAATGAGCGTTCAATTTCGGTGACTAGTTGATTTTTGAGCTCGTCGTGATGTGCTTGCCTTATTTCGTCGGTAGGGGCCTTGATGCCCTTTTCTTCTATAATGCCATCGATGAATAAATCGATGATTTCATCATCGGTTAAGTTGCCTTGCGATGCATTTTGGTTGTTTTCCATAGTTGTGGAGACCTTTCTTTTAAGTTGAAATATAACCTTATTTGGTTTTATTTTAATGCTTATGCTTGAAAGTGTCAAGATAATTAATTGATTTTGCACAGATAAAAAACCGAACACTTTGTTCGGTTTTTTGTTATAGGAATTTTGTGGTTTAGATAAGCAAGTCTATGGCTAATATGACTAATTCGTAGAACAGTTGGAAGTTCATAAGTTGTGACTGTTTTACATTGGCGATCCTTTCTTTTAAAGTTGATATAAAGATACTCATCTTATAAGGTGCTCCTTTCGTTGGGACGTCGACCTAAATTATATCTTGTCGTTTTTGCCGAACAGGGCGGTGTGGCCTATTTTGATTTCTACATTTTTTGCCTGTTCGGAAGAGTCGTACTCTTGCTCTTGTGGATATAATTCAAATCCCATTTGTTTGTTTTCCTTTTTGTTAGTTTTTGTTTATTTGTTAGAATTTTTATTTTATTTTCTAACTTGTCTTAAGTGTAGCACACTTTTGTGATTTTGTCAATACTGTTTATGCTAAAAAATTATTGTTTTGTCAAATTAACAGAGATAAAAATAAACAATTTTCTCCAGCTCGTAACGGTAAAAACCTGGAAAAATATGTTTATATCTTTTCTAGACTAATGGTGATGTTGTCGCCGTTGATTTTGGCGATTTCGTCGTGAGCGTAGTTGGCGTCTTTAGTAATCTCGGTGGCGCCGACTTCGGACTTGACGAGCTCCGTATAGGCCGCAGGAGGCGCGATAGACAACGAAAGGCGTATTTGGTCGTCTTGACGGAGTCCCGCGTGTTTACGGGCCGATTGGACGGCACGAATAATCTCTCGTGCAGTTCCCTCTTCTTTTAGCTCTTTGGTGAGAGTTTTGTCGAGAGCTAACTTTTGGCCGTGCTCGACTTTTTTGACATTCACCTCGTCGGCAATGATTTGTTCATAAAAATCGTCTAATTCGTCGCCGTCGTAGGTAAGCTTGGAGAGAGGTTGGCGAATCTTAATCTGGTCTTCAGTGTCGGACTTTTGCATGCGAAGAGCTAGAGCATCGGTAATAATCTGACGGGTGCGAGCCATATTGTCCAACACCTCTGTATCAATGGCCCCAGCTTTTGGCCAGTCTAAGAGATGGACGGATTCGGTGCTACCAGTCATTTTTTGATATAATTCTTCGGATAAGAACGGGGTAAACGGAGCGAGAAGCTTGGCGAGATAGATTAAGATGAAATGAAGCGTGGCAAAAGCTTGCATCTTGTCTTCGGTGTCGTCGTTTTTGCTGAAACGGCGGCGAGAACGGCGAACGAACCAGTTACTCATATCATCAATAAACGGCAGAACGCCGGCGAGGGCTTTGGGGAGATTGTATTCTTCCATGCCTTCAGTTATTTCGTCGCGAAGCTGATAGATTCTAGATAGAATCCAGAGATCTAAAGGATTTGAGGTATTTGTTTTTCGGGGCGCGTCGCTCGCGCCTGTCGTTACAGGGCGAGCGCGCTCAGCCTCGTCGTAACTCCGGATCCCCTCAAAACAAATATCCTCAAATCTATCTGAGTCTACGCCTTCTACCTCGGCGTAGGTGGTGAAGAAGTCATAGACGTTCCAGATCATAGCAAGCTTGCGGTGGACATCAGAGACGTCTTTATCTAACAGAGCGAAATCCTCGCCAGAGAGCACTGGACTAGAGAGCAAAAGGAAGCGCAATGCGTCAGCGGAATATTGGTCCATTAAAATATTTGGATCGGTGTAGTTGCCAAAAGATTTACTCATTTTGCGGCCATCGTTCCCTGCTAAAGTACCGGTAGTAATAACGTTTTTGTAGGCATTCTTATGACCTTTCTTAGCTTTTTCACCGAAGGCGCCGATGGAGGCTAGAGTGGTGTTGACTGCGTGGACATAGTAGAACCAGGCACGGACTTGACCGACGTATTCCACGATAAAGTCGGCTGGATAATTACGTTCGAATTTCTCTTTGTTTTCAAAGGGGTAATGAAGCTGAGCGAAAGGCATAGAGCCGGATTCAAACCAGCAATCGAGGACTTTTTCGATACGAGTAAAATGCTCGCCGTCGATATCAAATTCTACTGCGTCTACCCAGGGGCGGTGATAATCGTCTAATTCTTTACCAGAAAGCTCTTTGAGCTCGGCATAAGAGCCTACGACTTTGACTGACCCCTTATCACCCTTCCAGACTGGCATTGCGGTGGCCCAAAAACGATCACGAGAAAGGTTCCAATCAGGAGCGGCCTCGATATTTTTGGCGAAACGGCCATGTTTTAAGTATGTTGGGAACCAATTAATGTGCTCGTTTTCGTCAAGCATTAACTGCTTCTGGCCATCTGTGTCAAAGAACCAAGACGGGAATGCGCGGTAAATGATACGCTCTTTAGAACGCGGATTAAAGGGGTATTCGTGTTGGATATAATCAATTTTGTAGATAATTCCCTTTTCTTCTAGGCATTTGGCGATAAACTTATTGCCGGCCCAAACCTGAATACCATTTTCGTCGGTGTCGCGCACGCCAAGTTTGTGCAACTCCTCGGCCATTTCTGGGAGATAATAGCCGTTTTCGTCGAGACAATCAACGAAATCGATTTCAAAATTCTGAGCGAGGGCGTAGTCGTCTTCGCCATAAGCGGGGGCAATGTGGACAATACCGGTGCCGTCCTCGGCAGAAACGAAATCGCCAGAGAGAACCGTGTATGTGTCTTTGCGAACTACAGTTCCCTTGTCGCCACGGAGGCCAAGGTCGTAAAGCCCGTCAGCCACCTCGATGATCGGCTCGTATTTTTTGCCTACTAGGTGAGAACCTTTGAAGGATTTTTCGGGTTTTTTGCCTTCGAATAAAACTTTTGCACGCTCTGTAGACAAAATATATTTTTCACCATCGACATCGTAAATGCCATAACTAAGCTCTGGATTGATAGCTAAACACATGTTGGCGGGCAGAGTCCAGGGCGTAGTGGTCCAAGCGAGAAGATATAGAGAGGAAGCGCTAGCCGCTGCGTGCCCTTCGGGCACGCTCCGGGCCGCTCTGGCCGAGTCTTTATGTCCCGCAGGACTCGTAGCGTCTAGCGCTTCCCCATCTATTATCCTAAACTTGACGTACGCCGATGGGTCGGTGACGGTCTGGTAGGCTTCGTTGTCCATGGTGACTTCGGCCTTAGATACAGGTGTAGCGAACTTAGTATCGTACATCAAGACTTTGCGACCTTCATAGATTTTCCCGGCGTCATAGAGTTGTTTGAAAGCCCACCAGACAGATTCCATAAAATCTTTGTTCATAGTGCGATAGCAGTTGTCAAAATCTACCCAGCGTCCGACACGGTCAATGGTGCCGCGCCAGGTTTCGGAATTTGCAACCATAGATTCGCGGGCCTTGGTGATGTATTCTTCGAGTGACCATTTAGTGCCGATTTCACGACGATCGGTAATGCCAAGCTGTTTTTCGACAAAGTTCTCGGCTGGAAGGCCGTGGCAGTCCCAACCCCAACGACGTTCTACTCTATAACCATTCATGGTCCAATAGCGCGGAACGGCGTCTTTTACGACAGAGCTAAGCAGAGTGCCGTGATGAGGATTACCCGTAATAAATGGCGGGCCATCATAAAAAACGTAGGACTTATTAATCGGACGATTGTTGACTGATTTTTCAAAAGTTTGATCTTTTTTCCACCAATCTGTGATGGATTTTTCGTATTCTACGGCTTTTCGCCGCTCTCCCGCTCTATATTTCATAGAGTATATTATATCATAATTTGTCGCTATGAATGTCTAGATGAGGATAAGGAACAGATATCTTGTGCTTGGCGAACACTTTTGCGATTGCTTCTAGAGAATTGCGACGAATTTGAGGGCGAAGTGCCGGGGAGCCGAATACTTTGATTCTATAATCCATTGAGGACTCGGAGAAATTACTTAATTTGCGATATTCGGCATCGGTGATGTCGTCTTGCTTTTTGATTTCTTCGACCATCTCTTGTAGGACCTTTTCAGCTTTTTCTAAGCTAACTTCGTATGGAAAAGGCACATCTATGTCTATCATATTAGATAGCACTTCGGCTTCGACGATATTGCGATTAGCGATAGAAACCAAGTTGTTGGTGTTAATATCTTGAATTTTGGTGGTTTTTAGTCCAACGGTGAGGACTTTGCCCTCGATTGTACCGATTTTGACAATATCGCCAACATTATAATAATTGTCAGAGACGATATCGAAACCGCGGATAATGTCTTTTAAGGCATCCTGGATGGCAAAGGCTAAAATTACGCTTGCGATGCCGGCAGCGGCAAGCATCGAGGAAATATCGACACCGAAAATCTGAAGAATAATCAATATATCTAAAATGATTAAGACATATCTTGCTATGCTTTTAACCATCCGGACTACAGTATGGCCTTTTTTGTTGGCGAGGAGCTTTGATTTCTTTTGCTCGCGACGATTAATAATACCCGAGATGATCCCGTAGATAATGAAGCTTGCCAGAATGACCACAAAAGACCAAAAAGCTCTTTGAACCCAAATATTATCTATAATATCTTTAATCAAATCCATGTGCCAATTATATCATATAGTATAATACTTCGTTGATGAGAGGGAGATCTCTGCCACTCCAGAAAGCGCGAATTTCACCGCGGTCGCTTAGAGCTATAATAGTGGGGTATTCGACGATGTCATAGGCTTCGCAAAATCCCGGGTCTATGTCTGGGTCGATAGTCTCAATTTCACGGCCAGTTTGGCGACGAATATTCTCTATCCATTCGTTGACGGACCTCGAATAGTCTTGATTATCCCTATAAATACAAACCACCCGCATATTTTATCGCTTTTTCTTTTTTTGTTCTTTTAAGATGTCTTCGAAATCTTCTAAGGTCTTGAATTCGCGAAAGACGCTGGCAAAACGGACATAGGCGACTTCGTTGACTTCGGCTAGAACGTCGAGAACGGCCTCGCCGATTTGCTTGGAAGTGATCTCATCGGTATTATAGCTAAAAAGAATATCAGAGACGCGATTGACGACGTCTTCTACTTCTAGTTCTGAATTAAAGAATTTGCCGACGCTGCGACGGATAGCAAGTAGAAGCTTGTCTCGGTCAAAAATCTCTTTGTTTCCGCTACGTTTGGTGACGGTAAGAGGTGGCATTTCGATGCGCTCGTAAGTCGTAAAACGATGGCCATCAGATGATTCACGACGGCGTCGAATCATTTTACCGTCGACAGTTTCGCGACTTTCTAGGACTTTGCTATCTCCGATTCTAAACTGTCGTTCCATTTTGCCTCCCTAATTATTTTTTCTTCTTTTTGAGCCTTTCACGTAAGGATGGTGGAATATCCATGTCGTCTTCTTCGGCTGGGGTAGGGGCGGGTTCGGGAGCTTCGTTTTTGATGGAATCCCACATATTGGACTTGTTCTCGGCGGCGAAATCTTTGGGCTCAGTCTCGGGCTTTTCGTTCTCTATCTCTGGTTTGGTGTAAGTCTCTTCGTTGTAATACTCAGAATCGAATCCAGTAGCGACTACGGTGACAACAATCTCATCTTCTAGTTCTGGACGGATAGATGCACCAAAGATAATATTGGCGTCTGGAGAAACGGCGCCGGTGATAACCTCGGCGGCTTCTTGGACTTCGCTCATAGACATATCATAGCCACCTGCGACGGAGAAAAGTACACCGCGAGCGCCTTCGATTTTGACCTCAATTAGAGGTGATTCGACAGCTTGCTGAGCGGCAATGACGGCACGATTTTCACCAGAAGCGCGGCCAATACCCATCAAAGCAGAGCCGGCGTTTTTCATAATGGATTTAACATCGGCAAAGTCTAAGTTGATGAGTGAGTGCTCAGTGATGAGCTCGGAAATGCCCTGAACACCTTGACGTAAAACATCGTCTGCGATCTTAAAGGTCTCTAAGAGTGGGGTGCGAGGATCGATGGTTTGCAATAGTCTGTCGTTTGGAATAGTGATAAGGGCATCTACCTGACGGGCGAGCTTGTCAATCGCGACATCGGCATTAGCCTTGCGACGAGCGCCTTCAAAAGTAAATGGCTTGGTGGCTACGCCTACGGTGAGGATATCTTTTTTGCGGGCTTCTTCGGCAACGATGGGGCCAGCACCAGAACCGGTACCACCACCAGCACCTAGAGTAATAAAGACCATATCTGCGCCTTCTAGAGCTTTGTCAATTGCTTCCCTACCCTCTTCGGCGGCTTCGCGACCCTTTTCTGGATCGCCACCGGCACCTAGGCCTTTACCGATGTGGACCTTGGTATCGGCGGGCGAATGATGTAATGCTTGCGCATCTGTATTAATGGCTACAAATTCCACGCCAGAAAGACCCACTTCTTTCATGCGCTCCACTGCTGAACCACCGGCACCACCTACACCTACAACCTTGATACTTGCTTTACTCTCCACCTCTGTTGGTTTAACTTCTGGCATAATTTACCTCGCTTTAATTTAGTTATAGTATACACCTAATGGGAGGTTTTATCAAGGGTTTAATTTGCGATGGTGAAGGACTTACCTGACTCTGGAGTAGTATAAACTGAGGTAGTTTGACCATAAAACCTTGAAGTAGTATGAGCGATTAGGCCAGTAGCTGTGCCATTATTGGTCTTTGGAATAGTGACGGACCAGGTGGTGGCGTTGTAGCCGGCATTGGAGAACATGTTACCCATACTTGTCACACTGGAAGTGTTCCAGGAGGAGAGGTCTAGGTTGAAGGAAGATGCGTTGTAACCGGCATAGTAGAACATGCCATTCATATTTGTCACACTGGAAGTGTTCCAGGAGGAGAGGTTGCCAACAGACCAGGTGGTGGCGCTGTAGCCAGCAGAGGCGAACATCTGACTCATATTTGTCACACTGGAAGTGTTCCAGGAGGAGAGGTCTAGGTTGAAGGAAGATGCGTTGTAACCGGCATAGTAGAACATACGATACATACTTGTCACATTAGAAGTGTTCCAGGAGGAAAGGTCGCCAACAGACCAGGTGGTGGTGTTGTAGCCGGCATGGTCGAACATCTGACTCATATTTGTCACACTGGAAGTGTTCCAGGAGGTGAGGTTACCAACAGACCAGGTGGTGGCGTTGTAGCCGGCATAAGAGAACATGCTAGACATACTCGTTGCACTGGAAGTGTTCCAGGAGGAGAGGTTGCCAACAGACCAGGTGGTGGCGCTGTAGCCGGCATAAGAGAACATGCTAGACATACTCGTTGCACTGGAAGTGTTCCAGGAGGAGAGGTTGCCAACAGACCAGGTGGTGGCGCTGTAGCCAGCAGAGTAAAACGCCTGAGTCATACTTGTCACATTGGAGGTGTTCCAATTGGAGAGATCCCCAACAGACCAGGTGGTGGCGCTGTAGCCAGCAGAGGCGAACATCTGACTCATATTTGTCACACTGGAAGTGTTCCAATTGGAGAGATCCCCAACAGACCAGGTGGTGGCGTCGTGGCCGACATTTTGGAACATGTTAGCCATATCTGTCACACCGGAAGTGTTCCAAGAGGAGAGATTTAGAGTGAAGGAAGACGCACTGTAGCCAGTATTTTGGAATATGCTAGTCATATCTGTTACTTTAATCGTGTCCCAAGTAGAAATGGCAGATAGGTCAGATAAGGCTCTCATTTGGTAGAAGAAATAGCTAGAGTTTTGATTCATGAGAATATCAGTAGCCTCAGAATAATAGTAAATAGTAGTATTGGCTGAATCGTACCAAGCATAAATCGGATGTAGCGAAGAACTGTGAGAGATAGTATTATCAGCGGAAGCAGTAAAACCGTTTGGTAGAGTATTAGAACGAGCGATAGTAGTGATGGTGGTGTCCTGAGTGGAATAAGTAGCTGAACTATCGCCAGCTAGACGTTTAAGTTTTCGGTTTACGTTTTGCCCGGTGTCTAATAAAGCTCCATCACTCCAGACCGCATAAAGAGTAATGGTATTGCCAGTAGAAGTAAGGTTGGTGACTTTTTGCTTGTCGCTATAAAGTGTACCAGTACCATCAGCTTTAGTATTCCAACCTAGGAAAATGTAACCAGTCAGAGCAAAGGTGTTAGTTTTAATGGCAGTAGCGACATTTCTGGTAACAGTCTGATTAGTCATCGTACCAGTAGCAGAACCAGGAGTACCACCTACGCTAGATTCATTAGCATTAAAGGTTATGTAATAGGTTTCATCCCAAATAGCGTATAATTCTAAACTTTGTCCTGAATACAATCCGGTGCTAGAAACTGCTGCTCCTGCAGCATAACTCGTGCCAGTACCATCAGCACGAGTGTTCCATTCTTTAAATTGTCTATTTGATTCTGGCGTAAATAAGCTGGACGCAGCTAGTTTACCAGAGCCAATTTCTGGAGTTTGAGTAGAAGTAGAGCTTGCAGTATTGTTAGAATAATAAGTAACGTTAATTGCGCCTTGTGAAGCTACACATCTCACGTTCTTTCTATAGTATTTATTACCACCGTAAGTAGTATTGGCGGTCGCACTCCTAGTAAGGGCCGAACTAGAAACTCGGGTACCATAAGCTGCTGTGGTAGAAGAAGAAGTAGAGGTCCAATAAAAGCCATAATCATCTGAAGTTGGATAGAATGTAGCGCCATTAGTAAACTTACCAGTAACTAAGAATTGGCTTGGAAGATCAGTGGTTGGATTAGAAGAAGAATAAGCTGACGCGGTAGAAAGAGCACCATACTGGTCGTTAGTTGGGAGATCCCAATTCCTTGGACAAATAGAAGTATTGATGTCAGCACTAATAGATGCGGTACTAGCTACGGCGGCAGACCAAGTATAATAAGCGCCGTTAGTGGTGCCACTACTGTTATTAGTTAGACGTATTCTTGGCTCACGAGAGGTACTTGTATAAGACGTCGTATCCCCAGCCGGCAGAGTAAAGGTTGTGCCTTCTGCTAAGTCTGTATCATCACTGGTGAGAGTGACTTCGGATGTAGTGCCAAGTGCTAAGTTAGTAGTCATCCAACAGTTACCATCTGCGAGTTTAGAAACATCATAAGATCTGGTGGTACCATCACGATTATCAGTCAGAGTAACGGCGCCAGTTTTACTGGCTGCTTCTAGTTCAGCCTTAGTAGTAATGTCTGAGTTCCAACAAGTAGCAGCAGACATATCTTGCATAGTATTGTGGTCTATAGTTTTGTTTTGTCCTGGAGTAGATATAGTGAGGTCTGATAGGGTTGCTTGTTTCCATTGGGCATATAATATAGTGGTATCTTCAAAATTGTCTATATTGGTGATTAGCTCGACGTCTTTATACCAGTCACCAGAGCCATCTATAGCCGTATTCCAGCCCCAGAAGGTCCACATTTTGCCCGCTGTAGCCGAAATAGTCGTACCCGCTGCATTTTGGTAGGATTGGCCTAGTGCCGGAGCAGTGAAGGAGTTTTTACTAAGCCTAATATTTGCGTTTATCCTTTGATTTGCCATAGTGCCACTACCGCCATTAGCATTATAAGTAATGCCTTTGGATGAATCGAAAAGGCAACGAACTGAATAACCATATGCTTTTTGATTTTGTCCCCCAGTCGTTGTTGTTGATCCGGGATAAACTGGTTGAGAACCCATCTGTGTAAAGTTGAGAGTAGCACTGTAATGCGAATCATAATTGTAAGCAGTAGAAGACCAGTAGTTACCCTCAGCGCCCATATTAGTTAGCGTTGAATTAACAAGCCTCCCAGAATCGACATAATTATTGGGATATTTTTTTAAATTTCTAAGTGCTTCTGTGTTCGTAAGATTCCTATCATTATTTATTTTATAATTTAGGAAGTAAAAAGATCCACTTTGTGCATTTGGACCAGACGGGAGTCTCCAACTCGATGGGCAAAGAGAGGTGTAAGCAGCTTCTGATGCGACAGCGGTAGCAAGATTTTCGGTATTAGCCATAGCAGCAGCCCAAGTATAGTAGTTACCATATGAGTAAATATTAACGTTGCCCGCGGTTGGATTATCGGCCCTATTGTTCGTATTGGAATTATTATAACGTGGAAAACGATAAGTTTGATTATCCCCAATGATGTTATTCGTAGAATAGAGAGTGTTGGCAGTAGTAGAATTAATAAAGTTCGCAGTCTCCGGATCGGCTAAACCGATAAAACCCGTGCCATAACCTTGCGCCAATGAACCATCGGTATTACTAGCAGCGGTATTGTCTAGTCTTAAATTCTCCATCATCCAGCAATTGCCGTCGGCTAATTTACCTACCGTATAGACATTGTTATCTCTCTGGTCTTTTAATGCTATAACTGTGCCACTAGCTAGATTTTTACAACCATTCCAAGTTTGCATATAAACTCCAGTTTGTGCTGGTACCCAAACGGCATAGAGGGTCTTAGTCTCTCCAGAAGTAGTTGGCGCTGGAGCAGTAATAATTTCATTTGGACCATAAATCCTACTTGCCCCACCTGGTTGAGCATTTTGGTCAAAAGACCAGCCCGCAAAGCCATAATTAGCTTTACTATAGTTAGAAGCAAAAAGTTCATACTCTCCCCCTTCGTATACGCCAGAATGTGTCTGGCCCATAGAGCCTTCATCTGCTCCGTTGCCATTATATTGGATAGTGTAAGTTGGTTTCCAAACAGTATACAAAGTTATATCAGATGATGGAGTAATAGATTGTCCGTTGGTGTATACTATATTGGTACCAGAGCTATTAGTATCCCAGCCCACTAGTCTATATCCAGTTCTAGACCAAGTAGTAGTTGGTGATATCGTACCACTTTGCCCTATTATAATCTTTTGGGTTTGCGTAGCGCCGCCGTCAATATTAGTGAATGTGACAGTATAGGATGCTTCATCCATATTGGTTACACATCTAATATTCTTTCTATAATATTTATTGCCACCATAAGTAGTGCCAGTACTAGCGCTACTATAAAGAGTGGTACTATTTACTCTTCTACCATAAGCAGCAGAAGTAGAGCTCGAAGTAGAGGTCCAATAGAAACCATAGTCATCTGAAGTTGGATAGAATGTAGCACCATTGGTAAACTTGCCAGTAATTAAGAATTGGCTAGGAAGATCAGTGGTTGGATTAGTAGAAGAATAGGCTGATACAGTAGAAAGAGTACCATATTGATCATTAGTAGGTAGGTCCCAATTCCTCGGACATATGGATGTAGTAGGAATATCACTTCTAGACGTAGTGCTAGCTACAGCTGCGGCCCATGAATAATAGACGCCATTAGTAGCGCTGCCACTTTCATTCGTTAAACGTATTCTAGCATTCGTGCTAGTAGTACTTGAAGTAGTATCTCCAGCAGGCAAAGTAAAGGTAGTGCCTTCTTCTAGGTCTGTATCATCACTAGTGAGAGTGACTGCTGATGTAGTACCTAGAGCTAGATTGGTAGTCATCCAGCAGTTACCGTCTGCAAGTTTAGATACGTCATAAGACCTTGTAGTACCGTCACGATTATCAGTCAATGTAACGGCGCCAGTCTTACCAGCAGCTTCTAGTGCGGCCTTAGTAGTAATATCTGAGTTATAGCAAGTAGCTGCAGACATATCTTGCATAGTGTTATGATCTATGGTTTTATTCTGTCCTGGAGTAGATGTGGTTAAGTCTACTAGAGTTGCTTGTTTCCATTGAGCATATAGTGTAATAGTGTCTCCAGCGTTAGTTAGGTTAGTGACTGATTCTCTGTCTTTATACCAGTCGCCAGTACCATCCGCTTTAGTATTCCAGCCCCAGAAGGTCCACATCTTGTCTGCTGTAGCCGGTATAGTAGTACCAGCTGCATCTTGGTAGGATTGACCTAGTGCTGGGGCAGTGAAGGAATTAGCTGAAAGGTTAGTAGGAGTATTTACAACAATATCTTGGTTAGTCATAGTACCAGTACCACCATTGGCGTTGAAGTTTACTGTAAATGTCATGCAGCTTTCGTCTAATGTCAGTTGATATAGTATAGTGCCGTTATTTGCTAATTTATATAATCCAGGATTTAAAGTATTTGCTGCCGATACACCATAGTAGACTGGAATGTTATCATTAATATCAGTTTGAGATGCGGTTTGTGATGGAGTTCTTAGGAATGTAGGTGCAGAAGGCAGCGGAAGTGGAGTAAAGACACCTGATTCTGTATTAGCTGTTAAGGAATAGCCATATTGGTTAGTAGTATTATTTAGTTGTGCTGTACCATTAACTGGAGTGAAGTATTGTCCTGATGTATTGTTAGCGCTATTACCGTCTTTGTATAGGTTTCTATCAGTAACAGATGAAGAGATAGTAAGGTTATAACCTGCTCTACAATTAGTTACTACATTAACTGAATCTTGATTAATACTAATACTTTTATCTCCTTCTGTATTAGGAGTGACATTAGCTGTGACTGTGCCGGAGGTGGAGAGAGAGGCGGTATAGGCGGAGACCGGAGAGCTAGCAAAGGTAATATATAACACAGAAGAAATAGCTAACAAAACAAAGGCAAAAACAAAATGGGACGCAAAAAGAAATGCGTCAACAATACCATTTTTGTTTAACAAAAATTTTAACATTAGTTTTGTATTACACCTTTATTTTTAATGTATTATCTTTTTGTTTGTCTCCCAAAAAACTCTACGCTCCAAAATAATTGTAGCCCATTTAAGGGAAAAACACAAGCGTTTTTTAGAATTTCGAGAAAAGTTTTTTGAAGAATCCACCAGAGGTTTTAGCGGATTTATTGGATTTTGCAGATTTTTTGGAAGCTGGAGCAGAATATTGACTTTCTTCTGCAGCAAACAAAGCGAGTCCAACGGCGGTAGCAAATTCGGGCTTTTCGATAGCTTCAGCGACGCCGTTAAGACCAGATGGTACGCCAACTTTGACGGCTGCTTCGAGGGCTTTTTTGGCGAATATCTCAATGTCGCGCATCTTGGCGCCACCACCAGTGAGGATGATGCCCTCTGGCAGACGCTGGTCGTATTTAGCAGCTTTTAATTTCTTGCGGATTTCAGAGAAGATTTCTTCTAGGCGAGCTTTTACTACTTCTTCGACTTCTTTGCGATCAAAGGTACGCTCATTGTTCTTCCCTACTTTGATGGCGACACTTTTTTCGTGATCAAAATCGCCTGTAATAAATCGCGTTTTAATTTCTTCGGCAAGCTCTGGTTCGATGGCGAGGACGATGGCAAGATCATTAGTGACGTTATTGGAACCAGCTGGCACTACGCCAACATATTGCAAATCGCCTTCTTCGTAAACTGCAACCGAAGTAGTAGCGGCACCGAGGTCGACTACGGCAACACCATTTTCTTTTTGGCGTTCATTTAAGACGGCTTTCGCGGCAGCGACGACGCTAGGAACTAATCTTTCGGCTTTGACATCGGCAGTCATAGTGGCGCGTTTTAAGTTTTCGCAATTTGGCGTAAGAGCAGATACTACACAGGCACGCATTTCGAGCCTGGCGCCAGCCATGCCGAGCGGGTCCTTAATCCCGCCTTGGCCGTCTAGAGCATATTCTAACGGTATCACATCCAAAACATCGCGATTGGCCGGGATGCGACCGGTCACAGCGACATCTTCGACGCGGTTTAAATCTTCGTCATCAATTTCATGTTCGACAGCACCGACGGCAATCATACCTTCGGTATGAGTAGAAATGACAGTAGAGCCGTTGATAGAAACGTAAGCGCTTCGTACATCGTAACCGCCCATGCGCTCAGCGTCGCCAAGCATGCGGTCGATAGCTTCGGCTGGGCCAGTAAGGTTGGCAGGAATGCCCTTGCGCATACCGGCAGACTTGCCTTCGTTATAGCCAACAATTGATACTTCCCCACCCTTTGAGACAGTGGCGATGACGGCGCGGACGTTTTCTGTTCCGACGTCAAGGCCTGTGACAAAACGTTTATCGTTATCCATGAGTTAATTATAACACATTTTGTGTTGGCGAGTAAGAATTCCTAAGCGTGCCCTTCGGGCACGTTCCGGGTCACTCGGGCCAAGTCTTTATGTCCCGCAGGACATCTTAGGAATTCTTACTCGCCATCTGCTAGTGTTAGCACTTCGTAACCGTCTTTAGTGACGAGAATGGTGTGTTCGCAGTGACAGCCGATGGAGCCATCTTTCATTTTGACGCTCCAGTTGTCATCTTTGTCTACGTAATTAGCTGGCTTACCAAGACAAGACATCGGTTCGATGCAAATAGTATCACCTTCAACTAGTTTGTAGCCGTGGCCCTTTTTGCCATAATTGGGAACTTCGGGCGGTTCGTGCATTTCTTTGCCGATGCCGTGACCGATGTAATTCTCTATTACGCCGAGATGACCTTTTCTTAGGACTGTTTCGACGGCGTGGCCGATATCGCCGATGTGAGCGCCGGGCCTAACTTGCTCAATGCCGGCCCAGAGAGATTCTTTGGTGATATTAATCATTTTTTTAACGGCTGGTGAGCCTTTTTCGCCAACTATCATTGTGAAAGCGGAGTCAGTATAGTAACCCTTGTAACCGATGACGAGGTCAAAAGAAGCTTTGTCGCCCTCTTCTAGGGGTTCGTCCTTAGGGGCACCGTGAACCAATTCGTCATTAATGGAAATACAGATTGCTCCTGGAAATTTCTCTTTTAAATCATCGTACGCTACAGTGGCGCCACGTTTAACTATTTCCTGGCGAACCCAAGCGTCAATTTCCTTCCCTGTCATGCCGGGCTTGACATAGTTTTCAAGGTCTTTTAGGAGGTTACCCATGATTTTACCACCTTCGCGCATGGCAGTGATCTTGGATTGCAAAGTCTTGGTGTCGGCGGTATCTTTATTCACCATAACTTTTCTCGATTTCTCCACCATTGACATCGTCGTTTTGAATCGTAGCATTCGGGCAGATTTTTTGAACAACTTCTACTAGGCGGTCGGTTACAGCTTCTACTGTGCCGACACCATCTACGCGTTCGATAGGAATGTTTTTGGACTCTAACAGAGGTAAAATTGAACTAATATTTTGTTCAAAAATGTCGAAGCGACGTTCGATACTGGCTCGTTCTTTATCATCATCGCGACCGCGCAACGCTAAACGTTCGATTAGTTCTTCTTTTGGGACTTCAAGAATTAGAGCGCCGTCAACCTTTTCTGACATATGATCTACGATATATTTGGCTTGAGCCTGATTGCGGGGATAACCATCCAAAATGACGTCAAAACCTTCTGCTTCGGCTTTGTTAATCTGTTTATCCATTAATTCGATTACTTTTTCGTCTGGGATTAATTCGCCTTTGTCAGTAAGTTCCTTAAATTCGCCAGTTTGACGAATGACATCGCCAACCGAAAGCCAACGCCAGCCGAAAAGTTCGGATAGGGCTTTTCCCTGTGTTCCTTTGCCTGAACCTGCTAAACCAAATAATATAATCATAAAAAAATCTCCTTTAAGGAAATTATATCATACTCTGGACGGGTCCTGGCGGACATTCTCCTCCCCCAAAATTGGTAACAATTTTGGGGGACTCCCTCCATGTCCGCCACCCGTCCATGTAGATATATTTTATTTAAGTCCTAATTTGATGCGCTCGGTTTTTTCGGCCTTGCGGGCTTCGCGGATAATAGCCTTAAGACGGCGCTCACGCTTAGAAATAGGCTTGCTAAAGCGCATCTGCGACTTCTTTAAAGGCATCATGCCGCTCTGAAGGACTTTGCGGTTGAAACGACGAATAATATTCTCGTTTGCCTCACCCTGATCTTTTCTTGTAACTTTTATTGCCATATTGGGGAGTATTATACCACGAGTATTAGAAAAAAACAAGTACGAGTCTTTGTTTGCTCTAGCGAGCAAACAATTTGCAGAGCGTCGTTTCAATAAGAGAATAATTAATTATTCTCTTATTTCAACTCCTACTGCGAGCGAACTGCGTTCGCGACTCGTTGGTTTCGTCTGTCGAAAATAAAATTAGACCCTTTGGGTCTATTTTATTTTCAATGGCGGAACCGACGAGACTCGAACTCGCGACCTCTGCCGTGACAGGGCAGCGCTCTAACCAACTGAGCTACGATTCCAGCATTGTTATTATAACGTACTTTTTAGAGAAAAGCAAGGGCTACATGCCAGGGATTTTGAAAGCGCCTGGATCTGATGATTGGGGACCATAAACCTGATCTTGCATAGCTGGCTGACTGCCGAGTGGCTCTGGGGCGGGGAGCGTCATAGGCGCTGCTGGAGTAATCGGAGTCATTGGCCCAGTGGGCGCCATTTGACCCATTGGAGCAATTGGTGGGGCTGGCGGTGGAGGCAAGACCTCTTCGCCCGGCATTGGCATATAATTGATTGACGGAACGCCATTAATATCTGGGTTTGTAGGTACGCTTGGAGCATTCATAGCGGCTGGATTAGGGCCTGGGACTGGTGTATCAGAGATGCCGGCACTCTTTAGTGCATCTTCTAGCATCTGTCCGTATTTATTGGTATCATCACCGGCAGAGAGATTTGCGCTAAGGTCTGCTGGGGGTTGAATTACCTTCTCGGGTTGGGCTGATTCGATAGAACCAGTTTCGATAGATGGTTCGGGTGGTTCTATTGATCCAGATAGTTCAGTTCCCTCCGATGGCTCTATGGATGGTTCGGTTTCTTCTTTGGGTTCTTCTTCCACTGCTTCTTCTGTTGATTCTGCTGGGCTTTCATTTAATTCTTCTGGCTCGGTAAACTTCGTGGAAGCTACTGGTTCTGCGATTTCGGCAGGTTCTGCTGGTTGCTCAGTGGAAACTCCAAGAGCATCTTGATTGTCGATATCTACGGGAGAATCCCCGGCTTCTGGCACAGTCTCGGCGCCAGCCTGAGACAAGCTAGCTTCGGCCGCTTTGAGGTCAGCTAGTAGTGGATCTACTTTTTCGGGTGCCTTTTCAGCTTTTTTGGCTTCTTTCGCGTCCTCTTCGTCGTGTTCGATGTCGAGGTTGGTTGGGTCTTCATTGCTGGCTTTTTCGCTTTCAATGCGTAGAGCGTTACCTCGACTAGGGCCAAAGAATTTGTCTTCGACGTCTGGGGTGATGTTTTTGGAAATAAGCTGTTGATTGGCGCCCGACTCCATTAATCTAGAGGCAAGCTCCATGCATTCTGAAGTAGTTTTGGCATTTGAAAAACGATTAGTGGCTGCAACAATACCGGTAAGAAATGCAGTGGCTTCGTCTTTTTCGATTGGAACGCTAGCGCCCATCGTGTATAGTAATTTGGAAATCATCTCGGCGACGGAGCTGGCGCTCTTGTCAGTCCACTCTATTTCGCCTAGTTTGCCAGGATTGCCAGTGGTAATATTGATGATAGTAGCGTCGTGCATGATGCGACCGTGCTCGCGCAGGGCGGAGTCTAAATCAATACCGTTAGCAACGTTGAGAGCTAAAACCAAATCTACGTTGTAATCACCATAGGAGAACTCAAGGTCGTCTTTGACAATACGAGAGTGATAGGGGGTGATATATATTTTGACGAAATCACCGTCTAATTTGTACCTCAGGTGGTCGGCTTTGTCTTTGTTTAGGGCGACGATGAAATCTTGTAAGGAGCCGACGTTGGTCTCAAAGGTCTCTTCGGGCTTCAAGAATTCAAGAGCATTTGGGGTGTTACCAGAATAAATTGCGGTGGTGCGTTTGCCTAATTTGTCTAAATAAAGTGAAAGACCAATAGCAGTAGACATCTCATCAACAGATGGATCACTAGATAAAGCAATCAAAACATTATGAGAGTCATTGATTTTACTGGTGACCTCAGAAACAACATCAACTGGCGCCTCTGTAGTTTCTGGTGCTTTAGGCGCATCGTCGGTAGCAGGTTTTTGGGGAGTATTGGTTTTCTTTTCTTCAGGCATGAGCTTCCTTACATGTTATACGTTAATGTTAACATAAGCTTTTAAAAAAATCAAGAGAAAATACTAGGGTGATTATAGATAAATACTCTTTACTTTTTGAGATAAAAGAGTTATAATAGTGAAAATTCATTAATTTTTAACTATATAGGAAGAAAATGCCAATTATTAAATCTGCCAAGAAGGCTGCTCGTCAAGCTACCAAAAGAACTGAGCATAATGTACAAATTAAGAAAGATATCAAAGCTGCCGTAAAGGCTTTTAAAGCTAAACCAACTGCGGAAACTCTAGCAAAAGCTCAATCTGAATATGATAAGGCTGTGAAAAAGGATTTGCTGAAGAAAAATACTGCTGCGCGTCGTAAGGCTAAATTACACGTTATCGCAAAAGCAGCTGGGGTGAAATTAGTAGCGAAAGCCGCAAAAAAGACTGCAGCAAAGACTACCGCTAAGAAGGCTACTGTGGCTAAAAAGCCAGTTGAGAAAAAACCTGTTGCAAAAACTACAACGAAGAAAGCCGCAACAAAAACGACTCAATCAAAAGCCAAGAAGACAGCTTAGAAGATTTTAATTCTTGATCAAGTTTAGAAAGCTCTTTGAGAGCTTTCTTTTCTTTGGTTCCCTGTTTTTTGGTGAAATCTTTGATGGCCTGAGAAGCCATAAGACCAAAAAACATCATGGGGTCTTGTTGGGGTTTGATTTTGGCGAGTATTTGGATTGCTTTTTTGCCGTCGGTTTTGGCAGTTTTGTAAATATCAAATACTAAGCCTAAGTTTGGGTCTTTTGGCAAAGTAAATTCCTTGATTTCGACTTGGTTTTTGAGGGTTTTGTAAGCGCTTGAGCGCTTGTCGAGTTTGATTTCGAAAATAACAATATTGTGAGGCGAATTTAGATAATCTGAAATTTTTTCAAAAACTGCTTTATTGTCGGAAATATCTCTGATAAGAATGTTGCGTTGACTGGCAAAAAGTGACTGCCCAAGCAAAAGACTGGGCAAATCATTTGGAGAGAGTTCTTTCCCTTCAACGATTTCATAGTTTGGGCCCAAGAATTTATCAATAGCCTGCTTTGCGGCGATGCGATTATCGCCATAAAAAATCTTAATCATGGGTGGCCTCCTGTTTTTGACAACATGGGCAAATATGAGTGCCGCGGCCGGCGACCTTGATTTTGATGATTTCATGACCGCATCGTGGACAAGGCTGATGCTCTCTTCTAAAAACTTGAGCGAATTTTTCTAAATAATCACCTTTGGTGCCATCGGCTTTGACGTAGTCTTTCATGGTGGAACCGCCGGAATCGATAGATTTTTGCATGACGTCACGAGCGGCGAGAAGAAGCTTGTTTGCTTCGGCTTGACTAAGATTGCCGGCTTTAGTCTCGGGGTGAATCTTGGCGGCAAATAACGCTTCGTCCGCATAAATGTTGCCTAGGCCACAAATGATGGCTTGGTCTAAAATAACAGCTTTGATTGGAGATTTGGAATGACGCTGGAGTTTTTCGTGGAATTCTTCTACAGTCATTTGCCAAGGTTCTTTGGCTAGTTTTTTGATAAAAGAATCATTGCCTACTTGGTCGGTTTTGAGACTTTTGATAAAGCCAAATTTTCTTTGGTCGTTAAAATACAGTTTGCCATTTTCAAGCTCTATAATTACCCTGGTCTGTTTGTTGGGTAGTTTTGCTACAAAATTATCACTCGGATGGCCAGCCGCATAGCGCTCTTTGCCGTCAAAAATTAACTGTCCAGTCATACGGAGATGAATCATGAGCGAATAATCATTGTCCAAATCTAATATCAGTGCTTTGCCGAATCGACGAATGTTTGTAATTGTGCCGATTTTCGGTTCGCCGATGAACGACTTTTCGCAAAGAATGTCGATTTTTTTGATTTTCTTTTGAACAATAAAATTATTTAGCCCACGACGAATGGTTTCAACTTCTGGCAACTCTGGCATGTTTTTATTTTATCATATGGCTTCCTCTAAAAATGCGAAATTGTGGAAAAACACCATATTTAGTGTCAAAAAAGTCTTGACAAACGCTATATATAGGGATTACAATAATTTCAGGTAATGCTTATAAAATTAAAAATCGGCCAAAATACTATACGTAATCAACCAATTGCCGAGAAAGGAAAGTCATGAAGAAAATTATTTATCGGAATCAAAACGAGGTGGCGAATTTTGATATGAAAAGATTCTTGAAGTCGCTCGGAAGGTACGCAAAGGTAACAGAAAAAGAAGCAAAGGAAGCTTTGGCTGAATTTGACCAATATGAGACGATGCACGTTTCGTGCTTGGTGGAAGCTGGGATGAAATTGATAAATGAGAAGGTAGGCGAGGACGCCGCGAGAGAGTATTTCGATCAATATGCTGATTATTTTGACGAAGGTAAATTCGAGAGGTTGCGCCGAATTACTGGCTATTTGGTAGGTACCTTGGACCGTTGGAATGATGCTAAAAAGGCTGAGGAAAAGTCTCGAGTGAAACACTGTGTGAATTCGTCGATTAATGATGCTGAAAGATTGGTAGCGCTCGAAACTCAAGCGATGGAGCACAATATCGCTTACGCGCGTTAATTCTCCAAAAGTTTACAGATGAGGGCTATTAGTAGCCCTTTTTCTTTGGGGTTTGATTCGGCGATTAAGAGTGCTAGTGCGGTAAGAGCGCGATCGGAAATCTTGGTTTCGCCATTTTTGGTGAGGTGATAGTCATTGATAGTGAGAAAAACTACGAAAAGCAGAGCACCGATACGTTTGTTGCCGTCATAAAAGGGATGATCCTTGATGATAAGATAGAGGAGGTTGGCAGCTTTTTCGGAAATGGACGGGTAAACATCTTTGCCATCGAAGGTCTGAGTGATAGCGCTGAGCGATGATTCAAAAGCTTCGCCGCGCAGTTTGCCAAATAGCTCGTCGCCCTTGACAGATTTTTTGAGTTCGTTAATTATATTGAGTCCATCGTCTTTGGAAATGGTTTTGGCTGCCTTCTTCCCTTTTGCAAAAGAGATGTGACCTTCGTCGTATTCTTTAAGGGCCTTAAAACTCGGACCGTACTTAGTGATAACTTCTAACACTCCGCCAGCTTCATCAGCAGAAAGGTTGGAAGAGGCGACAAGACGCTTGACGATGCCGAGGGCACCTTCGATTTCGTGGAGTTTTTTGGAGTCGAGCTCTTTTAAGCGACGTTCGTTAACTGCAACGCCGTCAACAACATAATGATGGAGAACCTTGGTAGCCCAAATACGAAAGTCGGTAGCTTTTTTGGAGTTGACGCGATAACCAACAGAGATGATGGCGTCGAGATTGTACATTTTGACCTGATAAGTTTTGCCGTCGGTGGCAGTATGTGCAATTTTTGCACATACTGAATTTTCGTCTAATTCCCCGTCGCGAAAAATATTACGCAAATGACGACCAATCACAGTACGATCTACACCAAAAAGATTTGAAAGTTGTTCCTGTGTAGTCCAAATGGTTTCTTTGTCTGCGTCAACTCGAAAAACAATTTCGCCTTCATGAATCTTATATATCTCTATATCATTTTTCATATTTTTCCTTTCAGTATGTGCGCAATGCACACACTAATAATAACGCCTGGTCTTCAACTTGTAAAGAATTTTGATAAGTTTAGAGTTCGCCCCAGTTTTGACCAGTAGAGATTTCGACGGCGAGTTTAATATCTAGCTCGGGAGCAACAGATTCCATTTCGGTCTTCAAAATCTTGGCGACTGCTTTGGCTTGAGATTTCTCACATTCGACAATCAAAGAATCATGCACTTGCATAACGAGATTAGCGCCCTCGGGAAGTTTTTGGTCGACTTTAATCATGGCGCGTTTCATTAAATCAGCTTCGGTGCCTTGAATTGGCATATTTTGGGCGGCGCGCTCAGCGGCTTGGCGGATTAAGAAATTACTGGATTTGACGTCTGGTGTGGGGCGACGACGACCATAGAAAGTCTCGACAAAGCCTTCTTCCCTAGCCTGTTTTAAGATGCTTTCTAGCTTTTGCTTGATTGGAGCGCGGAGCTCGAAATAATTATCAATAAATCGTTTTGCTTCAAAAATTGGCATTTTGGCAGCGTCAGAAAGACCTTTGACGCTCATGCCATAAAGAACACCAAAATTAATGACTTTGGCGGCGCGTCTTTGGGCTTTGGTGACTTTGTCCATCGGGACTTTGAAGGCTTCTGAAGCGGTCTTGGTGTGGATATCCACGTCGTGATTGAAATCATCGATGAGGGCTTGGTCACCAGACAGAATCGCGGCAAGGCGAAGTTCAAATTGAGAATAGTCAGCCGAGACCAAAACTTTGCCCTCTGGTGCAATGAAGCCAGTGCGAATGCGTTTGCCTTCGTTGGTACGAACTGGAATGTTTTGGAGGTTAGGATCTTTGGAACTTAAGCGCCCAGTAGCGGTAACATTTTGGGTAAAAGTGGTGTGAATACGACCGTCTTCGCCCGCAAGGCCTGGAATTGGAATGATATAAGTGTTAAGAAGCTTAGCCGCTTCGCGGTATTCGATAATTTTGGCAATAATAGGATGGAGGTCTTTGAGTTTGTCTAACTCTTTTGCTCCAGTAGAATAGCCACGAGTGGTCTTTTTGATGCCCTTGGTTGGGAGTTCGAGCTTGGAAAATAGCACTTCGGAAAGCTGAATCGGAGAATTGACGTTGAATTCTGTATCGGCGAGTTTTTGAATATCCTGCTCAAGCGCAGCAACTTCTTTGGTATATTCGGCTTGGAGATTTTTGAAATATTCTCGATCGATTAACATACCCTGCTTTTCCATTTTGTAAAGAATTGGAATTAGGGGTAAATCAAATTCTTTGTATATATTATATAGTCTAGGGAGCTTGTTTAGTTCCCTGTGCTGGACCTGATAGGCAGTTTTAAAATCCATAGGGTCATATAAATCTGATTGTCCACGCTCGAGAGGATTGAGTAAAAATTCTGCTTGGCCGAGATCCCAATATTTTTTGC
Organism: Candidatus Nanosyncoccus sp.; assembly: GCA_045646085.1. Lineage (GTDB taxonomy): Bacteria > Patescibacteriota > Saccharimonadia > Saccharimonadales > Saccharimonadaceae > Nanosyncoccus. The sequence continues at coordinate 35,735 of JAZRJZ010000022.1, forward strand.
CGTGCAGGATTTCGGAAGCGATTTTTCCGTCGTGATGCATCAGAGATTTGATGTTCCAATCAATAATAGTATCGACAGGCAAAGAATCAGCACTTTCTCGGGGCGCGTCGTCGCCACCCGTCGACCAGAGGTCGTCCGCGTCCCAGGGGGCGGTCGCCACGGGGGCGACGCGCTCGTCCTCGCCTTGCCAGGCTCCGGATCCCCTCGAAATTGCAGCTTCTTTGCCCTCTTGACTAGTTTTGCGGATGAGAGAGTTGAATTGGAGTTTTTTCAAGCCAGCAATGATGCGGTCGCGGTCAAATTCGAAATCCGGGATGTCGTTTAGATAGACAGGAGCGTCAAACATGATTTGAGCTAAAGTCTTGGACATGAGGGCGGAGGCGACGCCTGCTTCGAGTTTGGCTTTGGTTGAACCGGTAATTTTATCTATATTATGAAATATACCGTCTAAATCTTTGTATTCATTTAAAAGCTTGGCGGCGGTTTTTTCGCCAATACCAGGTACGCCGGGGATGTTGTCGGACGAATCACCCTTCAAGGCTTTGAGGTCTAAGAATTGAGACTTTTTGATGCCGTATTTGGCTTCGATTTCTGGAACATTTATTTGTTCAATGTTGGTAAACCCCTTGAGGATGCGCCACATATGGGTGTTGCTGTCTACTATTTGGAGCATATCGAGATCGGAAGAAATGATGAAAGTCTCGTACTCACATTTGCCGTTTTGATCTAAGGTCTCGTCGGCTTGCTTCGAAAGTGTGCCAATAATATCATCGGCTTCATAATCATCAATTTCAACAAAACTCCAACCTAAATCTTGAATTAATTCCTTTAAGAGTGGGATTTGAGCATAAAAATCTTCGCCTGGCTTGACGCGACCGGCTTTATACTCCGGATAAATTGCGCGGCGTTTGGAGGTAGAAGTTTTGGAGTCCCAAGCCACAACTATTTTGGTGGGGTTGATTTTTTTGACGATTTCCATGGCGATAGCGGCAAAACCATATACTCCGCCGGTCGGCGTACCGTCTGGAAGGCTGAGTGCGCCCATTGCATAATAACCTCGGTAAAAAACCGATTTTCCGTCAATTAAGACCAGCTTTTTCATCTAAAAACCTATGTATTCGCGGCCAATTTTGCGCGAGATTAGCGATTTAATGGTGGCAAGAATTTTGGGTTTTTCGCTACAATTGCCCAATTCACACAGTTCGATGGTTTCATCATCATACGCTAGCAGCGTTGTATTGATGTTGTCGTACACCAAAATCGCGCGATTGACGTTGTTATTGTCTATGCTTTCGTCTTCGACCATAATTCTATCGTCGTAAACATAATAGATTGTCCGGATATTACTTCCCTCGGTGTAATTATCGGTAACGGAAAAACGGTATCCTTCCGGAACGGAGGCAGAGACGTCACTACTCATAGTGTTAATAAAAGCATAAATTAGCGTGCCGATACAAACTGCAGCAAGAGCCCAGAGAGTATATCGCATGAGGTTGCCTTTTTTGTATGCTACATTGGATATGTTATCTATGCTTGTCAAAACTCTATCTCCTTTAATATTTGATTTAATCTTTCGTGTAATTCTGGGACTGTGCCGTTGTTTAAAATATAATAATCAGCGGCGGCGATAGGACCGCCTTTTTCGAGGTTTTCAATTTCGCTACGATCGCGCTCACGGATAGCAGCAGCATCAAAAGCGCGACCCGGACGGTCGGCTACTCTATCGTAGCGGAGTTTTTTGTCGACTACGATTGCGATAAATGTTAGAGCTTTGGGAAATTCGTGTTTTAGGGTCTTGTATTCGGTCCAGGAATAAACACCGTCAAGAATGATGTGTTTTTGGCCAGCACTAATTAAATCCTTAGTCTCGGCGATGGCTTGCTTTACTACCCAGTCTTTGCCTTCTTTTTCGCGAATTTCTTCACGGAATTTCTTCTCAGATTCGCCATCTTCGGTGCGTTCGATACCGCGCTTTTCCATTTCTTTGTAAATCATGCCGCCGAAATAAACTTTGGGATAACCTTTTTCGGTGAGATAATCAACTGCGACAGATTTGCCGGAGCCAGACATACCAACAATTGCGAGTATCTTGATATTCTCCATAGCTTTATTATAGCATGGTATAATAGGTTATGGCGAAATATTTCACTACCTCTGACAATCTTGATTTGATAATTGCAGAAACTTTGCCAGAGAGGAAAATTGAGAAAACTAAGCATATTTTAACTGGGTGGACAAATATTGTAATTGAAGTAACGACAGATGATGGTGCGTATTTTTTTAGATTTCCGCGAAACCCATTTTGGTCAAAAATGATTGTAAAAGATGCTGCGGTTTGCAATTTTGTGGATGGAAAAACTAGTTATTATACGCCACAAATGAAGCTTTGCTATGACAAAGACGGGCGTCCGTTTTCTTTGCATCAAAAAATCGAAGGGTACACTTTGGGTGATAGAATTTATCATTTGTCGCATACGGCGCTACTCGGAGTTGCTTACGATACAGCAAAGTTCATCAAAGAGTTGTCCGGCATTGATCTTAGTGGCGCACCAAAAGAAGTACAATTCCCTCTGAGCGAGTTTTTACACGAATTAGATTATGAGCATTACGACAAACACATCGATGCGGATCATAGTTTTATCAAAGAAACAGAACTCAAAAAACTAGTGCATGGTGATTTGAATCTTGGGAATATCCTGTTAGACAAAAACAACAAAGTGATTGGTGTGATTGACTTTTGTTTTGCCGGCACCGGAAATCCAGAGATGGATGTAGCGAGAATGCTGTCGAGGCCAGTGCCAGAAGATTTTGAAACGGCTTTTCTGGCACAATTTGATAAGTTAGAAAATATTGATAGAATGAAAGAAGCTTGGAAAAATATCGATAATGGTTACGCCGAACACATTCGGGCGCATTTTCCAGAAATCAATCTAAATCAACTCTAATTTGGTAAGATAATTGATTTTGGCGTCGCGGCGCTCGTCGTCATCAGATTTTGGTAGTGCTTCCCTATTTGAATAGTCGTTAAATATATCGATACAATCTTTGATTGGGCCGTCATAAACTGGTGGTTTATCATAAACGCTCCAGATAATGATGTGAGTATTGGGCGTGTTCTCGGCATAAAAGGCTAGGGCCTTGGATGTGGCTCGGATAAACTCTTGTTCGGTGGCTTTAGAATGACGCCATGCACGACCGCTAAGATATTTTTCAGTAACAGTAGGTGAAACGGCAATCATGAGAATCAAAAATTTGTAGTTTTCTGTTTTGACCATTTTGAGTAAAATTGCTTCCATTTCTGGGTCTAATAAGGTGACGTCTAAAACAATGTCGTAACCATCTTTCATCAATGCTGAAAGCGTTAAGAATAGCATAATGGTACAAAATTCGTCGGTGTTTTTGCGTAAGTTTTCTTCACCGTAGTATTCTTTGATTTCTTCAAAGTGCGGATGATACTCTACAAAACGACGTGCAGCCATTAGAATTGGCTCGAAATTGTTTTTTTCGCAATACGCTTCAACGGCGGGTAAAATCTGAGTGGTTTTACCAGAACCAGAGACGCCTGCTATGCGGATGAGATGGTAATTTTTAGTCGCAGCCATGGTCAAATCTGCTAATGCTTTTTTGAGGATGCCAGGATATTCGGCGAGACCGACTTGCCACTCTGGTTTAACATTAGACGGCCAATGCGACTTCATATATTTAATGATTTGCTCTATTTCTTGACTACCTTCAGACATTTTTCGCCTTTCTTGATTTCAATTTTATTAATGTTTTCAAAAATCGTGTATTCGCCCTCGGCTTGTAATTCGACAGTAGATGGTTTTAGGAATTCTAAAATGTCGCCTTTGGTCTCTGAACCTGGAATGCGGGAAAGTACGCTTTTTGTTAGTAGTTTTACTAAACGCCAAAAGCTGGTCAAGCGGTCGGTTTCGCTACGAAAGACTGTGGGATTCTGATAGTCATCGCCGCCTTTCATAACACGAGCCATTGAGCTACCGTTGACAGCAGCATAATCCGACGTTTTGCGGTGCTGCAATTCGCCATTGAGCTTGAACTCGGGCAAGAATATTTTGCGATGACGGTTTTTGAAATACCAACCCGCAAGGCTTAGATATGAGCCGAAGGAGCGACCCGAGGAAGTTTTGAGCTTTTTTCTGACTTTAGGTTTATCGAATAGTTCAACGGCTTCGGCGGTCATACCGATGGTGACATAACAAGTAGCGTAACGGAAAAACTTATCATCAATGTAAATTTCGAGAGGATATAGTTTCTGGACGGGTCCTGTCGTCGCAGTTTCCCCCGCTGTACTCGCCTCACGGCTGCGTGCGGCGGGGGTCCCCCCAGCGACGCCACCCGTCCATGTAACGACATCTTCTAAAGTTTCCGTTCCGAGAGTACGAGAGAGGTCGTTGAAGTTACCATACGGGAGAACGGCGAGAGTGATGTTTTTGTCCGACTGCAGGATTGCGTTAGCAGCAATGACGGCCGTGGCGTCACCCCCTGCAGCAACTACCAGATCGTCGTTTTTGAGGATTTTGGCAAGCTTTTTAGCATTGTCGTCAACATTGGTGTTAGCGACTTCATATTTTCCAACCATGTAGCCTTTTAACTCCGTTAGACGACTAAGGACCTCGTCTTTAACATCAGAAAAACGAGACGAGCGAGGATTATAAATAATTAGTAAGCGTCTCATCCGAAGCCCGGTAAGAGCCATTGCAATAAGGCATAGATTACGGCGTAGGCGGCAAGGCCAATTACAATTTCAAATAATCGACGTTTAGCAGTGCGCACTTTTTCTTCACTATCTCCAGCGGTAAGATATTGGACGCCGACCACTGAAATAGCTACAACGCCCAAGATGCCAACACCGACAGACAGGATGTTTACTACAAGATTGATGACACAGACTACACTTTCACTGCCGTCTTTGCTGCCACAGTCAGTCAGTATAGCTGTCTCCACTGCACCAAATTGATTTGTTTGCACCATGCTTAGTGCATGAGCGCTGATACTAGACAAACTCATTGTAATAATTGCTAATAATGCGATAATTTTCTTCACTTGGTGCCTCCTATTTTAAATACTCGTGTAATTTGCGGGTTTCTTTGTTTTTGCGAAGCTTAGAGAGAGCTTTGGCCTCAATCTGACGAATACGCTCACGGGTGACGTCGAATTCGTTGCCGACTTCTTCTAGAGTGTGTGGGCGACCGCCGCCGATACCAAAACGCAGACGGATGATCTTTTGTTCCCTGTCCGTTAAAGTGGCAATGATTTCGGATAGTTGTTCTTTTAGGATTTGGTTTGCGGCAGAATCTTCCGGAGAGTCACGCTCTTCGTCTTCGACAAAATCACCTAATACAGAATCTTCGTCGTCGCCATCGCGTCCTACGGAAGCATCTAGCGAGGCAATATCTTGCTTGATACGCATAACGTAGTCGACTTTCTCGGGCTCCATGTCTAGGGCTTTGGCGATTTCTTCGTTGGTAGGTTCACGGTTTAATTCGGAGGTGAGTTTACGAGTAGTACGAAGAACCTTGTTGATAGTCTCAACCATGTGAACCGGAATACGAATCGTGCGGGCTTGATCGGCGATAGCGCGAGTGATCGCCTGACGCACCCACCAGGTGGCATAAGTAGAAAACTTGAAGCCTTTGTCGGGGTCGAATTTTTCGACGGCGCGCAGCAAACCAGTATTTCCTTCTTGAATTAAATCTAGAAAATCTAGACCTCGGCCACCATAACGCTTGGCAATAGAAACTACGAGACGCATGTTTGATTCGACCATTTTGTCTTTGGCTTTTTTGTCACCTTTGACGATTTTTTGGGCTAGCTCGGCCTCCTCCTCTGGAGTCAAAAGTGGAATCTTACCGATTTCGCGAAGATATAGTCTAACTGAATCGTCTGCAAAAGAATCTACATTTTCGGCAGTAATAGCAAGCTCCTCATCGGAGAGCTCTTCTTCGTTCTCTAAATCGTGCGTCTCTGGTTCATCAATTTCCAGAGTAAGATCCTTCGCAGTCAAAATTTGATCGTCTTTTTTCGCGCTCATTAGCGTTTATTATATGTCATAAATAGAAAAAAAGCAAATGCGTCACCCTTCAGTGCTTTGTATATCCACAATCTTTTTAAGGATTTTTTCGTATTCTGTATCATCTTCGCTAAGTTCAGCTAGTTTTTGGTTTAGTTCTTTGATTTTTTGTTTGTTTAATTCCCGATTGTAGCGCGCGAGCAGTTCAGAGGCTTCCTGTTCTAGGTCTAGATTTTTGATTTTT
>JAZRJZ010000023.1:0-9153 GCA_045646085.1 Candidatus Nanosyncoccus sp.
AATTTTTTAGTGGTGATCCGGGTGGGGCTCGAACCCACGACACCAAGCTTAAGAGGCTCGTGCTCTAACCAACTGAGCTACCGGACCAACATATGTTAAATAAAGGCTTGTTAATTATATCACAAAATGCATAATCTGGAAAGCCTGTTTTAAATAATCTTTAAATGCTATAATGGAATGAGCAATTTAAACGGAGGCTAATCTGATGTGTGGAATTGTTGGATATGTGGGGAATAAGAACGCACAAGATTTTTTGATTTCAGGATTGAAACGTTTGGAATATCGTGGCTATGATTCGGCGGGGATTGTGACTTTGTCGGATGATGGTGAGGCTACTTTGATTAAAACTAAGGGTAAAATATCAGAATTAGAGGAAAAGTTAGCGCGAAATAAGAAGGGGGATAGCATCGGGATTGGTCATACGAGATGGGCGACGCACGGTGAACCGTCTGAGGCGAATGCGCATCCGCACCGTGTTGGTAGCATTTTTTTGGTCCACAATGGCATTATTGAAAACTACAAAAATTTGAAACATTATTTGAAGGGTTATGATTTTAAGTCGGAAACTGATTCGGAGGTGCTCGCGGCTTTGATTGATTCTTTTTATAAGGATGGTAAGTACCCATTGATTAATGCGGTGGTGCAGGCTTTGAAACTAGTACAGGGAACCTATGGTATTGCGGTAGTTTCCGAAAAAAATCCGAATGAAATTGTGGTGGCGCGTTCGGGTTCGCCGTTGGTGATTGGTGTGGGACATGATGAGACTTTGGTTGCTTCGGATGCTTCAGCATTGCTTGGCTATACAAAGCAAGCAATTTACTTGAATGATGGGGAAGTGGCTGTAGTGACTCGAAACAGTGTCGAGCTCAAAACTCTGAATGCGGAGCCGGTTTCGGCAAAAGTGGAAGAGATTGAGACGAACTTGTCGGCGATTCAAAAAAATGGATATGATCATTTCTTATTAAAAGAGATTATGGAACAACCAGAATCATTGGTTGAAACTTTGCGTGGACGCATTGATATTAGTAAAATGAAAGTGCATTTAGGTGGGCCTGGTCTTACAAAGGATGAACTTCGTAAGATAAAGCATTTGATTATTGTGGGCTGTGGTACGGCTTATAATGCAGGAGTTTTGGCGGGGTATTATATTGAACAATTTGTGCCAGAAATAACAGTTGAGCCGGTGATTGCTTCGGAATATCGATATCGTCAGGCTTATATTCCAAAGGATGCTGTGGCTTTGATTGTGTCGCAGTCTGGCGAGACGGCGGATACTTTAGCGTGTCTTCGTGCGATCAAGGAACGGGGAATTAAGACAATTGGTATTGTAAATGCGATTGGTTCGACGATTGCTAGAGAAGTGGATGGTGGTACTTATGTGCACGTGGGGCCGGAGATTTCGGTGGCTTCGACAAAGGCATTTACTTCGCAAGCGATTGCGATGGTGATGTTTGGTTTGACGATTGCGCAAGCAAAAGGCGTGAGAGAGTCGTTCCTGGAACCTTATATTAAAGAGGTATTTGGAATGCCGGAAGAAATTCGTAAGGTTTTGGATGAGGTGAGAGAACCAATGAAGGCTTTGGCGGAGAAGTATAAGGATTTTGAGCATGCGATTTATCTTGGTCGAGATACGGCTTATCCTGTAGCGATGGAAGGCGCTTTGAAGTTAAAAGAGATTTCTTATGTAGATGCTAATGCGTATGCTTTTGGTGAACTAAAACATGGGCCGTTGGCTTTGATTGATAATAGATTCTTTGAGATTGCGCTTTTGCCAAAGGGTAGATTGTATGACAAGGCGGTTTCAAATATTCAAGAAGTGTTGGCAAGAAATGGACATGTGGTCGTGCTGACTAATAACGATAAATTTGATTTAGAGGTGGAGAATGTTGTAAAAATTACAACAAAATATGAGATATTGACGCCGCTTTTGATGAATTTAGCTTCACAATTATTTGCTTATTATATGACTTTAGTGAAAGGAAATGACGTGGATCAGCCTCGTAACCTCGCTAAGTCTGTGACTGTCGAGTAAATATGTTATAATATACTTATGCGGAAAAAGTCCGATTTTGTTTTGAGAATTTGCTTGATTATTGGTGATGCGCTGATGTTGATACTGTCATTTGCGATGGCGTATTATATTCGTACGCACGTGGACCCGAGGCCTTATTTGTTTGAGTCGCAATTGCATGATTTTACGATGACGGTGATTTTCTTGGTACCGATACTTTTGATAATTTTGGCGGCACTTGGTCTGTACAGAAAAGAAATTTTTTTGGGTAAGTCGCGTTTGCCGGAGCGAGGGAGATTGGTGCTTGCAGCTGTTCTATCGGTGGCGGCGTTGATTGTGTATGATTTTTTTACCGGTGAAGAATTGTTCCCGGTGAGAATTGTGGCATTGACATCGGTTGCGTTGTCGTTTGTTTTCTTGCTTGCTGAAAGAGTTTTGATTCGATTTATCGTGAGGCAAGTGTTTCGAAATGACTATGGAACAAAGCGTGTGATTATTATTGGAAATCATAAAAATACAGAATACTTGGCGGATTATATTGCGGCGAGACCAGAATCTGGTTATCGTTTGGCTGGGATTGTGGCAGGGAGAAAATATATCCCAAGAGATTTAAAGACAAGGCAGTTTTCGTCGCTAAAGGATGCTTTGAAAAAAACAAAAGTGGATGTGATTTTTCAGACAGACGAAAAGTCGACGGAGTATGTGTATAAAAAGGCTGTGCAGTACCATTTGTTGTATTATTTTGTGCCAAGTGAGACGGCATTGTCGTCACATTTTGGAGAGTTGGAATTAATCGGTAATACACCGGCGGTGTTGGTAATGACGACGCCTTTGTCTGGTGGCTATGTGGTAATAAAACGCTTGTTTGATATTTTAATTAGTTTAATTGGGATAATAATTGCGGCGATTCCGATGTTGATAATTTGGTTGATTATTAAGTGTTCGGATTTTCGACATGCGGCGATTTATGCGGATGAGCGTTTGACGCGGTATAACAGGAGATTTAAATGTTATAAGTTTCGCTCGATGCGGCCAGAGTATAGCGGGATGACGGCGGAAGAGGCGTTTATCAAGATGGGGAAGCTGGAGCTCATAAAAAAATACCGTAAAGGCGGAGATTATTTGAAAAACGATCCGAGAATTACGAAGATGGGGCACTTTATTCGGAAGACGTCTTTGGACGAATTACCGCAGCTATTTAATATTTTGAAGGGCGATATTTCCCTGATTGGACCGAGGGCACTTTTGCCGGGCGAGCTACGTGACTATGGTGATAGGTCTTTGATTTTGACAGTGAAGTCTGGTTTGACGGGATTTGCACAAGTGTCGGGAAGACGAGATATTCCGTTTGAAGAAAGGCGGGCGCTAGATATTTATTACGTGAAAAACTGGTCGCTTGAGCTAGATGCGCAGATTTTCTTTAAAACAATTGCCGCAGTGGTAAAACGTGACGGAGCTAAATAATTTATGAAAGTAGCGATTGTTTGTGATTGGCTGACGAATGTGGGTGGAGCGGAAAAAGTGTTGCTCAGGATTCACAAACTGTTTCCGGAGGCGCCGATTTATACGTCAAAATATGATCCAAAAGGGATTGATTGGTTTGATGGTGCGGATGTGAGGACGGGATGGTTGAAGATTTTTCCGGCGAAGATGCGGAGGATTTTGGGGCCACTTCGGCAGCTTTATTTTTCGCATTTGGATTTGTCGGAATATGATTTGATAATTTCTGTAACAGGGGCGGAGGCCAAGTCTGTGAAGTCGGGAAAATGGCTTGCGCGTCATGGGAAGAAAAGTGTTAATCCGGAGGGGATTCATATTTCGTATTGTCATGTGCCAACGCAGTATTATTGGCAAATGTATGATGATTATGTGAAGAATCCGGGTTTTGGAGTATTAAATCCGGTGGTGAGATTTTTCTTTAAATTGATGGTGAGGCCTCTTAAGAAAGCGGATTTTAAGGCGGCTGGGAGGCCGGATTATTTTGTGACGATTTCGGAATATGCAAAGGAGCAGATTAAGAAGTATTATAAGCGTGAAGCGACTGTGATTCATCCACCGGTAGAGATTGAGGATTTTCGTAAGGGTAGCAGTGATTCTGACGAAGATTATTACATTGTAACGAGCAGGCAGGTAAATTGGAAGCGGATTGACCTTGCTGTGGAAGCGTGCTTGAAGTTGGAGCGGAAGTTGTTGGTGATTGGCGAAGGACCAGAGCATCGGAAACTGATGGAGATGGCGAAGGGGTCTGATTTGGTGAAGTTTTTGCCGACAATGAAAAAGGAGGATTTGGCTTGGTATCTGAGCAGAGCGAAGGGGTATTTGTTCCCGAGTATGGAGCCATTTGGAATTGCGCCGGTGGAAGCGTTGGCGACGGGTTGTCCGGTGATTGCGTTTGGTGAGGGTGGTGCGAGAGATTATGTGATTGAAGGGAAGAATGGCGTATTGTTTAAAAAGCAGACGGCGAAGAGCTTGGCGGATGCGATGAAAAAATTTGAAAAGATGAAGTTTGTACGCGGGAAGGTTTCGAAGACGGCAGAAGATTTTGACGAGAAGCGATTTGATAAAGAAATCAAGGAATTTGTGCGTGAAAAAAAGAAATAATTGGATGGAGAAGGCTTATCGGTTTTTGGTCTGTATTTTGCCGGCGGTGCTGTTCTTTTCGTATTATCCGTTGATGCATTTTGGGTCTGATGCGGCAATGAATTATGAGATTTCTTTGCCGATTATTTGGCTTTTGGCGTTTGATGCGTTGGCTTTTGTGATGATGGTTCGCGAAAAGAGACTGTTTTGTAATTGGCAAAAAAAGTGGCCGTGGGTGCTGTTGCCGGTGTGGCTGAGTTTGTCTGTGTTATGGTCTATGAATAGCGTGCGCGGGCTGTTGACGGTGGGGATTTTGTGGCTAGTTTATTTTGCGGGTGATGCGATGTTTGAACTAAGAGATGTGTTAAAAAAGAATGGGTTCAAAGAATTGTTTTGGAAAATGTTTTTTGGATCGGCGCTTTTTGTGTGTGGGTGGTGTTTGGTGCAATGTGTGTTGGATTTAGCTGGAGTGTCGCGAGATTATTCGTTGATGTGTGCGGGATGTACGTACACGATGTTTGGGTTTCCGAGAGTGAATGGATTTGCGGCGGAACCGCAATTTATGGGAAATTTGCTACTTGCGCCAGCGATAGTTAGCGCTTACATAATAGCAAAAGACAACTGGAATAGTGTTTTTCGGGGACGGGTTGCTCGCGCCCGTCGTTACGGGGCTCGCCCCCTCATCCTCGGTCGTGACCTCCGGAAGCCCCTTAAAACACTATTGCCAGTTGTCTTTCTCTTTGTATTCGCGACTACTCTGTTTTTGACGATGTCGCGAGGGGCGATTTATGCGTTTGTGGTGGCGATGGTGGTAATGACGATTGTGATGGTGGTGCGGAGTAAAAAGGCGAGAGCTTTGGTGGTCTGGCCGGTGGTGATTGTGGCGTTTTTGTTTGCTTTGAACTTGCAAGGGATAATGGCGCAGGTGTCTAAGACGGATGATACTTATGTGTCGGGGGTGAGTAAAGTGATAAATCAGTTGTCGCTTGGCGTAATTGATCTAGGCAAAAAGAATACTGAAGCGGTACCGGTTGAAAGTGATGTTGAGAGTGAGACGAGCGAGAAGGCTCATTTTGATGGATATGTGGAAGTATCTACGGATATGAGAGTGGGATTATCTGAGGCAGCACTTCAAATTTGGTCGCAAGACTTTAAGACTATTGTTGCTGGGGTGGGACTTGGCGGCGCAACGAACGCTTTGAGCGAAAACGATAAAGCGCCGACTACAAAGGAGATTGTAAATAATGAGTATGTGAGTTTGCTATTAGAGACGGGTGTGGTTGGGATAGCGCTTTTGATTTTGACTTTGGTTTTGGTGGGGCGAGTAGTAATGAAGAGTCAGAATCGTGTGATGATCACGACACTCATTTTGGCATATGGGGTGAGTTTGTTGTTTTTCTCGGGGTTGCCGAATGCTTTGCATATTTACCTTTTGCCGGTTGCGCTTTTGGCTGTGGAAAAATAGGTAGAAATTTTTAAAAACCTCTTGAAATTATCAAAGTGTTTATGGTAAAATAATTGGTAGGTATGGAGGTTGTGCATGTTTAGTTGTTTTGTGTATGTTTGTAAGAGATAATAAATAGTCTCCTTATTTTGTTTCAAAATAAAATATCGAGAGAAAAACTATAAAAGAAAGGACAAATATATGATGGAGGAAAAGAAAAACCCAATATCAGCACTGCGAAATCGTGTAAAGGGTAGGAGCGGTGAGCAGTTTGTTAGGCGTGAAAAAGGTAAGAAATTTGGTAAAAAGACCTACTTCTTGATTATGGGGGCGGGAATAGTGATTGTTGCATTGATTACGGTGGTGGTTTTGTTGTGCATTCCTAAAGGTACTAGCGAAGAAGGCGTTTCGCCGGATGTTTTGCAAGAGACAATAACGACTGAAGAAGAAAACGAATTAACGAAGCAGGTTTTGGATAAATATGTCGAGGCGGATATACAGGGTTATCAAAGGATGGACAATGAAGATGGTTTGAATGATGTGGTGGTGATTAGCATCAAGAATATTTCGGATGAGAGGACGAATTTGGCGTTGGATGTGGTGGCATTAGATGATAATGAAAATGTATTAGATAAAACATCGCTTTATGCGGAGGGAATTGAGCCGGGACAGACACAGGTTTTTCAGGCTTTTGCTTTGTCTGAGTTGACGCCTGAGCAGCTAAAGGCGGCTCACTATAAAATTTATCGTGCGAACACCTATCAATTGGATATTCCACAAGAAGAAACACAAACACAAATACAAGAAGAGGAAAACCAAGTAGAAGAGGCTGAATAAAGAATGCCTCTTAGAAAAACCAAAAAATTAAATTTGTCGCGAATGAAGCGCGTTTTTGGTTTTTCGACAATTGTATTTGCGGGTCTCTTGAGTTTATTGGTATCAGCTCCAGCCCTCGCCGCATCTAAACAAAGCACCCTGTCTCTCAACATCAGTACCAGTACAATCGCAGCGAACGTAGAAGCCAAAGCAGCAGGAAACTTTGGTGAATCTAGTAACGCATCTATTAGTGTCACTACAGACAACTTCACGGGCTACATGCTACGCATCGCCGCAGCAGATTCCACAGACCTAGAAAGCCCTAATGGTGGTGTAATGCATTCTATCCCATCAGCTATTTCTCGGGACACTTTCTCTTCAAGTAGCACTTATAACAACATGTGGGGTTATAAACCAAGCCAATACATCACAACTAGTGGCGGTACTAATACCAAAGTCATGAATACAGACACTTACCTTCCTTCTCCTTCTACTTCTGGTGACATTATAGACATTACAAATGAGGCTAATAGTACGGCTAACACTTATACCATTTCTATTGGAGCTAGAGCAGATCTAACTCTTCCTCCAGGAGTATACAGTAATACCTTCATCATCACAGTCGTAAGTAATGAGTCACCTTATAGCATTACTTACAACAAGAACACTACAGACACTGTAAACAACATGCCAACACCTAACCCACAAGCAGCAGAAATAGCAGGTGATACACCAACTGCACAGAGTTATGCAACACTCAGCAGCAATGTCCCAACTAGAACCGGCTATTCCTTTAATGGTTGGTGCGATACCCAACCTACTGAGGATGCAACTACGGGGAATCAGACGTGTAATGGGAATCTTTTTGCTGCTGGCGCTAACTTTGGTATAGACCAGACTGCAGATGAGTCAGGTGTGGTGATTTATGCGACGTGGGGAGTAAATAAATATGCATTAACCTATAATTATCAAGAAAATTACAATTACAGAACCGATGAGTTTCTTGATACTGGTTATAAAATAGATTGGGGTAAAGACTTTAAGATTGAGACGACCTTTAATATTCCTACATCTGGTAAGCGTTATGCTATTATAGCTAATTACAATGATACGGTTAACACTTTGAACATTGAGATTAATACTTCGAATCAAGTACGATTGTACATGGGAAATGGTGGAAAAGATGAAAGAGCCGGCACTATACCGACAAATACTGATGTATCTATGGTCTTTACTTGGACAGCGGCGACAAAAACTTACAGTTTGACTGCTACAGCTAGTGGAATGTCTACGATTAATATCAATGGTACTTATGCCGGTATGACAACTGGAACTGCTACAAAGAATTTGGTGACAAATAGAGACAATAGAGGAACTGGAACGTTTACGGCTTTAGCGATAAAGGAATTGAAAATTACGAAGTATCTTGATTATAGGGCTACTATTAGCGATTTGCCTTCGGTTGCTAAGGTTGGTTATACGTATAGTGGTTGGTATACTCAGGCGTCAGGTGGAACTGCGGTGACAGGTGGAACGATGCCTGCAAATGATGTAACATATTATGCTCATTCAACTGTAAAACAATACACCATTACCCTAAACAAGAATGGTGGTACTGGTGGCTCATCATCCGCTACTGCTACATATAATGCTACTACACTCTCCACCATCACTAATCCATCTCGCTCTCATACTATTTCTGGATTTACGCTTCCATCTTCTAATAATGCCTCTAACGCTACTGTATCATCTACTTCTACTCTCACTTCTACTTATACCTTCAATGGTTGGTATAAGGAAACTGGTGCTACCAACAAGATTGCATCTAACTCCACCACACCAGCACTTTCCGCCAGCACTTCATACACTGATGCTAATAGTAAGTGGACCTATGATGGTAATGTAACTCTATATGCTGGATGGACTGGACAAGCTAAGACACTACCTACCATTACTAAGACTGGATACACTTGTGGTTGGACTACTACTGCTACTAATGCTACTTCTATCCAGTATGCTTCAGGTGGCTCACTCACTCCATCTGCTAATACTACGCTTTATGGTGTATGTACTCCTAAGACCTACACCATTACATTAAACAAGAATGGTGGTACTGGTGGTTCTGCATCCGCTACTGCTACATACAACGCTACTACACTATCTACTATCACTAATCCTACTAGAGCTAATACTACTGGTACTAGAACTGTATCAGGCTTTACTAAAACTACTTCTGCTAATAATTCTACCGTCTCTTCTACTACTACACTAAATAGTACCAATACTACTACTTATACATTTA
>JAZRJZ010000024.1:0-8152 GCA_045646085.1 Candidatus Nanosyncoccus sp.
CAAAGTAGCAGAATATACTACATCAACCGACGCAACACTAGGCTCCAAGCTTCAATCCACCTACAGGGCTTTTATGTCTACTTTCCAAGATGCTGATACATATAATGGTAAAGTAAAATACACCCTAGTTCATCCATATACAGCTCCTACTCCAGTCCCAGTCTCTAAAAACCTTTACTATGCCATTACAGGCACCACAGACAACTATACCCTAACTATCAGTGACTCTGACATCACTTCGGGTGCCATAGCTAGTGGCCCTGTGGCTATTGATGGATATGAGTATGATGATGATCAAAGCATTTCAACCACTCCTTGGTGGTCTTTTGCCGATCAAATCAAAAGTGTAGTTATAGATGGCACAGTAGCTCCAACTTCCACCAGTGCTTGGTTTGCTGGGCTCATATATGTTGAATCATGGAATTTATCTGGGCTAAAAACTAATAACGTAACAGATATGTCTTTCATGTTCTATTATGCTGGCTCTAACGTCACCACTGTTGCTTTAGACCTCTCTTCTTGGGATACTTCCAGTGTAACAGATATGTCTTTCATGTTCTATTATGCTGGCTCTAACGCCGCTACTACCTGGTCTATTAACGGTCTTTCCTCCTGGAATACTTCTAATGTGACAAGTATGTCTAATATGTTCAATTCTGCTGGCATATACGCTTCCACCTGGTCTATTGGTGACCTCTCTTCTTGGAATACGTCCAGCGTGACAGATATGTCTTCTATGTTCAACTATGCTGGCTATAATGCTTCCACCTGGTCTGTTGGCGACCTTTCCTCCTGGAATACATCTAGTGTAACACGTATGTCTGGTATGTTTGCTGGTAGTGGTAGTAGCGCCAACACTGCTTGGTCTGTTGGCGACCTCTCTTTTTGGAATACCTCCAACGTAACAGATATGTCCTGGATGTTTGATTATACCGGCTACAACGCTACTACCTGGTCTGTTGGCGACCTTTCCTCCTGGGATACATCTAGTGTAATAAATATGGAATACATGTTTTCCGGTGCCGGTTTCAGTGCTACTACTTGGTCTATTGGCGACCTCTCTTCTTGGAATACTTCTAATGTAATAAATATGTCATCTATGTTCTCCAGCGCTGGCTACAGTGCTAACGCCTTTACCTTAGATCTTTCCTCCTGGAATACTTCTAATGTAACAGATATGTCTTATATGTTCCAATTTGCCGGCCGCAACGCCACCACCTTCACCCTAGATCTCTCTAGTTGGAACACTTCTAGTGTAACAAGCATGAACAGCATGTTCTCCAATGCCGGCTACAGCGCCACCACCTTTGATATAAGCTTTATATCTTCTTGGAACACTTCTAGCGTGACAACTATGTCTAATATGTTCTCCTATGCCGGCTACAGCGCCACCACCTGGTCTGTTGGTGACCTATCTAATTGGAACACTTCTAATGTGCCATATATGTCTTATATGTTCCAATTTGCCGGCTACAGCGCCACCACCTGGTCTGTTGGTGACCTCTCTAACTGGAACACTTCTAGTGTGACGAGTATGTCTTATATGTTCCAATATGCCGGCTACAACGCCACCACCTTCACCCTAGATCTCTCTAGTTGGAACACTTCTAGTGTAACAAGCATGAACAGCATGTTCTCCAATGCCGGCTACAACGCCACCACCTGGTCTGTTACTATTCCAAAAACCAATAATGGTACAACTACGGGTTCAATTACGAATACTACTTCTCGTCTTTATGGTAAGACTACTTCCGCTTATGCTACTCCTCTTTCAGGCAAATCCTTTACTCTTGCAAATTAATCGTTATAAACGCTTGTGCCAAAGAAATCTTGTCTATTTTGAGTTTTCGTGGTATGATAAAGAAAATTATCTATTAAATTAAGGAGCAAAATGCCTGAACCTAAGAAACAAAGTAGTCCACGAAAGACTGGGCTGCGTAGGAGTCACTTGAGGTTAGAGCTGGCGAAGCGGGTGAATAAGATTTCTCCCGTGAAGGCGTTCGAGACCAAAAAGCGCACCCCTAATTTAAAAGTTAAAACAAGCAAAAGTAAATAATAAAAGAGAAGATTTATAATATGGCAAGTAATCGACATTTAGGTAGAGTAATCGTTTTACAGAGTTTGTACGAATATGAACTCCGGACGCTCGCAAAGGACCCTGAGGTCGATCTCGATCTAATAATCGCAAAAAATATCGAGCCGTACGAAAAGGCTTTGGGGGATACAGAGTTTGTTTATAATCTTGCAAACAATGTTGTGAAGAATGCAGAGACTCTAGACAAAGCTTTGGCGCCACTAGCGCCTGAATGGCCAATTGAATCGATTGCGGCGATTGATCGAAATGTACTTCGGATGGGGCTATACGAGCTTTCGGAATGCGGAGATTCGATTCCGCCGAAAGTAGCAATTAATGAGGCTGTGGAGCTAGCCAAGGCGTTCGGAAGTGAGAACTCTTCAAAATTCATTAATGGAGTACTCGGCACCGCCTACAAAAAGCTTGGCATTAAAGAAGTAGATCATCATGAAACAGAGCAAGAATCCGTCGATGGAGCCGGTCAGGAGAGTGGCAAATCTGAACGAGCCGACGGCGCGTAGAGCACTAAAAGTACCGGAAGCTTTACCGACAGATACAATCAAGGAATCAGCGTTTGACAAAATAAAGTCAGCGGTTTTTCGCAAGAAAGCTGCAATTCAAGAAATTGTACGCGAACCGACTTCGGGCGGGATAATTTTCCGATTCACCAAGGACAAGAAGGATATCCAGATTTTGTTGATTCAGGATTCAAAAGAACGCTGGACAATTCCTAAGGGGCATATTGAACCAGGTGAGACCGCCAAAATGACAGCGCGTCGTGAGATCGAAGAGGAAACAGGGCTTAGGAACATTTCGATATTAACTTGGCTTGGCAAAATTCATTTTAAATATCGACGATTAGATAAGTTGGTATTAATGACTACCCAGATTTATTTGGTGCAGGCGCTGGATAGTCATGAGCGTCCAGTGCCAGAGAAGTGGATGAAAGGGATTAAATGGTTTTCGTTCGCGGATGCTTTGGACGCAATCGAATATGAGGATATCGAGAAATTAATGTTAATTGCGAAAAAGAAGGTTCGCGCAGGGGATTATTAAACGTGGGCAAGGTGTTCTTTGTGCTCGTATAAAGGAGGAAAATGGAGGAATATCAAAAATTTGCAGAAGAAAAATTAGGATTTAGGTTTGATGAGCCTCAGCTTTTGGTGACGGCCTTGACGCACCGTAGTTATGTGAATGAGCATAAATCGGCACATGAGCACAATGAGCGGTTGGAGTTTTTGGGCGATGCGGTTTTGGAATTGGTTTCTTCTGACTTTTTGTTCCGAAATTATGATTATCCTGAAGGGATAATGACGGCGGTGCGAGCAGCATTGGTACGTACGGAGTCTATTTGTGATGCTGGTAAGGAATTAGGGTACGAGCCTTTGGTGCGATTATCGAAGGGTGAGGCGCACGGTTCGGAACGGGCGCATGATTCGATTTTGGCGGATTGTTTTGAGGCGGTAATTGGTGCGATTTATTTGGACCAGGGATACGAGGCGGCACGAGAGTTTATCGCTAAGAATATTTTGAGTAAGATAGATGTTGTATTGGAGGAGGGCCTTTGGCGCGACCCGAAATCATATGTTCAGGAATTGGCGCAAAAAATTGATGGTGTGACACCGGTATATCGGACATTGAAGGAAGAGGGACCTGACCATGATAAGAAATTTACGGTGGGGATTTATGTAAAGGAAATGTTAAAAGGTACAGGGGTAGGGCATTCTAAGCAAGAGGCGCAAACTGAGGCGGCGCGAGAAGGGGTGAAAAAATACCGCAAAGAAAATAATATAAAGGGGTAAACAGAGGTCAAGCTTACAGGGGTGAGATACCAGTGTAATCTTGACTTTTTTGTTTCTGTGTGGTATAATTAAGACATACGTACTTTAACAATTCTAGAGTCTTGAAAGGGGGTGGGCTTAATGCCTACTCAGATGAGTTTATTCGATCTTCCGGAATTTTCGGAGGATTTTGGTGGCGATGCTAAGAAGAAAGAGGAAACGCAGAGTGAGAAGCAGGTGAAGCAGAACGATAGAGATAAAGCTGTTGATGAAGCTGCCGCGAAGGTTCAGGCTTGGGTTGCTGAGATGCAGTCTTGGCTTTCTCGACCGAAGACTCGGAAGAATTCCAAGAATTGGGAACGTTTCGAAGAAGAGGTCCGGAGTTTTATCAAAGCATACTACGCCTGGTCTACGTGTCGCGATGAAGCCAAACTAAACCAGTTGGTGGGTTATTCCCAACTTTTGGTGGTGCGAATTCGCGGACGTTACGGTGCGGCTTGCGGGTTGGTCGACAATCTTAACCCTCATCGTACTGAGACGCGACATGCTGTAGTCCATGTTGAGGACAACTATTACGGTGGCAGTTTTAGTAATGTGAAAGACTACGAGGGCTATGTCTCGAGATGGTTCGATGAGGTTCTAGCTGTACAGGCTCAAGTTTGTACTTTGGCTGATATTGAGCCGGTCACCCGAAAATGGGTCTGCGATAACCTCACTTGCGGAGGAGATTACGCATCTTATCGTAGCAAGATTAAGACGTGCATAAAGCATTCGACGGCGAAATCTCTAAAAGATTATCCTTCGAAGAAATCCAAGAAGAAGTAAGAAAGGATGGACGAACGTATGACGCTGAGTTCGAAGGTTTATTGGATGACCTGCATAGCTCTAATTAAATCCTGGCGGGAGTTTCTCCTGACCGGATGCCCTAACAAACGGTGGGACGACTTGCTCGAGGAGTACGGCGAAAACCAGGCGGCGTCGAAGTACCGCCTGGACGCGCAGCTGATTTACTACCGTGAAGATTGCATCTTCTTCGGAGTCACGCCGATAACCATTTATGGTTTGCAAGCGTATATGCCGGATGTGGTGTGCTGCGACATTTACCTTGAGGAGTGCCAGTCTCGCCTCGACGACTTGGCTCCAGTAATTCCTCTGGAGGATATTTAAAGACTCTAGACTGCGCGGGTTGGTGATTCAGGTCGCGCAGATTAGGGGGGAAAGGGCCCACATTCGGGCCCTTTTCTAATTTTAAAAAGTGTGTTATAATAATTTGGATTAATAATTTAAGGAGAAAAAATGCTAGCGATTCGCATGCAACGTAATGGCCGGTCACATTATCCAACGTACCGGATAGTCGTCCAAGAATCACAGCGTCATCCACTTTCGGGACGCGTTGTGGCTGAGGTCGGCAACTATAATCCCGCAACCAAGGCTTTGACTTTGGATAAAGAAATGGTGGAAAAATATTTGAGTAACGGCGCGCAACCTTCTTCGAGAGTTGCTTTCATCTTGAAAAAGAACGGTGTTAAGTTGCCAAAATGGTACAAAGAAGTTTCCAAGAAGACTAAAACAGCGAAACACGCTGATAAACTTCGTAAGAATCAACCAAAGGAAGAAGCTCCGGCTGAGGAGACTCCAGCTGAGGAAGCTCCGGCGACTGAAGCTCCAGCCGAGGAGACCAAGGCTGAGGAAACTACTGAATAAAAATAGTCCCCGCGAGGGACTATTTTTGTGCTATAATTTAAGTATAACAAGATTAAATGGAGAAAAATATGGCTACTATCGACCAGCAATTTGTAGAATACATCGTAAAAACTTTAGTCAATAATCCAGACAAAGTAGCAGTTGATCGCAAAATCGACGAAAAAGGCGTGCTTTTGTCGCTTTCTGTTGACCCTGAGGATGTCGGGCGAGTGATTGGAAAAAGGGGCGTCACCGCGCAGGCGATTCGCGTACTTTTGAGGGCGCTTGGTACAAAGCAAGATGCGAGGTTTAATCTTAAAATCGTAAATACTGACGAAGCAGAAGGCGAGAAGAAAGAATCGGCTGAGCCTGTGGAAAAGTCTGAGCCTACTGATGAGGCTCCTGAAGAGCCAGCCGAAGAAACAGAGGACGAAGAGGGTGAAGAGGAAGAAGAACCTTCTTCTGAATTGGTGGAAAAAACTCGTGCTGAGCTTGCTGATTTGGACGATTTGGATATATAAAATCCTTGACAATTCGGTTTTTATGCGTATAATTAAACATAAGCTAACTAACTGCGAGTCGGCTTGTAAAACAATATAGGTTGAGAGCTTTATATATGTCTAAGAAACGCTTTTTCCGTTGAGAAGGCGTTTTTTGGTGTTGACTTTTGATAAGGAATAGCATACAATTAGTTATAAGAAGTAGTGTGCCCTGTTTTTGTATACTTATGAGAGCTGGCGACTCTCTGGGGGAAGACGGGCAGTAATCTTCGGCGCTAAGATTATAATAATAACACTAATAATAAAGAGGTAGAATGGTTACAAAACCGAAGTTAGGTGAAAGAGTGTTCTTCACCGAAGGGGACCAAGCGCTGCCAATTCCGGATCTTACGGCACACCAAAAAGATTCGTGGGCAGACTTTGTCGAAAATGGTCTCAAAGAGGTTTTTAGCGAGCTTAATCCGATTGACGATTATACTGGCCAAAAACTTTCATTGAGATTTAAAGATTATTACTTTAAAGAGCCAAAGGAGTCAGAAGCAGACGCTAAATACAATTTAGCGACTTATGAAGCTCCACTACATGTTTTGGTGGAACTAGAAAACAAAGCTACGGGCGAAAAGAAAGAGCAGGATATTTATTTTGGTGATTATCCTTGGATGACCGAACGTGCTACGTTTATCATCAATGGTACGGAGCGTGTAATTGTGTCTCAGCTGATTCGTTCGGCTGGTGTTTTCTTTAATGCTGAAACGATGGGGCTTAGGCGTTATTATGGCGCGAAGGTGATTCCAGGTCGTGGTGCATGGCTAGAATTCGAGACAGCATCAAACGGTGCAATTTATGTCAAAATTGACCGACGTCGCAAGATTCCAGTGACTACATTTTTGAAGGCTTTGGGGCTTTCTAAGTCTGAAATCAAAGAAAGATTTGCCAAAATCGACAACGGTGAGCACAGTTACATTGATGTGACTTTAGAGAAGGATACTTCATCCGGTCAAGGTGAAGCCTTGCTTGAAGTTTATCGTAGGCTTCGCCCTGGTGATTTGGCTACAGTAGAAAATGCCCGTTCAATGATTGAACGCACCTTCTTTGATCCGAAGCGTTATGACTATTCTAATGTTGGTCGATTCAAGATTAATCGTAGACTTGGTTTTGATACGCCAAATGATCCTGAGCATCGCACACTCCAGATGGATGACGTGGTGGCGATTGTTTCTGAGATTATCAGACTAAACAATACACAAGAACCAGCAGATGATATTGACTCTTTGTCGAACCGTCGCGTAAAACTGGTTGGCGAATTGGTTCAGAGGCAATTTCGTCTTGGTATGTTGAGATTACAGCGAAATATTTTAGACCGTATGTCAATGGCGAGCGTTGAGGAGGTGACCCCTTCGCAGCTTTTGAATTCGCGTCCAGTTGTAGCTGCTGTGAAAGAATTCTTTGCTACCTCACAGCTTTCGCAGTTGATGGATGAAGTTAACCCATTTTCAGAACTTGCACACAAGCGCCGTTTGAGTTCGATGGGTCCTGGTGGTTTGACTAGGGAAAGAGCTGGATTTGACGTACGTGATGCTCACCCGACACACTATGGTCGTATTTGCACTGTAGAGACACCGGAAGGTGGTAACGTGGGTCTAGTATTAAACCTTGCTACTTATGCGCAGATTAACAACTACGGATTCATTGAAGCGCCATATCGCGTAGTGAAAAATGGTAAAGTGACGGATGAAGTTGTCTACATGGACGCTGACACCGAAAACGACATGGTGATTGCCGATGCGTCGGTGAAACTAGATAAAAATGGCAAATTTATTGAAGATTGGGTATCTGCGCGTGTTCATGGTACACCTTCGCAAGTAGAAGCGTCAAAGGTGACTCATATTGATGCTGCTCACAAGGAGATTTTGGGTGTTTCAGCGAGCTTGATCCCGTTTGTAGAGAAAAACCGCGTAGACCGTTCTTTGATGGCCTGCGCATTGCAGAAACAAGCCGTACCATTGCTTAAGAATGTCAATCCAGTAGTTGGTACTGGTATCGAGCGTGAAGTCGCGAAGAACACTTCACAGCTAGTGATTGCAAAAGGTCCTGGTGTAGTGAAAAAAGCCGAC
>JAZRJZ010000025.1:0-13196 GCA_045646085.1 Candidatus Nanosyncoccus sp.
GTTATCTTGGAGTGTTTCTTCGGCGGAGACGGTGGTGGAAGTTAGGCAAATAAACGACAACAGAGAAAGACCAAGTAATGTCAGAGCTGGAACCGCCATAAAAATAATAGACCTTGATCTTTTTAACATAAGCTAATTATAACACAAAATAATACATTTATATCATATATACGTTTTTAATGATGATAATATTTAGAGAGGAAGGATCGTTTAAAGTCAGCAAAAGTGCCATCAATTAGACTTTGGCGGATTTGCTCGATGGTGTGAATAATAAAACGTTCGTTGTGAATAGATGCGAGAACTTTGGCGGTGATTTCGTCAGTCTTAAAAAGATGATGTAAATAAGCTTTGTTGTAATTTTTACAACATTCACAATCACAGCTTGGTTCGAGAGGCGTAAAATCGTGAGTATATTTGGCGTTTTTTATATTAATGCGACCATTATAAGTATAAAGTGAACCGTTACGCGCCATACGCGTAGGGCCGACGCAGTCAAAAGTGTCGCAGCCGAATTCGGCGCCCACGAACAAATCGATTGGTTCTTGACCCATGCCAAGGAGATGACGGGGTTTGTCTTCGGGAAGAATCGAATTGACTGTTTTTAACATTTCGTCCATGCCGTCGGCAGTAAAAACTCCGCCAATACCAAAGCCGTCGACGGGCTTTGAAGCGCAGAATCTCGCTGATTCGGCGCGCAAGTCGTTGAAATCGCCGCCCTGAACGATTGCAAATAAGTATTGTTCACCTTCGGTGGGTCCTGACGTCGCAGCTTCCCCCACCGTGCTCGACGTACGTCTGCGCGCGGCGGGGGTCCCCCCAGCTCCGCCACCCACCGATGATAATCGCTCATGTTCGGCGATGCAGCGGTCGAGCCAGGCGTGAGTGCGCTCCATAGCTGTTTTCATGTCTTTGTAGCTTTCGGATTTGGCGAGATGGTCGAAGGCCATGTGAATATCGGCGCCGATTTTCCATTGATCTCGCATACTGGACTCGGGCGTCATCTCGAAATTTGCGCCGTCGATGTGAGATTTGAATTTTACACCGTTTTCATTAATTTTGACATTAGGTAGAGAAAAAATCTGGAAGCCGCCGGAATCAGTAAAAGTGGGTCCGTGCCAGGAACAAAACTCAGCCAATCCGCCAGCTTCATTAATTAAATCGGCGCCAGGGCGAAGAATGAGGTGGTAGGTATTAGCTAGAATGGCTTGAGCACCAATGGATTTAACCTCATCCATGGTAAGCGCCTTAACCGTCGCACGCGTGGCAGCACCGACAAAAGCTGGAGTTTTGATGTCTCCATGCGGAGTATGAATTACGCCCACGCGAGCTAAGCCTTGTTTTTTCTCGATATCAAATTTTAACATATTAACATTGAATCTCCATAACTTAAGAAGTTATATTTTTCTTTGATTGCGTGCTCATAGGCGTTTTTGAGGTGATCCCATCCAGCAAAAGCAGAAGCGAGCATCAAAACTGTAGATTTAGGAGCGTGATAATTGGTAATTAGAGCATCTACTAGCTTGAATTCATATCCGGGATAGATGAAAATGTCGTCTTCGCCAAAAGGTTTTCCGGTTTTGGCATAGTATTCCAAGGTGCGAGCTACCGTAGTGCCGAGGGCTACAATTCTCGGCGGGTCCTGCCGCGCATTATCCCCCAAAACTTTTGCATTGCAAAACGTTTTAGGGGTCCCCCCATGCGCGTCACCCGCCGATGTTATACACCTAATCGCTTCAATAGTATCCTTTGGAATGCTGTACCATTCGGAATGCATTTGGTGGTCTTCGACATTGTCGGAGCGGATGGGGAGGAAGGTGCCGAGACCGACGTGAAGAGTTAAATATTTGACGATTACACCTTTTTTACGAAGCTTTTCGAGTAATTCTTTTGTCATATTGAGACTAGCGGTCGGCGCGGCGGCGGAGCCCATGTTTTTGGCCCAGATGGTTTGATAGCGTTTTTTATCGTTATCGGTAGCATCACGATGAAGATAGGGCGGCAAGGGAACGGTGCCATATTTTTCGGCTAAATCTGCTAATGGTGTTTTTGAATCTACCTCTGCAATACCATTGCCTAAAACTTTTGTGATTGTGATGAGGTTTTTGTCAGATCTCGGGGCGCGTCCAGCCGGCCCGTCGCCACGGGCGGCTGGCGCTCGTCCTCGCCTTGCCAGGCTCCGGATCCCCTCGATTTTGACAAAAAGCTCATCCCCATCACGTAGTTTACCACGGTACATGACTCGCTGAGGTTCGTCACCGTGTTTTTCTAGGACGACAAGCTCGCGTTTGCGACCATCAGGAAGCTCGCAAAAGAGTCGCGATTGCATGACTCGTGTATCATTTAGTATTAATAAGTCGCCCGGATTGAGATATTGGTCTAAATCGCGATAATAGGAATCTTCTATTACTCCTGTTTTGCGATTCAAAACTAAAAGCCGCGTCGAACCACGAACCTTGGGTGGAAACTTGGCTATGCGTTCTTCTGGTAAATCGTAGGTATAATCGGAAACTAACATAAATTATATTGCTTGCGTATTGACGCCGACACTCCAGTCGATTTCGGGATGCTTTTCGAGTAAGGCGCGGACGTCTTTTTTGATTTGTTCATAATCTGATTCATCCCTAGCTTCGAATTTAATAGTAACATATGGACCGTTTTGCGAAGCGCGGATTACGATCATTTTGCCTGGCAAATCAGCGCGAACACCGTCAATTGTAGTAAATTCGGCATCTGGCCATAAGGCTTCTAAATCTTTTTTGATCTCGGTATCGATAAATTTGAATTTAATGTCGTCGGCAAGACCAAGTTTGATCTCGGGGCTGCTGGTATACTGTGGCAATTCGGCGACTAGTTCGCTTAACGTTTTGCCTTCTGCGGCCATGAAGTCGAGTAGGCGTAGTGAGGCATTGACAGAATCATCATGAGGGAAATAGTTGTCAGCAAAGAAAATGTGGCCAGATAACTCACCCCCAAATGGAGCGCGCTCTTCAAAGAGCTTGGCTTTGATAAAGGAGTGACCGGTCAGCCACATTACTGGGCGGCCACCTTCTTTGATGATAGTGTCCCGTACAGCCTGAGAGCAGAGCACATTAAAGACAATTGGCGCACCGGGCAGACGACGCAAGATGCTTTCGGCAAAAATTGCGACAATTACGTCCATCCAAAGTGGATTGCCGCGTTCATCAACTACCGCAATACGGTCTCCGTCGGTATCGTATGCAAAACCAATGTCGGCGCCTTCTTTTTTGACTCTTTCACCGAGGCGCTCTAAAACTTCCACTTCGGTTGGATCGGGCTGCCCCATCGGGAAATTACCGTCAGGTTCACAGTTTTGTTCAATTATTTCCATACCGGCTTTTCTCAAGACTTCGGCATATTTACGACCAGATCCTGTGCAACAGCCGTCTACGACGATTTTGTATTTTTTGGGAATATTGAAAATCTTATTAACCGTCTGGACGTATGCAGGGAAGATATCTGCTGTACGATTAGTGCCTTTTTGGGTTGGCTCGTCAAATTCGCCTTCTTCGCAAAGCTTGCGGATTTCCTGGATTTCATCAGTCATCATGGTACCAGAATAACCAGTAGAAAGCTTGAGGCCGTTGAACTCTTTGGGGTTGTGCGAGGCGGTGATCATTGCGCCACCACGAGTTTTTAGTTCGTAGTTTGCAAAATAACTGATTGGTGTCAAAGTCTCACCGATATCTATGGTGTTGATTCCGCCGTCATTTAGACCAGCGATCATCGCGTCGGCGTAATCTCGACTGTTTAAACGCACGTCGTGACCAACCGAGCATTCATTGATGCGACGACGACCGAGCCAAGTGGCATATGCGCGCCCAAAGGTATAATAGACATCCTCATTGAGCTGTTCGTCGACAAGACCTCGGATATCGTAGCCACGAAAAACAGTTGGATTAATATCTTTCACAATTTGATAAGATTTTGACATATTTTTCTCCAGTTAGAAGCTATATATATTATAACATATTTTTGATTTGCTTCTTGTAGCGCTCTTCTTCCGAAAAGATGCAGCCACAGTATTTTTGCATGTACAGCCCAAGCTCGCGAGCTTTGGTTTGGCCATCGCGAAAACCAGTGCGAAAATCTCGATACAAAAATTTGATGCCAGAATCTTGGGCGAGTTTTTCGCAAATATTTTTTAATTCTTCATGTTTTTGATAAGGCGAAACAAGTAAAGTGGTGGTAAAGGCTTTGTAACCGTTTTCGGCGGCATAACGTACGGTCTCGGATAAGCGCTTGGGGTAACAATAATTAGTACAACGGTTTTCGATATCGTTTATGACGTTGCGACAAAAATCATCAAGACCGTATTCTTCTTTTAGAATTAATTCTGCATCAACTTGCTTTGCGTAATCTTTGAGACAATCACGACGGGTCTTGTATTCGATAAAAGGATGAACGTTTGGATTGTACCAAAAAAGTGTCGGCTCGATATTTTCGGCTCGCAGAGAATCAATACAATACACACTACATGGTGCACAACACGTATGCATTAAAACTTTCATTTACATAATTATATCATTTATGCTATAATTAATCCATAAAGGAGGTTTATGTCTAAAAGAATAGAAACAGATTGGCAAACATTTATCAAGTTTTGGACTGTGCCACTCATTATCGCATTTGTTTTGTTTTTCTTGGGCAAGGCTTTGACTGGCCTAATCATAATTGGCATTTCTATTTTCTTGGCTTTAGCTCTAAAACCTCTCGTAAATCGTGTCAATGAGTTTTTTACCAAACATTTTGGCAAAGACAAAAAACATCAGACTTTGTCTGCGATTTTTGCATATTTAATTGTGGTGGTAGTAATTGGCGCTATCCTTGCGATTGTTGGGCCAGTCGTAGTGAATGAAACCGCGCGTTTCGTACAGAATGTACCAGAAACATTTGAAACCACGATTGGAGGCTGGGAAGGGATTAATAACTTTGGTAAACAAATCGGAATCGAAGATTTGCACGGCCAAATTATATCCACCTTAAATGGCTTCTCGAATAGTTTGTTGGGTGTGCTAGGTAATAGTTTGGTATCTAATGTAAGTGGTATCGCAGATATTATTATGAAGATTGTTTTGGTATTAGTATTAACTCTGCTGTTCTTGCTTGAAGGCCCAGGTATGATGCAATCATTGTGGCGTACACTTGATGGCGGAGAAGAGAGAAAACAAGTTTCTGTGGCGAAAAGGATTACCTCAAAAATGGCTGGCGTTGTCTCAACATATGTATCGCACCAAATGATTGTCGCAATGATTGATGGCTGTGCGTCAATGATTATCGTGTTTATTTTGTCATTTATCTTTGGATTCTCGCCGAGTCTAGCTGTACCGATGGGCATGATTACGATGATATTCTATATGATCCCGATGTTCGGGCAGTTTATCGGAGGCACATTGGTTACTTTGATTTTGTTGTTTTCAAACCCATTTGCAGGCTTGGTTTTTGCAGTGATTTATATTGTTTACTCTCAATTCGAAAACAATTTGATTTCGCCAAAAATACAAGGCGATGCATTACATCTAAGATTAATCACAATTCTATGCGCCATCACGATTGGCATGTATATGTTTGGCCTGCTTGGTGCCATTATCGCAATTCCAATTGCTGGTTGCATTAGAGTTTTGATTGATGAATATCCAAATATAAGAGCTGCTAGAGAACAATAATGTCCGACCAAAAAGACTATTCTAATGCCAACAAAGAATTGGCTCCTAAAAAAATAGCAAAAAAACCGCTTTTGATTGTTTTGTTTGTCTTGATTAATATTGCGGTGATTGCGATTACGGCATTTTCTGAATTTGGTAACTCAGAAAACGCAGCTAAGTTGTCTGAAGTAGTGATTAATTGGTGGTATTTGATTCCGGCAGTACTATGCTTTGTGCTGGCGATTTCTTTTGAAATACATAAATATACTATGATGATGCGTGAAATGACGAACGATAAATCGAAATATGATGCGAGAAAGGCCAGAAAGATTGCGAGCGAAACGGTTTTGCTTGGCAAATATTACGACAATGTCACACCGGCAGCAATTGGCGGGCAGCCGTTCCAGATTTATCATATGCGAAAAAATAGTGGCATGCCAAACGGTGTATCCACTTCTATTCCAATTTTCGGTATGATTGCTGGGCAAATCGGTTTTATCATTATTGCATTCTTTTGCTTTGTAATCGGTAGTGCGACAATTAATAATGCGGTTTTGATCGGTACAGCTTGTTTTGGTTTATTATTTTATGCATTTTGGCCGGTGCTAGTAATGATTGCGACGTTTTTACCAAAGGCGACTACCGAAATTATTACACTTTTTGTAAAATTCCTTGCTAAAATTCGTATCGTAAAAAATCCGACTGAAGTAGCCAAGAAAACAGAACATGAAGTGAATGAATACGCTAAGTGCGTGAGAAGAATCTTAAAAACAAAAGGCCTGTTCCTGAAAACCGTATTATGCTCTGTGTTGTTTAATGGTCTAGTTGCAACTATCCCGTTCTTTGTCTTAACTGCTTTTGGCGGAAATGTAGATTTCTTGCCTTGTTTTGTTACTACAGTAGCTGTCACTAGCGCAGTGTATTTTGTCCCGACGCCGGGCAACGCTGGTGCGGCTGAAGGAACCTTTTATGCCGTATTCTCGGCGTTATCTTCTGGATATGTATTTTGGGCGATGTTGATTTGGCGATTCTTCTCATATTATATATATATAATTATGGGGCCGATTATTTATTTCTTTATGCATTTACAAAAAAAGCGAGTAAAGAATGCGAAAACTACATAAAAAACAAAAAATCTTGCTTGGCGTTTTGTTACTTTTAGTAACTTTTTTGACTTGGTTTTTGATTAGGTTTTTTACGATTGATATGACTATTTCGATTAATAATCAATACCAATGGCCGGAACTACCGAATTTGAATCGTTCTTATGAAGTAACGAGTGGAAGCTATGCTATAGCTGTGGATGGCAACTTAGTAGCAACTAATGCGGAAAGTGACGAGATGAGGCCGACTGCTAGTACTGCCAAAATGATTCTGGGACTTGCAGTCATGAAAGCAAAGCCTTTCGAACTAGGTGAATCTGGTGAAATAATTACCCTATCGGAAGAGGACTATAATCGGTATGCTTGGTATATTAATAACGGCGGCTCTAACACTGCCATACGCTCTGGTGAAGAAATTAGCGAATATGATGCTTTGGCATCTGTGTTTTTGGCTTCTTCTAATAATATGGCTGATTCATTGGCGATATGGGCCTTCGGTTCAATTGACGATTACCGTGACTATGCCACAAAAATGCTGAAAGATCTAGATATTACGCACACTACTATTGGCGAGGACGCAAGTGGTTTTAGTGATACTACGACTAGCACACCTGAAGATTTAGCAATGCTCGGCGCTAAAGTTTTGCAAAATCCGGTTTTGGCTGAAATTGTTAATACAGACGAACGCACAGTCCCAGTAGCTGGAACAATTAAAAATACAAATGGGCTTTTGGGGCGAGACGGAATCATAGGTGTAAAAACTGGCTATATTGGCGATAAATCTGGATATTGTCTGGTGTCTGGATATAAAGAAGACGAACATTTTGTTACGATTGCATTGATGAACAGTGCGACGCGCGAAGAATCATTTGATGATAGTTTGTCGATAGTTCACCAATTACAAGAATTAATCAAAGCTCAAAAACTGGTTGAGAACAATCAAACAGTTGGTTATCTCGAAAGTTGGTGGATTGGGAAGGTACCAATTAAAGCAAGTGAGGATTTTAGTGAAGTAGCCTATACTGAGGCAAATAAATCTAGTAATTTAGAAATGCAGGGCAATGAATATTCTTTGGAATTCGAGATTGCGAATACAAAATACTCCGTTAAAGTAGCCCCTGAAGAATATAATAAACGACCGTCTTTCTTTGAAAAGGTGAAGCGTGTTTTTGGTTGGGCAAATGAGAGTAGTGACGTAGAATTTACGCCGTTTAGCTCAAGCACTGAAAAAAGCGAAGAGCCAGAAGCTGAGGCTGAAGCTATCAATGAAACCAAAGTCGAGACTGACGAATCTTTTACTAATGCACCTTCTGAAAACTGCACGATTAAATTTGGTAAACTAATGTTGATCAACCCGAATTTTACAGTTGAAAATAGTTTTATTAATGCGAGACGTGGTGAGTTGGTGAGCATCTCTAATAAATACGGGATTAGAGAAGGAAATCCCGGAAATGGCGATAACTTACTAGACGTCGAAGCGGCAGAACATATAAATGATATGGTAAATGCCTACAAGGCAGCATACCCGGGCCATACTTTGGAAACTCGGTCGTGTTTTCGTATGGTTGGGACAAATTGTGGACGACTTTGTGCAGCGACCGGCGCAAGTGACCATCATACTGGTTTGACATGTGATTTGCTGGATCCTGCTTATGGCGATTCACTCGACACCAGTACGCTCGGGCAACATGTTGACTGGCAGTGGCTCTATGACAATTCTTATAAATATGGTTTTATTGATCGCTTCCCAGAAGCCTGGGCGGGTGGCTCGATGGATGAGCCTTTAAATGTGGATGAAAACGGATCTACTGGACTATTTGAGACTTGGCATTATCGTTACGTAGGCGTGTCGGCGGCGACCGAAATTGCAACAGGAAAATACAATAATGGACAGTATGATTCATTAGAGCACTACCTTAAGGCTCGTGGACTAGTGACGGATTTAAAAAACGGGAGGTGTAAATAATGTTTAGGCTGTTCCGATTTTTGAAACCGTATTGGTGGCAAGTGATTATTCTTTTAATTATGACCGTGGTACAAGTGTATACTACTTTGATGTTACCCGCATTAATGGCAGATATTATTAATAATGGTATCGTACCAGGAGATACAAATTATATTTGGATGGTAGGGCTTTTGATGATTGTCCTTGCGATTGCATCTGCACTGGCGGCATTTATTTCGAGTTATTTCGCGGCGAGAATCGGAACTTGCTATGCGCGTGATATCAGACGAGAAATTTTTATCAAGGTGACTAGCCTCAACGTCTTAGATTTAAAAGATTTTAGTACAGCATCGCTACTCACGCGTACTACGAATGACGTAAGTCAGGTTCTGCGCGTCACGATTATGATACTATTAATGCTGGTTAGAGCGCCGCTATTCTGTATTATTTCAATTGTTCTGGCTTTGCAAACGGCGCCGGACATGAGTTGGATTATTTGGATTGGCGTGGCTGGTGTGCTTGGTACAGTAATCCTAATTATGTCGTTGGTCGTGCCGAAGTTTAAGATTTTCCAAACTTTAGTCGATAAGATTACTCTGATTACGCGTGAAAACTTAACAGGCTTAAGAGTAGTGCGCGCTTTTAATAATGAAAAATTGGAACGCAAAAAATTCGTGAAAACTAATGACTATATGACAAAGCTTTTAATTTTTATTGACAAAATTATTGAGCTCCAAAACCCGTTGATTACAATCATATTTAACGGAACGACGCTTTTGTGTTCATGGGTGGGGATTTCTTTGCTTACAAAAGATTTTGCATATCTTGGTAATATGACAGCCTTTGCGCAATATGTAGGACACGTAATGATGTCGTTTCTAATGATGTCGATGCTATTTGTAGCTTTGCCAAGAGCAAATGTTTCGGCGCATCGTATTAATGAGGTGCTAAAAAAGGAATCAAAGATCAAGTGGAAAGAAAAGACTAATGGCATGCCAGAAAAAACAGCTTCGGTGGAATTTAAGAATGTTGATTTTTGTTACCCGGAAGCAGAAGAAAAAGTACTGAACGGTATTTCGTTTGTAGCGAAAGCAGGCGAAACTACGGCATTTATCGGTTCGACTGGTTCGGGTAAATCTACCTTAATTAATCTAGTGCCGAGGTTTTATGAAGCAACAAGTGGTGAAATTTTAGTAAATGGCTTGTCGATTAAAGAATATGAAAAAGATGACTTAATAAAACGAATTGGATTCGTGCCGCAACGCGGTGTGTTGTTTGCGGGCACGATTAAATCAAATATTAAATTTGGGGCGCCTAATGCGTCTAACGAACAGATACGTAAAGCTGCGCGAATTGCGCAGGCGGAGAGTTTTATTGAGAAATTACCAGAAAAATATAATTCTTCCATCGCACAAGGTGGCACGAATGTTTCGGGTGGACAAAAACAAAGACTGTCGATTGCGCGGGCGCTTTGTAAAAACCCAGATATTTTGATTTTCGATGATGCCTTCTCGGCATTAGATATGAAAACTGACAAGAAACTACGCGAAGCGTTGAAAGAAGTTACTACTGATGCGGTAGTCTTGATTGTAGCACAAAGAGTAAGTACGATAAAAGACGCAGAGCAGATTGTAGTATTAAATGATGGCAAGGTTGTGGGGCGAGGCCGACACCTAGAATTGTTAAACAAATGTAAGGTCTACCAGGAAATCGTGAAGTCGCAGTTATCGGACAAAGAATACGCTGACGAACTGAAACTAGCGAGAAAGGCGGAATATGCCTAAACAGAAAGAATCTGGTAAAAAAATGTGGTCGTCTTTTAAGGTGTTTTTGAAATCGATTAGGAAATACCGTTGGCCGATTATTATTTCTATCGTCCTGACAGTGGGGGCAGCGATATTGGCATTGTTTGTACCGAAAATACTTGGCGACATGACGACGATTGCGGTAAATACTTATCCAGAAATAGATTGGACGACTTTGGGGAGCAAGGCTACGATCGTGATTATTCTTTTCGTCGGTTCGGCGCTCCTTAATTATGCTCAGGCTTATATCTTGGCAGTGGTGTCGGCGCGTTATACGAAAGATTTACGTGAGGCAATTTTGGATAAAATTTCAAAGCTACCGATTGCGTATTTTGATAAACATCAATACGGTGATACGCTGTCTAGGATGTCAAATGATGTGGATGTATTGACTACTTCGATGTCGCAGGAAATCGCAGATGTTTCGTTGAGCGTCACGACGTTAGTCGGCACAATGATAATCATGTTGACGATTAGCGTGCCACTATCATTAATTACATTTGTGGTAATTCCGATTTCTGTTTTTGTAGTGGCAAAAATTATGAAATTCGCGCAAAAGTATTTCAAAGAGCAACAAGATTTGTTGGGAGTTTTGAATAGCGAAATCGAAGAAGATTATTCAGGACAGATCGTGATAAAATCAAATTCTTATGAAGATGAGGCGTTGAAGGAGTTTGATAAAATCAACGAGAAGCAAACTACAGCTATGAGAAAAGCGCAAGTGTTTTCGTCGTTGTCGTTTCCGGTCACACATATGTTTACTAATCTTGGTTTCGTGGCGGTTTGTGCACTAGGCGGAAGTTTTGTGATACAGGGCAGAATGAATATCGGTGATATTCAGGCATTTATTCAATATGTTTCGCGCTTTAATCGACCGATCACCGAAATCGCTTCGACTACTTCAACGATTCAATCATTGCTGGCGGCGAGTGAAAGAATATTTGAATTTTTGAACGAACCGGAAGAAGAACCGGATGCCGAACCGGCACTTGAGATTAAAAATGTACGCGGTGAAGTCGAGTTTCATCAT
Organism: Candidatus Nanosyncoccus sp.; assembly: GCA_045646085.1. GTDB lineage: Bacteria > Patescibacteriota > Saccharimonadia > Saccharimonadales > Saccharimonadaceae > Nanosyncoccus. The sequence continues at coordinate 11,547 of JAZRJZ010000025.1, forward strand.
GTGAATTTTGGCTACCTCGAAGGGAGGCAGGTGATAAAAGATTTTTCTGTAAAAGTGGAGCCTGGGATGAAAGTGGCAATAGTGGGGCCGACTGGAGCGGGCAAGACCACTATTATTAATTTGTTAATGAGATTTTATGAACCTAATTCTGGCTATATTTCGATTGACGGCGTGCCGACGCGCGAAATGAAGCGCGCGGACGTAAGGCAGATGTTTGGTATGGTTTTACAAGATACATGGTTGTTCTCAGGAACAGTTGAAGAAAACTTGCGCTATGGAAATCAAGACGCGAGCCTAGAAGATATTAAGCGCGCAGCGAAGGCTTCGAATGTTAATCATATCATCGAGGCTTTGCCAAAAGCTTATCGTTCGCCGATATCGGAAGATTCAGATAATATCTCTGCGGGTGAAAAGCAATTAATAACTATCGCTCGTGCGATGGTGGCGAATCCGCCGATGATGATTTTGGATGAAGCAACTTCAAATGTAGATACTAGAACTGAACAACTGATTCAAGATTCGTTCGAGAAATTAACTCATGGTCGGACGTCGTTTGTAATTGCGCATCGGTTATCTACGATTCGAAATTCGGATTTGATTTTGGTAATGCGAGATGGCGCCGTAGTGGAACAAGGGAACCATGAAGAATTGTTGAAGCTAAATGGTTATTATGCAGAATTATATAATTCACAATTTGCTGATAATTAAGTCGAAGACTTCTTTGATAGTACCGGACGCGTCAATGATTGTGAGACCAAAGTCTTTGGCGATTTTGGGATAGGCGGCGTTGACTTTGGCTTGGAAATCGTGTTGCTTCATCTCGAAGGTTTCGGCAGCTTTGCCACGAATTCTTTGACGCTTTTCGCGAACCTCGTCTGAAACGGTGAGAATGAAGCCGTAGTCGGGTTTAAAATACTTTTCTGGTAGCATTTCTTTAGTGAGTTTGATGATTTTGCTACGCGATACGCCCTCGCCATAGCCTTGATAGGCAAGCGTCGACCAGTAGTTGCGAGCGGAAATCACGATGCCGTGGTTTTTGAGAACTGGCTCGGCGATCTTTTTCCAGAGTTCAACTCGTGCAGCAGTAAAAAGTAGGACATTGGTCAACGATTCGAGATGATAGCCGCGAGAGAGAATCAGGTCGTGAAGATCGTGTGCCTGGGGGAGATCGCCATCTGGCTCCTCCATCATGACGACTTTTCGACCTTGCTTTTCGTAGTATTCTTTTAGCAGTTCAACTTGAGTGGATTTGCCCGTGCCATCCTGACCTTCGATTACTATGTACATAGTTATATTTTAGCATACTAGCGGTTTGCGATTAAGACGAAATGAAATGAGGCAATGATTAGTTTGCGAGGGTGAAGGATTTTCCCGATGGTGGAGCAGCATAATTAGAAGTAGTTTTTCCGTATAAACGAGAGGTAGTATTATTAATTGAGCCTGTAGTGGTGCCATCGTTGGTCTTTGGTATAGTGACAGACCAGGTGGTAGCGCTGTAGCCGGCACTGGAGAACATAGCACCCATATCTGTCACACTAGAAGTATTCCAGTTAGAGAGGTCTAGAGTGAAGGTGATGGTGCTGTAGCCGGCATATTGGAACATATTAGACATATTTGTCACACTAGAAGTGTTCCAACTAGAGAGATCTA